>CAJWTS010000003.1 GCA_913047795.1 uncultured Verrucomicrobiota bacterium | reverse complement strand
GCTATCGCGCCGCCCTCGATTATCATTCGGCCGGAATCGAGGTCGTGTGCCTGGTTGATCTGCGTCCCGACGGCGAGACGTCCCCGCTGCGGGATGCGGTTGCCGCCGCCGGCATCGAAGTGCACAGCGGCTGTGCCGTGGTCGAAGCCGTACCAGAAGCCGGCGGCAAGGCGCTCGCGGCAGTGATTGTGTCACCGGTTGATGCGAATTCCGCTTCGACGCAGAAGCAACGTATCGTCTGCGACGGCCTCGCCGTCGCTGTCGGATGGATGCCTAACCTGTCGTTGCCTTGCCAGGCGGGTGTTCCCTTTGTCTACGACCGACGGGTCGAACAACTCGTGCCGGGCGATACGCCGCCCGGGATCGCGCTCGCGGGCCGGGTGAACGGAGTCTTCGACCTGGATCAGCGTAAGGAGGACGGTGCACGCGCAGGCCTGCATGCGGCTGCGGCCGCCGGGATTGGTGAGCACCTGGTGCCGGAGTTGGTGCGTCCGACCGGGCCGGCGTCCAGCCATCCATACCCCTTCTTCGAGCATGCCGGCGGCAAGAACTTCGTGGATTTCGATGAAGACCTCCACCTCGCCGATTTTCGCAACGCGCATAGCGAAGGCTTCGACAGCATCGAATTGATGAAGCGTTATAGCACGGTCGGCATGGGGCCCAGCCAGGGCAAGCTGGCGAATATGAACTCGGTGCGCATCGTTACCACTTTGAACGGTGATGCGATCGACAACACGGGCATGACCACCGCCCGCCCGTTCTATCAGCCGGTACCGATCGGCCACCTCGCGGGCCGGCGGTTTCACCCGATGCGGCATACGCCGATGCACGACTGGCACACGGATCACGGGGCGACCTTTGTGCATGCAGGGAGTTGGTATCGGGCCGAGTACTATCACCCGCACGCGGAATCGCGGGCGGAGGCGATTTTGGTCGAAGCCAGGGCCGTGCGCGAGTCCTGCGGATTGATAGATATCAGCACGCTTGGCAAGTTGCGCATCAGTGGACCCGATGCCGTGACACTTCTGGAACGAACATATACGGGTTGCTTCAGTAAGCTGGCGGTTGGGCAGCAGCGTTATGCTGTCGCGCTGGACGAGTCCGGAGTCGTGATTGAAGACGGCCTCGTGGTGCGTTTGGCAGATGATGCGTTCTATGTCACCGCGACCAGTTCAGGCGTGGATGCGTTCTGTCGCAACATGCAACGCTGGGCGATGATCTGGGATCTGGATGTGATTGTGGTGAATGCGACGGGTCACTTCGCCGCGATGAATATCGCCGGCCCGTCGAGTCGCGAGATTCTATCGCGGTTGACAGACGTGGACCTGTCCGGCGACGCATTCCCCTACATGCGCGCAGTCGAGGGCGAGGTGGCGGGCGTAGGGGCGATGCTTCTACGCGTAGGTTTCGTGGGCGAAGTGGGTTTCGAGGTGCATGTGCCGGCGTCGCAAGGCATGCACGTCTGGACATCGCTGATCGAGGCCGGTGCCTCTTCCGGCCTGCTGCCGTTCGGGCTCGAGGCGCAACGCTTGCTGCGTCTGGAGAAGGGGCACCTGATCATCAGCCAGGACACGGATGCCCTGTCGAACCTGATGGAGGCCGGGCTCGGCTGGACGATCGGGCGCGACAAACCGTTCTTTATTGGCCGCCGCAGCACGGATATTTTGCGCAAAAGGCCGTTGGAGCGAAAGCTCGTCGGCCTGCGTTGGCCGGATGGGTACACCGGGAACGTTCCGAAGGAATGTCATCTCGTCGTCGACGGCGATAAGATCGTGGGCCGCATCACGAGTATCGCCGAACGTTCAACGCTGGGCTATCCACTGGGCATGGCGGTCGTGCACCCGGATTACGCTAAGCCGGGAACGGAAGTAACGGTGCGGCTTGACGGCGATTATGTCGACGGAAGCGTGGTCGCGTTGCCGCATTACGATGTCGGAAACACGCGACAGGATTGAGATTGGATCGAATGAGCACGGATAGCACAAGACGAAGCGCGGTGGCGGCGATCGCGAATCTGACCGGTGGTTCGCCGGCGGCGGCGGAACTTCAGGATCTGTCTGATTATCGCAAGGTGGGGGTCAAGGGTCCCGGCGCAGTTGAATGGCTTCGTGCGCAAGGTGTGGTGTGTCCCGGCAACACGTACGATACGATTCGCACGGCGGCAGGCTCGATTGTGGCGCGTGTCGGATCGGACGAGGTGATCATCGAGTCGCCGCCCGGGGACGACGGCGCGGAGAGGATCGATGCGGCACTCGCGATTCGAGCGCCCGGCGTCTTTGGCGTGGAGCAGCAGACCTCGACCTTTCGCCTCGGCGGCGCGGGAGCCCCGGATGTATGGCGGCAGACCTGTGGTGTTGACGTCACGGGCGAATCCGCGGACCGATTAATTTATACGCGCGTAGCAGGCGTCGCCTGCGGCGTTTTGCCGGAAGAGATCGAAGGGCACCGCAGCTACCGACTCTGGGTCGACTACGGCTACGCGCCGGCACTCTTTCGGAGCTTGGTTGAGATCGCGGCCGGTTGACCGTGCCGCCGCGATTGAAAACCGGTTCGTTCTGATCTACTCTCCAGATGAGTCGTTGCGCCTGAACCATCGGTAGTCATTGCCGAAGGTTTGGGAGAATGCATGATGAATCGATGGAAATTGTCTCTACCGGCCGTCGCGCGGATTAACAAGACGTGGCGGGGTGGGCCGGACGATCATAGGGATGCGATCCGAGGGCTAACGCGGAGAGGGCAAGTCGATTCAGACGAATTGGGAGAAGCGTACGGTGGGAACATCGAGAAGACCGATTCCAGCCGGTCGGGCGTTCTGGAGAAAAGGGGGGCGCTTGATGCGGCACGCATCTCGCCCTACGATAGGCGTCATGGCGTGGGCGCCGGAGTGACGCTCGCCATCCGGTTCGCCTCTATTGGGGAGTTTTAGTTGACGACCACAGACCAGACAGAAGTAGGCAGTTACTTCGTAGCCAACTATCCACCGTTCTCGGCATGGAGCACGGAGAACGTGGAGCAGGTGCGGGAGCGTCTTGCGCAGCCTCCGGTGGATCCTGTGCCCGTGGGGCTCTACGCGCATATTCCGTTTTGCCGCAAGCGCTGCAAGTTCTGTTACTTCCGCGTCTATACGGACAAGAACAGGTCGGACCGGGACCAGTACCTCGATGCGCTGGGGCGCGAGTTCGAGATGTTCAGCCAGTTGCCGGTCCTTGGCGGGCGTCCGCTTAATTTCATTTATGTCGGTGGCGGCACGCCCTCCGCGCTAAACGAGGAACAGATAACCGGCTTCGGCGAACTTCTGCGGAAGTACTGGAAATGGGATGATGTCGAAGAGTTTACCTTCGAGTGTGAGCCGGGCACGTTGAATGAAGACAAGGTGAAGCTGATTCGCGAGATCGGTGTCACTCGTATAAGTCTCGGGATCGAAAATTTCGATGACAAGGTTCTCAAGGAGAATGGACGAGCCCATTTGTCACCCGAGGTCTACAAGGCCTACGACTGGATTCGTGGGCAGGAATTCCGCCAGGTTAATATCGACTTGATCGCCGGCATGGTCGGCGAGACCGAGGATAATTGGAAGGACAACGTGCGTCGCACAGTTGAGTTGGCGCCCAGCAGCGTCACGATCTACCAAATGGAGCTGCCTTTTAATACCGTCTATTCCAAGGGCGTCCTCAAGGAAGGCCACGACTCCGGCGTCGCGAACTGGGCGACCAAGCGTCGCTGGGTGAGCTACGCATTCGAGCAGCTTGCCGAGGCCGGCTATGTGCAGAGCAGCGCTTACACCATGGTGCGACCCGGCGGCCACGACGGGTTCGTCTATCGCGACGCACTCTGGCATGGCGGCGACATGATCGGAACCGGGGTCGCCTCGTTTGGGTATATCCAGGGCGTGCACATGCAGAACCTCGATGACTTCTATCCTTACGTAGAGCGTTGCGAGGCCGGAGAGCTTCCGATCCACCGCGGATACGCGGCCACGAAGCATCAACAGCTCGTGCGCGAGATGATTCTGCAGATGAAGCTCGGCACGCTGGACGGTGCGCCGTTTCAGAAGAAGTTTGGCGTCGATATTTTTGATCACTTCGCGGACCCCTTCGAGTCGCTCGAGCAGGAGGGCATGCTCACGCGCGAAAACGGCGGCGTGCGGCTGACCAGCCAGGGCCTGCTCCAGGTGGATGCTTGCCTGCCGCGTTTCTACGAGCCGGAATACGGCGACGTGAGGTATACGTGATTCGCGTAATCGCTCGACGGCGTGTTATCTGCCGCTGATCGCAAGCGGTCCCACGATGAGTGCGCTACTAGATGAGTTGTTGAGTCCCTTTGCGGATCCTGCTGCAGGTTTTGCGGCATCCATGCAGGAAGTCGAAGAGGAACAGATACCTCAACCTTGTCATGGCCTGCTCGTTCACAACAACCATATGACCGTAGCATTGGAGAAGTGGTACGGCTCGCCGGTCGAGGTTGTTGTGCTCAGGGAAGAACTGTGCGAACCCTACTACAGTCGTGTGATCCAATTGCGTCTTGTGGCGACGAACCGGCTGGTGGAGTACGGCATCATGCGTATCGATCTGCGCACCTGTGGTGGCGGGGCACGTGCGGAGATCCTGACGCACGCCTCGCCCCTGGGGCGTATCTTGATCGATTACGGATTGCTGACGGACGTGGTTTGCGAATCCTTCGTGGAGATCGCGCCGTTCGGCCCATTTGCCGACCTGCTGGATGCCCGCGAGACGGAACCTGTCTACGGCCGCACGGCGGTGATTCATGCCAATGGATGCCGGGTCGTGGACCTGCTGGAAATTATGCCTCGCGATGTCGAATTGCGATGATGCGATGTCAAACGTCGACCTGAAGCAAAGCTATGATGTCGTTGTGATCGGCGCCGGCCCCGCCGGATGCTGCACGGCCACGTTGTTGGCGCGTGAAGGTCATGACGTACTGTTGATTGAGAAGGAGACGTTTCCGCGGTATCACGTCGGCGAATCGTTGATTCCCGAGACGTATTGGCCGCTGGAACGACTCGGGGTGATCGATGAACTCAAGCGGAGCGATTTCGTTAAGAAGTACAGCGTGCAGTTTTTCAACCAGGCGGGGAACGCCTCGCGGCCGTTCTATTTCGAGGAGACGAATCCGCACGAAAGTTCACAGACCTGGCAGGTCACCCGTGCCGACTTCGACCTGATGCTGATGAACAACGCGCGGCGGAACGGTTGCACTGTTGTTGAGGGTTGCCGGGTGACCGACGTTCTGATGGAGGGCGAAGCCGCGCGTGGTGTGTCTGTTCGCCGGACAGGTAAGGCCGAGCAGAAGATCGCGGCGCGCGTAACCGTGGATGCGACCGGAATCGATGCGCTGCTTTCGCGCAAACTGAAGATCCGTCAGCCGGACCCGCGCCTGCGCAAGGCCTCGGTATATACCTTCTATCGGGGTGCGCACCGTGAGTCGGGCAAAGACGAGGGTGCAACCTTGATCCTGAATACGGAGGGTCGGACCGGATGGTTCTGGTATATTCCGCTCGCCAATGACGTCGTCAGTGTCGGCGTGGTCTCGTCGCCGGAAGAACTCTTCGCGGACGGCGAACGCGATCGTGCCGCTATTCTCGATCGCCAGATTGCCCGGTGTGCACCGATACGGGAACGGTTGGTGGATGCGACGCAGACGGGCGAGATTCGCGCGTGTACGGACTACTCCTGGCGCTCCACGCGTGTCGCGGGAGATGGCTTCGTGCTCGTCGGCGATGCCTTCGGGTTTCTTGACCCCGTATACTCGTCGGGCGTGTTCCTTGCGCTCAAGTCCGGGGAGATGGCCGCTGACGCCATTCACGATGCGTTGACACTGAACGATGTCTCCGGGGAGAAGTTGGGCGCGTTCGGCGAAGAACTTTACGGCGGCATGGAGGCCTTCCGTAAGGTCGTCTATGCGTTCTACACTGAGGGCTTCAGTTTCGGCCGGTTCCTGAAGGCCTATCCCGAGTATCGTGAGCATGTGATCGATCTCCTGATCGGGAATGTCTTTCGTCCGGGTATCATGGATATTTTCGATAAAATGGCGGAGCAGGTTGAATTGCCGGTGACGCAGACGCTGGCTGAGACCGGCGGGACGTAATTCCCTGACCATCCACGGCGTGCTGTTTCCCGCATCCGATCGCTTTCAGACACGCCAAGCGTCAAAGGGTGCTGACGGGGTCTGCACACGTTGATTAATCAAGGGGTGCCACTAATCCACTTTGACAACCGGTAGAACTGTCGTATCTTGGAGCACTCGACACCGCACGAGGGGAGAGAACCACTATGACTTATCGATCGTTCGCTATCGCGCTTGTCAGCATCTTTTTATCGGCGGCGTATGCGGGTGATTGGACCCACTGGCGCGGGCCACGCCAGACGGGAGTTGCGACCGATAAGAATCTTCCGGCGGAATGGTCCGCGGAAGGAAAGAACCTGCTCTGGAAAGTTCCCTACGGCGGCCGTACTGCGCCGATCGTCATGGCCGGGCGCGTTTTCATGACCGGGCGCCATGGCAAAAAGGCGGAGGATACCCAGGAATACATCGCCGCGTTCGATCTCGCGACGGGCGAGCTCATTTGGGAGCACCGCGTCAACGTATTCCTGACCGACATTGTCGGCCATCGCGTGGCCTGGGCCAACCTGGTGGGTGACCCCCAGACCGGTAACATTTACTCGCACGGCGTGCAGGGCTTGATGCAATGCATAAATTACGACGGTAAGGTTATCTGGTCGCGTTCACTGACCGAGGAGTTCGGACGAATCTCGGGTTACGGCGGCCGTATCATGTGGCCCGTCGTCGATGGCGACGCCGTCATCATTAGTTTCCTGAGCAGCAGTTGGGGTCCCCACGCGCGTCCGAATCATCGCTATCTGGCCCTGGACAAGAGGACTGGCGAAGTCATCTGGTGGTCGTCACCGAGCGGCAAGTTGCTTGATACCGTGTACTCGGCTCCCGTGTTCGCGACCTATAACGGTGTGCGGACACTGTACGACTCCCTCGCCGACGGCGCGGTGCATGCGTTGCAATCGAATACCGGTGTTCCGATCTGGCACTACAAGATGAGCAAGCGCGGCCTGAACGTCTCCGTTCTATATCGCGATGGGATGGTCTATGCCTCGCATAGTGAGGAGAATTTCGACAGCGTCGTGATGGGGGCGGTCTGCGCCTTACGCGTGGATGGGCGCGGTGACCAGACCAAGACTGATCCGGTCTGGCGGGTGTTGGGCGTGCAGGCGGGCTATGCCTCGCACATTCTTGACGGCGAATTGCTCTACGTTTTCGACAACGCGGCGAACCTGCACTGCCTCGACGCCGCGACGGGCGAGGAGCATTGGGTCTATAACTACGGCAAGACAGGCGGCAAGGGCGCCGGCGTTCTGGCCGAGGGGAAGATATACGTCGGCGAGATGGGCGGCACCTGGCATATCCTCGAGGTTTCGAAGACGGGCTGCAAGCACCTTGACAGCGACACGTTCAAACGAGAAGACGGGTCACCGCAGGAGATCTACGGTTCCGCGGCCGTCGCGGAGGGCAAAGTGCTGTTGCCCACGATCAGCGATACGTATTGCATCGGCCTGCCGAATGGAACAGCCGGCAATGATCCGGACCACAGCGTTCCGCCTTCGCCTCCCATCGGCGTTCCGGCCCATCTCCAGATCGTGCCGGGCGAGATCTGGCTGACCGGCGGGGAGTCGACCACATTTAAGGCGCGGACGTTTGACGCGAACGGACAACTTGTCGGCGAAGCGCGGGTCGCATGGGGCACGAAAGGCATCAAGGGCACCGTCGATGAGGGCGGCACATTCAAATCGGAAGTCGGCGGTTCTGTGCAGGCCGGTGTCGTGACGGCGAAAGCGGGTGCGTTGACGGCCTCCGCGCGTGTGCGCGTTCTGGCACCGCTGCCGTACACCGAGGATTTCGAGGGCATGAAAGTGGGCCTGGCACCGCCCGGATGGATCACGTCTAAACTGAAGGGCCACGTTGTGGATCTCGACGGCAATAAGGTCTTCAAAAAGTTGGCGAACCGGCCGTCACCGCCGTTTGCGCGTCTGCGCTGTTATATGACGCCGCCGATGGACGCCGGCTACGCGGTACAGGCTGACATGATGGGCATGCCCAAGAAACGGTTTGCACCCGACATGGGGCTGATCAACTGTCGCTACAAGCTCATCATGATGGGCACGTCGCGTAAGCGTCAGGTCCGATTGGTGACCTGGGACCCCATGCCGCGCCTGCAGAAGGATGTGCTCTTCGATTGGGACACGGAGAAGTGGTACACGGCCCGATTGCGCGTCGACGTCAAGGATGGCAATGCACTCGTACGCGGTAAGGTCTGGGCGCAGGGCGAAACTGAACCGGAGGCGTGGACAATTGAGGTGACGGACGCGTTGCCCAACACGGAAGGAAGTCCTGCGCTCTACGCCTATTCTGTGGGCATTACCGATTCATACAAGGGTACCGAAGTCTATTTCGACAATGTCCAGGTAAGTAAGAACCCATGAGGAGCCCGATGCGTACGTCGATTCTGATCGTTTTCGTCCTGAATGCCATCTTCCTTGCCACGTCCTGCCGTCGACCCGCAGCGGAACGGAAAGAAGTCACGCCGCGCGATACGGCAGCGAGCGAGGCCGTGCCGGTCGTCGCTGAGGAAACGGCCGCACCAACGAGTGGCGATTGGCCGGCCTGGGGTGGGGATAGCTACCGCAACATGTACAATCCGCGCGAGAAGAACATTCCCTCCGATTGGGATGTTGCAACCGGAAGAAACATCAAGTGGGCCGAGGATCTCGGGTCGCAGAGCTACGGTAACCCGGTTGTGGTCGATGGGAAGGTCTATGTCGGCACCAATAACGAGGGGCATCGCGATCCAGAGGTCGTCGGCGATAAGGGCAACGTGATGTGTTTCCGTGAGTCCGACGGCACCTTCTTGTGGCAGGCGATTCACAACAAACTCAGTGCCGGCCGCGTCAACGACTGGATGTGGCAAGGTGTCTGCTCGACCGTCTGGGGTGAGAACAATCGGATCTACTATGTTAACAACCGCTGTGAAATGATTTGTGCCGATGCGGATGGGTTCGCCGACGGCGAAAACGATGGGCCTTATGCCGATGAGGAGTATGCAGGGCCGGAACACGCCGACATCATCTGGCGGTACGACATGATCGAGGAGTTGGGCGTCTTTCCGCACAACCTCGCGACTTCTTCACCGGTGATCGGCGGCGACCACGTTTTTCTCGTCACGGGGAACGGCGTGGACGAGGGGCATCTTAATCTTCCGATCGAAGCCGCGCCCAGTTTCGTCGCGTTTAACAAGCATACCGGGGAACTTGTCTGGGACTACGCCGTCGAGCACCATGTGCTGCACGGGCAGTGGTCTTCGCCCGCCTATGGTCTGGTCAAGGGCGAGGCGCAGGCGGTATTCCCGGGTGGTGACGGATATGTTTACGCCCTGCATCCCGAGACGGGCGACTTGATCTGGGAATTCGACTGCAACCCGAAAGACTCCGTCTGGGAGTTGGGTGGATACGGCACCCGCAACAACCTGATCGCCACGCCGGTGATCCACGACGATAAGGTGTACATCGCGGTGGGACAGGATCCGGAACACGGCATTGGGATCGGCCATTTCTACTGCATTGATGCGACGGGCAAGGGCGATGTGACCAAGACGCATGCGGTTTGGCATGTCGGCAACGAGGACTTCGGGCGTACGATGTCGACCGTGGCAATTGCCGACGGCCTGATCTATAACTGTGACCTTGCGGGCCTGATTTATTGCTTCGATCTCAAGACCGGTAAGATGCACTGGAAACACGATCTTGAAGCAGCCGTATGGGCGTCGCCCATGATCGTCGACGGGAAAGTGTTTGTCGGAGACGAGGACGGCGAGATCTGCGTTCTGAAGCACGGCTCCGAGAAGGAGGTCCTGGGCAATATCTCGATGGGTGAGAACGTGACTGTGTACACGACCCCCACGGCTGCGAACGGCACGCTCTACATCGCCACCAAGTCGAAGCTGTTTGCGATAGCGAATACGGAGTAGGCGGTCGATCGATGAGCGATCTGGAGAAGAGGGCCGGGCTGGCGAAGGTCGATCTCGATGCGTGGACGCGCGAGGTTGTGCAGTGGCACTTTGATCCGGAGACCGGTTGCCCGTTCTGGCTGAACTTTCGCGCGAAGCTTGATTGGGATCCCGCAGCCGAGGTCACCTGTTTCGACGATCTGGCCCGTTTCGGTGAATTCCAGGACGAGTGGCTACGTGGCGGACCGGTGCGCCGCTGGGTTCCGAAGGGCTACGCGGACAAGCCGATCTACGTCTTCGAAACCGGTGGCACGACGGGTGTGCCGAAGTATCGCATCGCGGTGGATGATTTTCGCACGGACTACTCGCTCTTCAGCAAAGGACTGGACGACGAGCACTTTCCCAAGGGCTCGGATTGGCTGATGCTCGGGCCAAGCGGTCCGCGCCGGCTGCGTCTCTCGATCGAACACCTTGCACAGGTTCGTGGTGGCATGTGCTACTGCATCGATCTCGACCCGCGCTGGGTCGTCAAGATCACGAAAAAGGGTCGCATGCGGGAGTTGGAGGAATACAAGCGCCACGTCGTGGACCAGGCGCTCGTGATCCTGCGCGCGCATGAAAACGTGAAATGCCTCTTTACGACACCCAAGCTGCTCGAGGCCCTGTGCGAGCAGGTGTCCCTGAAGCAGGCGGGGATCACAGGCGTTTTTTGCGGAGGAACACAGATGACGCCACAGTTCCACCGGTTCGCGCGCGAAGAACTGCTTGAAGGTGCCGCCTTTGCGCCGACCTACGGCAATACATTGATGGGCCTGGCCTGTCACAAGCCATTTGATCCCGTAGACAACTATAGCATTACCTACCACGCGCCACAGCCGCGCGCCGTTCTGCAAATCGTGGATCCGGACGACTCCAGCCAGGTTGTGCCCTATGGAGAATGCGGACGCGTCAAGTTGACCGCGTTGACCAAGGAATTCTTCGTGCCCAACTTTCCGGAGCGGGACGAGGCGACGCGCACGCCGCCCTGCGAGGCGTATCCCTGGGACGGTGTTCGGGACGTTCGGCCGTTTTCTCGGTTGCAGTCGCAGGTCGTTGAAGGCGTGTATTGATCGCGCATGAGCGCCGAACGTCAACTTCCGATTCTGCGTCGCGGAGAACCCTATACGAGTGTCGAGTTGGAGCCGCTCTGCGATCATCGGACCGGCGCGGTACTGGCGCAGGTTAGCCAGGCAAACTCGGGCCTGGTTTCGCGCGATCTCTGCCACCAGGCGGACTGCTGGGCTGCCTTGCAGGCAATCTCGTTTGAAGACGCCGTCGCTTGTTGTGAGCGCGCGGCCGATATCTTCATGCAGGATGAATTGCCGTTGGGCGATGAGAACCAGGGGCCGGAGGAGTTTGTGGCCATGCAGTCCGCGACGACGGCGATGCCCGTCGCGATGTGCCGTCGCAACATGACCAAGATCGAGTTCATGCTGCGCGAGATGAAGAGCGTCTTGCGTGGCTTGTCGGCGGACGACAGGCTTTGCGGCGAATCCTTTCGCGCGGATGGGGGGCAGGATCCGGCCTACGTGCCCCGCGGGCATTCGCTCGGGGTCGTGCTTCCCAACAACTCGCCGGGTGTGCATGCGCTATGGATACCGGCCTTCGCCTTGCGCGTTCCGCTCTATCTGCGGCCGGGCACCATGGAGCCGTGGACGCCCTACCGGATCAGTGCTGCGCTGCGCAAGGCCGGCTATCCGGCGGCCGCCATAAATATTTATCCTTCCGGCCATGCCGCTGGAAATACGCTGCTGGCGAAAGCAGCACGGGGCATGGTGTTCGGGGACGCAAAGACAACGCAAACCTGGGCGGAGCAGGGCACCGTGGAGATCCATGGCCCGGGCATGAGCAAGGTGCTGCTCGACGTTGAGGCGGCCGGAGACGTGGACCGCTATATGGACGTCATCACGCGTTCGATTGCGTTCAACGGGGGCCGATCCTGCGTGAACGCGTCGTCGGTCTGGACCCCGTCCGGAGGGCGTGAATTGGCGGACGCGTTGGCCCGTTCTGTCGCGACCACACGCCCAACGTCGCTGGACGACCCGGCCGCGGCCTTATGCGGCTTCCCGAATGCCACGATCGCGGAAGCTATCCATGCGGCTATCGAAAGCGGCCTGCAGGTCCCGGGGGCCGAGGACATCACGGCGCGGTATCGTGAGGGCGATCGACTGACCAGGGTGGATGGTACGACTTTCCTCCAGCCGACAATCATTTGGTGCGAGGATTCGGATCATCCGCTTGCCAACAGAGAGTTTCTTTTTCCCTATGCCTCGGTTATCGAAGTACCGGCCGATGCGATGCCCGATCGCGTGGGCAATACGCTGGTCGCGACCGCGATCACAACCGATCCCGTCCTGATCGACCGGTTCTACCAGTCGCCGGAAATCGTTCGCTTGAATGTTGGACCGATACCAACCTGTGAAATCGACTGGACGCAGCCGCACGAGGGGAATTTGTTTTACCACCTGTTGCAGCGCCGCGTCTTTCAATACGAGGCCATGCCGGCCTGACGCCCGGTTGCGGTTTGTCGCCTGATGAGTTTTTCCGTTACAGCTTTTGATTTTAACCCGATCACAAGGGTCGTCTTTGACGAGGGCCTGCTCGGTCGTCTTGGTGAGTTCGTGCTGGAGTACGCCGGCGGCCGTGTCTTGCTTGTCTCCGATCCCGGTGTTGCTGCAGCGGGTCACGTGGCCGTGGCCGAGCAAGCGCTGCAGGATTCGGGTCTCGATGTCTTCACGTTTCTGGACGTCGAAGAAAACCCCACCACCACGCATGTAGCCGCGGGGACCGCATTCGCCCGCGGCAATGATATCGATTTCATCGTCGGGCTCGGCGGCGGCAGTAGCATGGACTGCGCGAAGGGGATCAATTTTATCTATACGAATGGCGGCGCGATGGAAGACTACTGGGGTGTGGGCAAGGCCAAGCGGGACATGTTGCCCATGATCGCCATTCCGACGACGGCCGGGACCGGAAGCGAATGCCAATCGTTCGCATTGATTGCCAACAAGGACACGCATCAGAAGATGGCCTGTGGGGATAAGAAATCGGCCTGCCGTGTCGCGTTGCTCGATCCCGGGCTGACGCTGTCGCAGCCCGCCGGTGTGACCATCGCGACGGGACTCGATGCCATTTCGCACGCCGTCGAGACCTGTGCGACGACGTCGCGCAATGCCGAGTCGACAATGTTTTCGCACGAGGCCGGGCGCCATCTTTTTCGTGGTTTCCCTGCCGTTCTTCGCGATCGCGGCGATCTTGAGGCGCGTGCGGAGATGCAGATCGGGGCCAGCCTGGCCGGCGCCGCGATCGAGAACTCGATGCTGGGCGCCGCGCACGCCTGTGCCAACCCGTTGACGGCGCGATTCGGTGTCGTGCATGGGATCGCCGTTGCCACGATGCTGCCGCACGTCGTTCGCTTCAACGCTGCTGTTTCGGTATCGGAATACGAGCAGCTATGCGAAGTCGTGGGGTGGGGTAAGACTGGAGCCGAGAGCGCCGGGGAGGTGCTGGCCGCCGGGCTCGAGCAGTTGATGACCGAGGCCGGTGTCGCGCGCAGCCTGAAGGATCACGGCGTGACGTCTGACGCGATCGACACGCTTGCCGAAGAAGCCGCTGCGCAATGGACCGCGGGTTTTAATCCGCGGCCGGTGACGACCGACGATTTCAGGGAATTGTACCAGGGCGCCATGTAGGTCGTCTTCTCTCTCGCCGGACGCAGCGCACGGCTTGAGATTCAGTCTTCAGCTGGCGCCGTCACGGTGTCCGAGCACCGACAAGTGGCCGAGCGCGAGCAGGCCATAAAATGTGTACTCACAATCCAGGATCTCGTCACTCCAGTTACCCACGAATCCGCCGCGGCCGGACCAGAGCGTGTCGATGAAATCGAGGGTGAGTTCCTTGTGATTGTCCGCCGAAACATGTAGCGTCGCCAGCGCGTGCAGGGCTGTCGCGGTTGAAAGCAGGTCAGGTATGGGTGCGCCGGGGACCGCATAAAAACCGCCCTTGCTGCAGGTGCGTTTCAGCAGCCACGTGCCTATCGAATCGTCCAGTGCAGACCGGTCGAGCGTATTGAGCACGGCCACGGCGGCAGCGGTTGCGGTCGTGTTGCCCGCCGGCATGGCGGGGCGATTGCCAAAGGCGCCATCGGCACTGCGCAATGTCGCGAGGGATTGCAGCACGGCTGCCGAGTCGGGCGGGTCACATTCCAAATCCTGATAGAGTCCAAGGGCGAGAAAGTGATCGTAGGCCGTGACGTCGGCGCCATCGCCGAGATGGTGTTTTGCGGATGCCAGGAGCTGTTCGGTCACGTCGGCGCCGGGCGACCGTAGAATACAACGCCAGCAGCGGGCGAGAGACGCGGCGTGCACAAGGTCGAGGGACGCTATGTCCGTGTGCGTCTCCAGGAATTGTTGCGTGGTGTCGGCGTCCGGATCGGCGTCCAGCGCGAGCAGACTGCTGAGGCCAAAAACGGTGTAGTAGAGATCGGGACGACCATCGCGGCCGGCAAACCCTCCTTCCGCCGTTCGTTGGGACTTGAAGAAGTCGAGGATGCGGTCGGTCGAATCACCGAGAAGTCGCGGCGAAAGCCGTGCGACCTGGAGCATTTCCAGATGCAAGCTCACGGTTCACCATGAAAACACGGACGGGACGAGCCATCGACTGTTATGGTGGATACGAATGGGCGATAAAGGGCGGACGATGTGAATTGGGCTAACGAAGAATCTGCCGCGAAGAACATGAACGTTTGCCGGCCCGAATGGGCTCGTGCCTTAAGGAATCGCCGACGTTTCCGCGGGGGCCACGGAAGCAAAGGTGCTGCAGAGCGACTCCAGATGCACGTCGTCAAAGATGCGGCCCAGCACGCGCCGCAGTAGGCCCTTGACCGTCGCATCGTCCAGTTGACCCAGGGCGCGCACGGCTTCTTCCTTGAACGCATCCAGGAGTTCATTGGCGCGATCGTGAATCCCGTATTGGTCCAGTGCCGCGCGGAGTTCGTTTTCAATGTCCGCGAAATCGACCTGGCGCCGCCAGATAGCAGCGAACATGTCCTTATGGGGGCCCTCGGCCTTTTCGTGCGCGAGCGCGAGCAACAATGAGGGCCGTGTGTCCCGGGCGTCGTGGGAGTCGGCTGAGCCAAGTATATCCTCAATATCGTCGCGGATCTGGTAGGCGACGCCCAGGGCTTCGCTGTATTGACCGATGACATCAAGAATAGCGTCGTCGGCGCCGCCATAGATCGCTCCGATTCGCAGAGCCACTTCAAAGGCAGGTGCGGTCTTCTGTTTGAAGATGTTCAGCACGGCGTTGGTCCGCATGGGCTCGGGGTTCTGCGACCATGCCAGCTCGGCGCCCTGGCCCAGGCTCAATGCGCGATGTCCGATCGCGGCGACGTGCATCATCCTCGAACGCTGCTCTGGGTTAGCGTCCGTTTCGGCGATGAGCCGGTATCCTTCACCGAGCAGATAATCGCCGACGTTGATCGCCATGCCGACGCCATGCTCCGCGTGCATCGTTGGCTCGCCATAGCGTTCGTCATCATCATCCTCGATGTCATCGTGGATCAATGACGCCTTGTGAAAACATTCGACGGCGACGGAAAGCTTCGTCAGGTCGGCGGGCCAGGCCGCGTCTGGATCGTTGCTGATGGCGGAATACATGGCGGCTGTAAGGAACGGACGCCAGCGCTTGCCCGAGCGAGCCAGCCAGTCGCGCCCCATCACGGCCGTTGCGTCGTCCGGGTCGGTGCCGAGGATCTCGGACAGGCGATTCGCCGTGAACCATTCGTCGACCCGGCTGCGCAGCCCGTTGAGATCCATGCGGTACATGCGATCGTCGCTGGTCAGGTGGAGCACATCCCAGAGCCATTCGATATCGATGTTGGTATCTTTGCAATCGTCCTGGAGCAGGGGCACGGCGATGCCCGGAACGGCGGCCGCCTCCATGTAGGGGAAGACGCGTTCCAGGACGTTTAAGCAGCTCACGCCAACGACGGCCTGGATCTGACCGGTCTCGATCAATTGACGCACGATGGGCGTTCCCTCAGCGATGAGAACCGGGTAACCCAGTCGCTCGGCTTCCAGCTTGAAGTCGTGAATCGAACATTGTCCGCATTCCTTGCAGAGAAGCCCGAGTTCATCGAAGGGGGCCGGGCATTCCTTCTCGTAGCGAAGGCAGACAGGCATCAGGAGCAATCGCCGCTCGAACGGGATTCCGGCGAGTACATCGCGCCACGATTCGTTGTTGATCAGCACGGCCGCAAAGTCTTCCGTGCCGGCATAGGCGTCGCCCATTTCTTTGACGAGGTTTTCGGCGTGGATATTGAGGTCGTTGATCGGAATCGGCGGCACGAGTCCGCGCTGGTCGATGTATGCGCGCGCCTGCGCCCACATGCGGTTACGCGCCCCGCGAGATTGCGGAATATTATCCTGCGGCGGCCGGTCCGGTCGCACGGCAATCTTCTTCGGAATCTTTACGCGGGTCTCTGGCATGCCTATCCCTTTAAACCATCTTCGGCGTAATTTCCATCACGATCACGCATGCGACGTGCAATGGCGTCGTCCGCTTTCTGTTTTGCCTCAGCGGCGCGCCGTTGAATTTCATCAGGAGAGGGCAACGACATCAGTGCCTCCATCGGGATATCCATATCCTTCTGCATCTCCACCAGGCAGCGCTTCCTCTCTTTTAAGGCGACCGTTTCGTCGCGTTCCTTGGCGAAGCGCTCCTTGGCCTGATCGCTCCGGTCGCGTAGTTTCTGGTAGATGTCTCCGCCGAGCAGCGCCGAGATATCGACCTTCATCTTTTCGCGTTCGACGCCTTCATCGCTTACTTCTTCTCCGTTGACGGGACCGCTGCGATACTTGGGGAACATGATCGCAGCTTCGGGGCAAACCCTTGAGCAGGCGGGACAGTTGGTCTTGCACTGATCCTCGTTGCGGACTTGGATCTTGTCTTCGTTCGAGACGTCGTAGACACCGAAGAGGCAGAAACTCAGGCATTGCATGCAGTTCGTGCAGCGGTCGTAGTCGATGACCGGAAACCAGGGATGCCACTCGCCGGGAACGCGTAGCGCTGTCTGTTCGCGAACGAAACGCACACGCTCCAGGACTGCCTCCGTCGCCAGGCTCGTAATGTCCTGGGTGAACACGTCCACGCGATCTTCCGCATCGGCGATGGCGGGCGCGGCACCTTCATGGAATCGTCCAAGGACCATGAGCGGCGACTCGTCCGGTGCGGATAGGGTTCCGCCGTCGCGCGCGCAGGTCACGGCGTATCCGGAGTCGAGCAGTCCGTTGAGCAACGAATTGCGTTCAGCGGAATCAAGTGCGTCAGCGCCCTGGCCTTCGTAGAGCACCACCCGCAAGGCGTTAACGACCGGCAGGTTCTGTTCCGCCACCGTACTCACGATGATGCCTCGCCGGTCCGACACATAGCGTCCGCGACATCGTCGCCGGTTTGCACGCGCATATTGAGAATCTCGGTCTGATCGTCGCCCAGGGGTGCGCCCGCGGCGTGAAAGAGCCATTTCACCGCTCGGGGGTAGCAGGCCGCGATGCGGATTGCACCCGTCGCGGCGAGTCGTTCGAGGGCGGGATCCTTGCGGGCCGACATCTCGCAGAGGTCGGGCACCGCTTCAAAGGCAACACCGGCGTCGTTCAAGCGTTTCAACACCTCCCGCCGAGTCTCCTCGGGGACGACCTTCGCGTACGCGCAGTGACAATACAAGAGGCAGGGCTTTTCAGTCATGTTGAGGTGTTGACGTCTATTCGGTCTGATTTGTATCGCGGTGTGTGGGTTCGGGCGGGGCCGGTTGAAACTGTTCCACGTGCGATATTGTCAGCGACAAGGGCGTGGAACGTCGAGCCAATTTCCTTATGGCATCGTCCAGTGCGGCCCGAATCTCGGTCGCATCGCATTCGGCACGGACATTGAGGACCAGTTCGCCAGTCGTCAATGGGTCCGAAAGCGCCTGTGAGGCCTCCGGAACGACGTCGTTACGAACAAGATTGAGCACGGCCAGTTCGTTGCTGCCGTCATCCGGGGCGAGTGTCATTTTCATGTGCGCGATCTCGGCTGATCGTCCGGTCAGCGTGTCGCGCACCCGGTTAGCCAGCGACTCGAGCACGGCGGTTCCCTCAACGGGTTCCGGGCTTTGAAGTGTAAGCGTGGCGTTCAGCCAACCCAGGAGAGCCTCGCCCTCGGCATAAGTCTCGTAGTCGATCGTGAGTGGGTTCCCTGACTTTAGGTCGTTCGCGAGAAGATGATCGAACCACGCGGGCAGCCCGATCTCTGTTCGCGCGGAGACGGAACGAATTTCTCGATCCGGAAACTCGTCCCTAAGCCGTTGGGTCAATTCTTGCACGGCATTGGCGTCGATGCCATCGATTTTGTTGATCACGATCAGGTCGGCTTCTTCGATCTGCTTACGATAGATGTAGCGAACCTTGGATGAAAAGCGACTATCGTCGTCGAGGCCCAGGACGCGGCGCGCCCGCGTCGGATCGAGCACCACGCTCAGCGGCGCAATGCTGAAGGCATCGCCGTAAAGGCGGCGCAGGGGATAGCTGACGGTGGCAATCAGATCGGTACAGCTGCCGACCGGCTCGGCGATGAAGACGTCGGGACGCATCTTCATGGTCAGCCGATCGGCCGCGTCCTTGAGGGAATCGAATCGGCAGCAAAAACACCCGCCCGCGATTTCCTCCACATCAAATCCATGCGATCGCATGAAAGCTGTGTCGACAAGATCTATGCCCTGGTCATTCGTGATCAGGCCGACCGTGCGGCCCGCCGCGCGCAATCGTTGCGCGAGTTTGAGAATTGCGGTCGACTTGCCGGCGCCGAGAAAGCCGCCAATCATGATGTAGCGGGCCCGGGAATCCGTGGCTGACAAGGTCATTGTGCATGCCCTTCAAGCATGCGGTCGATGGTGGTGTCCAGGATGGAGGCATAGCCACCGGCGTCGACGCCTTCCGCGTCATGCGTTCCATCGGCCTCATACAGCCAGCCGCGTCCGTACGGATCGCGGCGCACGAGATCGATATCACGCGCCAGGTCGGGGTTGCCGCCGGCAAAGCGGCCCTGAATAACGGAGTAGAGATCGGTGACCGCCTTGAAGCCTTCCATCCAGCCGATGATCTGTCCGACCTGAACCTCGTCGTCCGCCTTGATCTCGAAGCCGTGTTCCACCATTTCGCCGAGCATGCGCGTCGCGAATTTGGTGAAACCGACCCGCCAACGGCCCGGTTGATCGCTTGCGGCAACCCAGCAATGCGAGGCGGTGTAAACCCGATCGCCCGGAAGCCGTGTCGAGAATCGGGCGCGCTTGTAGGGCAAGGCCGTGCCGGGTTTCGTTGAGTCATTCATGGTGGGTTGTGCGCTCTGAATTCGACTCAGGTGCTGAGCCGTACGCAGGACGTGCGCTCGGCATCATCGTCCGCGGGCGGGCAGGTTCGCAGTTCGGTGGCGGTCGCGAGGATGCGTTCTGCCGCGGAATCGATCTCGGCCCGTGTTGTGAAGCGTCCGAGGCCGAATCGTATGCTGGCGTAGGCGCGTTCGGGTTCCAGGCCCATGGCACTCAGCACATGCGAGGGTTGCGGAATGGCGGTCGTGCACGCGGATCCGGTCGAGAGGGCTATCTCGGGGATTCTTTCGAGCAATTGCATCGCGTCAATCCGGTCGATCGCGACGTTCAGGCATCCTGCGAGCGACGCGTCCTCCCGACCGTTGACCGTGATTCCGTCGAGGCCGTTCCGTAGTGCGGCCAGGAGGTGTTGTCGAAGATCCATGACGCGCTCCGAGTCGGCCGTCATTTCTGCGCCGGCGATTGCCGCGGCGGCGCCGAATCCGACGATGCCCGGCACATTAAGCGTACCCGAGCGCATGCCGCGTTCATGACCGCCGCCGTGAACCTGCGGTGCGAGTCGCACGCGCGGATCCCGCCGCCGACAGTAGAGGGCGCCCACGCCTTTGGGGCCGTAGAGTTTATGCGCCGATATGGAGAGTAGATCGATCTTCATGGTCTCGACATCGATGGGCGTTTTCCCAAGCGACTGGGCAGCATCGCAGTGCAGAAAGGCGCCGCGGTCCCGCGCGATGGCACCGATCGCGGCGATATCGTGCAGGGTTCCCACCTCATTGTTGGCGTGCATGATCGATACCAGAATGGTGTCGGGTGTTACCGCTTCGTCCACGGCATCGAGGGACAGGTGTCCGTCGGAATCGACATCGAGCCGGACGATCTCGAAGCCGTCCGTTTCCAGTGTATCGATGACGTCAAGGACGGCGCGATGTTCCGTGCGTGCCGTAACGATACGCCGGCCGCGGTCGTGATAAGTCTGTGCGACGCCCTTGATCGCGAGATTAACAGATTCGGTGGCGCCGCTCGTAAAGACGATGGCGCGTGCCTCCGCGTTGATCAGGCATCCGATATGCGCGCGTGCCTCTTCCACCGCGGACACGGCGCGATGGCCGAAAAGGTGTGTCTGGCTGGCCGCGTTGCCGAATGTCTCCCGGAAATACGGCAGCATGGCATCGAGCACCCGCGGGTCCACAGGCGTTGTAGCAAGATTGTCGAGGTAGATCGGTTGCATTTTGTCACCGCACAGGGCACTCAGATATGCTATCACACTGTTTCCTGCAGTGGAGCACTATGTATCTGAAGATGGCAAAACGTGTTCTTGTCGAATCGGACAAGCGTCTGCTCTGGAAGTTCATGATGAACATGGGCTACAGAGGTATTCGGTCGATTGAACTGCATAAGAAACGTCTCAAACGGGGCGAGTACTTTCCACCGTTCCTGCATATCTCGGTCTTGAATAGTTGCAACCTGCAATGCCAGGGGTGTTGGGTTGATGTAAAGGCGAAGCAGCAACGGATTGAACCGGACCGCCTGAGCAAGCTGATTGGCGACGCCCAGGCCGCGGGCAATGCCATGTTCGGTATCCTTGGCGGTGAACCCTTTATGTACCGCGGTCTGCTCGACGTGCTGGCGGAGCATCCACGTGCCTATTTCCAGGTTTTTACCAACGGGCAGTTGATTACCGACGAGCTGGCGGCGCGCATGCGCGAGATCGGGAATATTACGCCATTGATTAGCATCGAGGGTGACGATGTCGTGAGCGACGAACGCCGCGGCGGCGAGGCGGTTTATAGCCGGTCCATGCAGGGTGTCGAGACGTGTATTCGGCACAAACTGATTACCGGAGTTTGCACCAGCCTGTGCCAGTCCAACTACGAATCCATGCTGCGCGAGGAATGGGTGGATCGTCTGATTGAGATAGGTGCGATGTACATGTGGTTTCATACCTATCGCCCGATCGGGCCCGACCCCAATCCGCAACTCGCCCTGACTCCCGAGCAACAGTTGCGCGTTCGGAAGTTCGTCGTGGAGATGCGCGCACGCAAGCCGATCGGCATTATCGATGCGTATTATGACGGCCAGGGCCAGGCGTTGTGTCCGGCGACAACGGCGATGAGTCATCACATCAGTCCAGCGGGCGACATTGAGCCCTGCCCAATTATACAGTTTGCGAAGGAGACCATCGACGATGAGCGCGGCATCAAGCGAACGATGGTCGAATCCGAGTTCTTGCACGAATTTCGAGAAATGGCTGCCGCGACGACGCGGGGCTGCATCGTGCTGGAGAATCCGGATGCACTGAAGGCATTGATGATTAAGCACGGCGCACGGGACACGACGGTGCGGCAGTCCGCCATGCAGGAGTTGGCGGCACTCGAGGCGCGTCCGTCACAGCACAACCCGGGTCACGAGATTCCCGAGAAGAACCTAATTTATCGTTGGGCCAAGAAGTACTGGTTCAGCGATTTCGGGGCTTACGCCTCCCGTTGAGTGGGGCGCGTGAACAATGGTTCACGTTATGTCGCGAGCGGGTAGGTTAGCCCGTAGGCCGCGTAGATGGCCTCTTCCGCCGCCCGCGACCAGGCGTCGCCATCTGCTTCCAGTATATCGGCGGCCGCACGCAGGGCTGTGGCGGCGCACGTAGACGTGTCCGGCGCGGCGGCCATTTCGCGGAAGGCAAGGGCGCTGACCGCAACGTACGGCAGGGCGGGTATTTCAATGAAACAGAAGAAGGATCCGAACGCCTGCGTCCGGTTCACGTCTTCGATCATGGCAATGGTGTGGTCCAGTCCGCAGACGCCACGCACCAGCCAGTCGAAATCAATTGGGTCCGTGCCCTGGCGCGCAAGATCGCGCGAGACGGGTTCCGATGTGTTCGTGAGCGTATACGGAATGGTCGGTCCGCAGATCTGGTGACGCGAGGTGTAGTGTGTGAAGCGCGAGTTGATAAAGATGATGGTGTCGCCATCGACCAGGTTGACTGCAGCGCCGCGATTGAGTGCCGGTTCGACCGCCGCATATGACGCGGCTGCCGGATCTCCGGATCCGGAGATGAAGACATCGTCCCATCCTCCGGCGGTCTCCGTGACATGCACCGCATGGGATGCGTCGATAGTCGGAATCAATCCGGGCTGGTCCACCGATACGCGATGCCCTTCCGGCAGGTGGCGCAGATAGGCTGCCAGGCGGTCGGGTTGCTGCGCGAATCCGACAAAATGCGCGAGGCCATTACGGGTCGGGCCGTCGTAGCGATGAAAATCATTCCGGGCCAGGTTGTGGTGCATACGCGCCACCTGGTCCGCCGCCTCGAGGTCGAGGGAGGTGTAGGGATCAACAGGCGCGAGTCGCATGTGGAATCCAATTTCAGTATCCGCCGCGCCGGCGTAACTATTGATGTTGCCGCCCGGCCGTACGGCTGCGACGGCCTGGTCGTAGACATCCTGGGCGGGATAATTCGTCCATACGACATCGGGCCGGCCGTGCGCGATCAATTTGATGCCGATCGCGGGATCGTTCCGGTCGAGCAGTACGAATTCCACGCCGCGCGCGCGCATGGACTTGATCAATGCAAAGCCGTCCAGTTCGTCAAGTTTGCGCTGTGATCCCGTGATGTAGATCACCTGCGGCAAGTCGCTATCGGGCACGTTGGACATGATCGTGAGGTGAATCATGCCCATGCGCGCCGTTCCGGAGAGCAGGGCTACGATCGCGCGGGGCGGAACGTTATAGCGGAAGCTGCCGTCCTCATCGCGGAAGTAGATATGCGTATTGGATCCGTAGCAACAGGCATACGGTTCGGCATGCGTCAGCGTGGCCAGGCTGACTGTCGCGTTTGATGGAACCGTGCTGAAGAGATCGCCGAAGCCCTGACCGGCGACGAAATCCACGGCATGTGCCGGAATCGAGTTGAAGGGCCGCAAGGCGCCGAAATAGCGGTAGGAGTACCCGAGGGACGCCAATACTCCTGCGTCGGGATCCTCTCTAAAGGTTAGCGGATCGACCGGCGTTGCGGCGTGCCCGGGCGTCACGAGGATGATTTCGCCGGGTTGCATGCCGGAATCCGCGGGCGCGTGCAAAACCTGTTGTACGGTTTCATGGCCGAGCGCGATCTGGGGCAGTCCGTCCGGCACTCGCGCATGCTGACTGAATTGCTGGATTGCCTTGTTGTCAGAGGAGCAGCGGCAGTAGGTCAAGGACGCCGTAACAATGTGTTCGTCATCGAAGGCATCGTCCGGGAGATCGTCGACGCGTTCGTCGAGTTGATTAACGCCGACCAGGAATACGCCACGGTGTGGAGCGCGGGCGGCGGCACATAATTGTTGAACACGACCGTTCATGGTCTAGGAGGAGGCGTCCGTTTCGAAGCGTTTAACGACGGCACCAATGGTCAGACCTTGCACGACGATACTGAAGATTACAACGCAGTACGTCATGGTCAGTGTCAGGTCGCGGGCGGGGCCTTCGGGCAAGGCCAGTGCCAGGGCGATGGATATCCCACCGCGTAACCCGGCCCAGGTCAGGATGCGCACGACTCCGGGTGAGAATGAACGTGATCGGCGGAGCAGGGCAACCGCACCGCCAACCGTGGTGAAGCGCGCGAGAAGCACGATCGGGATCGCCATCAGGCCCGCAAGTAAGAACGGTCCGGAGAGTTGAATGACGAGGATCTCCAGGCCGATCAGGACAAAAAGCACTGCATTCAAAATTTCGTCGATCAACTCCCAGAAGGTGTCCAGGTGTTCGCGCGTCGTGTCTGACATGGCGAGACGGCGCCCGTGATTGCCAATCAGGAGACCGGCGACGACGATGGCGATGGGTGCCGAGAGGTGTAGGGCCGAGGCGAGCGCATAGCCGCCCGTGACGAGGGCGAGCGACATCAGGATCTCGACCTGATAGTTATCCACGCTCTGCAACAGTCGATAGGCGAGCCATCCAATCGCGAGCCCGAAGGCCGCGCCGCCGACCGTCTCCTTGAGAAACAAGGTTGCGATGTCGCCGACCGTCGCATGATGCTCGCCGGTCGCGATGTGCAGCAAGGTCAAGAAAACCACGACGCCGACGCCGTCGTTGAACAGGGACTCACCCGCGATCTTGGTTTCGAGGGATTTGGGTACGCGCGCCTTCTTCAGAATGCCGAGCACGGCAACTGGATCCGTCGGCGAGATGAGCGCTCCGAAGAGGAGCCCCTCGATGAAGCTGACGTGCAAACCGAGAAGCGGCAGGCAATAGTAGACCAGCGCACCGATGAAGAACGTCGAACCGACCACGCCGAGCGTGGCGCAGAGGCTGATCACGCGCTTTTGCTGGGCGAGATCATTGATGTTGATGTGAAGCGCGCCGGCAAAGAGAAAAGCGCTGAGCATACCCTCCATCAGGGCCTTGTTGAAATCGATGCGATTGAGTAATTCGCGCGCTGCAACTTCCGCGCCCGTTCCGAAACGGCCGAGCAGAATCAGGCCGAGCGACAGGAACAGTGAGATCAGCATGAGCCCAATCGTGGTAGGCAGTCCGAGAAATCGGTGATTGCAGTAACTGAGTCCGGCCGCGAGAACGAGCAGCAGGGCGATGATTTCGAACGTTGTCATGTTGGTGGGTTGTGAGTCTAGTTGCGCGCGTTGACGAATGCAAATTCTGACCGGTTGCAAGCCGGGACGCCACGGTGTAATCTCGTGCCGCGCTGGAAAGACCGCATATGGCTTCGTCCTCGTCCAAATCACCCGTCGTGATCCTCATTGTTGTCGCTGCGACGGTCGTACTCGGCCTGATCGTCTGGCGGCTGATGCGCGGTGGTGCCGCCCAGGCGCCCAGGGCGCAGCAGTCGACTAAGGTTGTTTCTTTGCTCGGCGAGGCGGCTCCGCCGTCACCGCCTGCGACGGTGACGACGACTCCACGGGGTCAGCCGGTGCGCAGTCCGTCCGTTTCTCTCAAGAAGGCGTTTGTGCGTCGGGACGAGGCCGAAATTGCGTTCTGGACCCGAAAACTCGTCGAGACCGATCCGCGGGTCGCCGTGGCCATACTCGACGAGTTGGCCGAGACGTGGCGAATCTCGCAGAAACTCGACGGTCGTGTCGGCGTGTTGTTCAATGCACTGCTCGGCTCCTGGATCGAACAGGACGAGGCGGTGGCGGCGGACTGGTTGCGCACGTTGCCGGCCCACCATCAGCGTCATGGCCTCGTCACTATTGCGCGCCGACTCGTGGTGGACGATCCCGCGGGCGCATCGATCTGGCTTACGCGATTTCCCGCTGGTCGTATTCGTGACCAGGCCGTCAACGCGGTCGTCAATACTTTGAAGCACAAGGATTTTGGACGGGCGCTCGATTTCCTGATGGAGATGCCCGCATCGGCCGCCGTTGATCGCGAACTGAAGGAACTGGCGAGCCACACGACGAGTTTGCCCAACGGGTTGTTCAGCGCGATGGCGACGATCGAAATGATGAGCGACAAGGCGCAACGACGGAAATCAAGTTTGACCCTGGTCAAGGTATGGATGCCACGGGATCCGGATGCGGTTGCAGAGTGGATAGAGTCATTGCCGTCGGATCCATCCGTCAACGATGTGGTGTTCACGGCAGCCAGAGATTGGGGGTTCCAGAATTTGGATGACGCGGCGTATTGGGTCGACAACCTCAGGGACGCCGGGCATCGGGAGCAGGGCCTGGCCGGCCTGGTTCACGCGATGGCGGGCAAAGACCTCGACCGTGCGCTGACCATTGCTGAAAGAATGGAGGAGGGCGCCGGTCGCGAGAAGGCCCTGTCCGTCGTGATCGCGCGCTGGACGGAGCAGGACGCCGCGGCAGTCTCGGAGTGGTTGTTGGAGCAGGGCAAGAGTCGCTCGCGTGACGTGGCGATACGTTCGTTCGCGGGCGTCATAATGAAGGCTGATCCGAGTGCCGCGTTACAATGGGCCGAGACGATCGAGGATGAAAAAATCCGCCTGGAGGCCGCGTACATGCCGGCCATTCAATGGATTCAGCGCGATGAGGAAGCGGCCCGGGCCTGGATACTGAAATCGCGCCTGCCGGAGGGATTTAAGAAGAACTTTTCCCCGGCGCGTTAGCGCGCACCTCGCCGCGATAATCCGTGCATGCGGGTTAGCTCTCGGAGTGTGCTTCGCTGACGACCAGCGTGCGTCCACCGAAGTGCGTCCCGTCCAGAGCTGACAGGGCAACCTGGGCTTCCTCTTCCTGCATGTCGACGAATCCGAAACCGCGGCATCTTCCCGTTTCGTAGTCGATCATCAGGTCGACGCCCTGAACAAGACCATGTTTCGAGAATAATTCGAAGATGTCTTCGTCAGAACTCGTGTACGGCAGATTGCTGATGTAGAGCTTCATTCGCGTGTAGCGGCAATAAGGAATCCATACCGAAAAATGACCTGCGGTTCAAGCGCAATGCCATGGTGAACATCGGTATTCTATTTGGTGATCGTAACGGCTTCCGGACGGACGGCGGTGAGCGCGCCAATTTCGATGAAGTCGAGAAAGTTTACGGGTTCGCGCGCTTCGGAAAGTTCGGAGCGGATTGCCCAGCGTGCCTGTTTTTCAAGGTTGAGTAAAAGGGATTGGTGCAGGGTGAGGTCGAGCTCAAGCGTGCGCCAGATCGCGGCGACGTCGCCGGCCGTCATGCCGAGGGCCGTCGCAACGATATCCTGTGCGTCTTCGGGGTTCTTTTCCATGAACCGCTGTGATTCAAGCAGCGCGCGCAGCATCAGAACGATCGCGGGCCGGTTGCGGGTGATAAAATAGTCGTCGCCTACCAGTGTGAACATCGCACGGTGTACGCCGTCGCCGTCAAAAGATATGCCATTATCGCCGAGTTGTTGAAGGGCGTAGTGTGCGTAGGGCTGCGATGCAACGATCGCGTCGACATCGCCGCGCACGACCGCCTTCACCAACTCTTCAGGAGGCATGTCGACAACGGTGACGTCGCGCCTGCTCATGCCATTCACGATCAGAAGGGTATCCAGGAAGTAGTCGCCGTTCGTTTTGGGCGTGAGCGCGACCTTCTTTCCGCGCAGCGCTTCGGGGCGCGAGATATGCTTGCTTCGGCGGGCGATAACCGATGTTCCCGACTCCGAGAAGTGCAGGGTCGCGATGAGCATGAGGGGGTCTTCGCGTAGTGCGCATAGTACAAACGAGACGTCCGCGAGTGTGGCAAGATCAGCTGTGCCGTTCAGGACCCGCTGAACAGAGTCTTTCCCGGAAGATCGAAGATCGAGTGTAATATCCAGCCCGACTTTTTCGAAAAACCCCTTTTCCTTCGCGACAAATATGGCCGCTGCCTCCGGGGTCTTGGTGACGGCGACCGTGAGTGTCGTCGCGTAATTCGGATCGTTTGCGGTGTTCTTGCGACGGCAGCCTGTCAGGAGCGTGACGGCGAGGGTGACGGCGAGGGTGACGGCGAAAAGTGCTGGCCATCGTGTTGCGCACCGGCCGATGTCTTCCGAGCGATGCGTGATTGATGAGGCTGTGGGCGTCATTGGAGGCGGGATGAGTTCGGTTTGCCGAGTTTTATCGAAAAGACTTCTGTCGATTTTGTGAACATAGCGTATGCCGCCGATCGAAACTGTGCCCAGATGCGCGAGAATTCTTGTATCACGATTTGCGTCGGTTCGCACTTGATTTCGGGACGGTGTGCTTACGGGTTGTTCCATCATTGTCTTCCAGCCATCGGCTGATCGCACGGCGCGTGGCGGTGGGCATGGGATAGCTGTCCAGGGCGCGTGGCCAAACCCACTTGGCGGAATTTTTATGTTTGCGGGGCAGGCATCCCGTCGGATCGGTACACTCGAACGCCGTCATCGTAATCGAGAAATGACTGTACGTATGTTGCACGGTTGCGACGATCGGACCGGGCCTCACGTCGAGTCCCGTTTTTTCTCGAATGCAGCGTGCAACCGAGGTGGACCCGCGCTCACCATTAGCGCGTGGGCCGCCGGGAAGCACCCAGAGTCCACCCAGCATGCGGTTCACGGGGCGTTGCGTAATCAAGATGCGTCCGTTGCGTCGGACGACTCCGACATCAACGTGGCGATGCGGGAGCCTAGTGGTCGGTGACCGGACCGGGTAGGCGGCGATACGGTTCGCCGCGTGGGCGGCGCAAGTCGTGCGCAGGGGGCAACGGCCGCATTGGGGATTGCGAGGGGTACATACGCGCGCTCCGAGTTCCATCATGGCCTGGTTGAAATCGCCGGCGCGCCGGCCCGGGACGTAAGGCTGCAGGCGTGAAAACAGGGCTTGGCGCGTGCGTGTCTTTTTCACGTCTTCGTTAATCATCCAGAGTCGGCTAAAAACCCTGAGAACGTTCCCGTCCACAACCGGTACGCGCTCGCCGAAAGCAATGCTCGCTATCGCGGCCGCGCAATAAGGTCCGATCCCGGGCAGTTTCAAGAGCTCATCATAGGTACGCGGTAGTCTTGCGCCGTGTTCCTTGCAGATGATGCCGGCAGCCATGTGAAGGTTGCGCGCGCGGGAATAGTAGCCCAGGCCTTCCCATTGCTTCAGTACGGCGGCGAGATTCGCGGCAGCCAGCATACGAACGCTCGGAAACGTGCGGACGAAGCGGCGGAAATAGGGGACAACCGTTTCGACCTTTGTCTGCTGTAACATCATTTCGCTGATCCAGACGCGGTAGGGAGTGGGGTTTTCGCGCCAGGGTAAATGGCGGGCATTGCGATCATACCAGCGCAACAGGCGGCGTGGCCACGGTTCGGCTCGAGAGGGCATATCGGAATATTAGCCGGATCGAGGTCGGTGGACCTTAGCTGAATTCTGCATGCGTGGTCTGCTGTGCGGCCGTATCGCGCCGTCAATCAGGGGCTTTTCCTCGCAACGCCAATTCACGGTATGCTTCGCTCGTTGAATAGAACGCAGACCGGGGCATTGATCTCGACTTCGTGCCCCGTGGCCTGCAGTTCGCCGCTTGATAGATCGATCCGGAAGACGACCAGGTTGTTGGTGTCCTGGTTAGCCGCGATCAGCCATTGTCCGGAGGGATCAATGTTGAAATTCCGCGGCGTTTTGCCGCCCGTCGCTTGCTGGCCACGGGCGGTAAGTGTTCCGTCGTTCTCGTCGATTGAATAGATCGCGAGGCTGTCGTGTCCGCGATTTGACCCGTATAGAAAGCGGCCGGTCGGATGCACACGGACTTCCGCACAGGTGGATTCCCCTTTGAAGTCGACTGGTAATGTAGGGACGGTTTGCAGGAGTTCGAGGGTACCGGCACGGTCATCGTATACGTAGGCCTGGATTGTCGAGTCGAGTTCGTTGATCAGATAGGCGTGGTCGCCACCCGGATGAAAGCAGAAATGCCGTGGTCCGGCACCGGGTGTCACGTCGAGCACGGGTTGATTCGGGTTCGGACGCAATTTTGCGTTTGCGACGTCGAGTTCGTATGAAAAGACCTGGTCGGTCCCAAGGTCGGCGACAAACGCAAAACGATTATTGGGGTCGATGTTCACGGAATGCGTGTGCGCAGCTTCCTGACGATCGCGATTGATGCTGGAGCCGACGTGTTGAATCCAATCGCTACGGGGCTGCAGCCGGCCGTCGTCATCGATAGGAAAGGCGGCGATCGTCGCGCTCGAATAACTGACGGCGATCAGGCAGCGATCGGTCTGGTCGACACAGAGATGGCAGGGCGACGTGCCGCGCACGGGTTGCTGGTTCAGCAGGATGAGCCCGCCGTCCTTCTGGTCGATCGCATAGGCGGCCACATGCCCGCCGCCATCTTCCCCTCCGACTTCACTGACGGAGTACAAGTGTTCTGCGGCAGGATCGATGGCGAGGAACGACGGATTCTGTTGGCCGCCGCAGGTGCTGAGTAGGGTCAGCTCGCCGCTGACCGTATCCAGACTCAGTTGGTAGATGCCCGGGACGCCAGGGTCATTGCCACGCGTGTAACTGCCGATGTAGACCAGCATGCCTATACCCCCGGTACGTAGCCCTTGCCGAAAACCGCGTCGCGTCGCGCGTGGAAGTCGCCCGTGTTTGCCATCACGCTCATGTGCCCGCCGTCGATCACGATGGTCTGGCCCACGATATATCGCGCCTCGTCGGATGCTAGAAAGATGGCAAGGCGCCCGACGTCTTTGGGTTCGCCAACGAAACCGGCAGGGATATCGTAGGCGGCTTTCTCGAGGTCGAGATCTCCCAGGACCTTAAAGTGGTTCTCAACAGCGATCCAACCGGGCGCGATGGCATTCACGCGCACGCCTTTCTGAATGAGTTCGATCGAGAGTTCGCGCGTATAGGCCACGATCGCACCCTTGGTGCCGGCATAGATCGAGTGCTCGGTCATGCCGTGGTAGGCATGCACAGAGGTCAGGTTGACGATCGCGCTCGGCCGATTTTCCTCCAGGGCCGGCAGACAATGCTGCGCCAGGAACATCGCCGCGCGCACATTGACATGATAGAGCAGATCGAACTGTTCGGGCGTAATTTCTTCGAACGGCGCATTCGTCGTGATCCCCGCATTGTTGATCAAGACGTCGAGTCCGCCGAGAAAATCGATCGCCTCGTCGGCCAGTCGCGCGACATCGTCAAGGGAATCAAAATCCGCCTGCAAGGCCGTCGCCTGTCCACCGTCGGCATGGATCTTCTCGACCGCAGCCTGTGCACCGTCGGCGCTATGTGAGTAGTGTAGGACGACGCGTGCACCTTCGGCCGCAAATTCGTTCGCAACACCGCGACCGATGCCGGTTCCGGCACCCGTGACAAGCACACGTTTGTCTGAATAACGTTTACGCATGAAGTGCCTTCCGCGATCCATGCGCCGGCGACGCAAGGATGAAAAAGATCGGCGGCATAGGGATTCGGTCTAAATACGGCGATCTTGCAGCCCCAACGGCGGTCCCAGGATCTCGCGTAGAAGAATCGCCTTGCGGGCGGTGTCCGGATGGGCCAGGTCTCCTATGAGTCGTTTGGCTGCGCGGGAAGATCGTCGCCGCAGGGTCCCGACGACCTCGTACGAAGGCGACTTCGCTCCGCGTAGCCGCGTGATCCGCGAGCGGGCCTCATCGACCGAACATGAGCGATCCCCATGTTCGGTTTGATCGACGGGGGCAAGTGGCGGGAGTGTCACGGGTTGAGCCGTCGGCACACGTTGTGTCTGTCGCTGGACCGGCGGCGCGTCGCGAACGCTGGGCCGCGAGGCCGGTACCGGGGGTGCCGACGGATCGGGCGGGTTCTCGTACGCTGGCGGGGGTTCCGCTGGCGTAGTGGATTGGCCGGACAGTTGTTCAAGAAAGTCGCGCAACTGTTCCTGCGGTTCCCCGCTCGCGGGACGCGAGGGCATCGGCGTATGCCTCTCGCGTTGTGTCGGCTTCCCTTTCTTACCGGCTCTCGCGATCGAACTGACGATCCAGACGATGACGGCGATGATCGGGACGAGGGTCTCGCCGATGTCGGCCCGCACCATATGAAGCTTGCTCAACATTTCATTCAGCCGTTAAGGCCACGGTCCGTCCATGGCGTGATGGGCTTAGCTCGTCAGATCTGTGTCTCCGTCCTTATCGCCGGCGATCGTCTTGCGCATGGATGTGTCCGCTTCGATATTCTGGAACTTGTAGTAGTCCATGATGCCGAGCTGTCCTTCGCGAAAGGCCTGTGCCATGGCGCGCGGTACTTCCGATTCCGCTTCCACGACACGGGCACGCATCTCCTGCACGCGAGCCTGCATCTCCTGTTCCCGTGCGACGGCCATCGCGCGACGACCTTCGGCCTCGGCTTGGCGCATAAGTTTGTCCGCCTCGGCACGCTCGGTTTCGAGAACGGCGCCGACGTTGGAGACCTGTGAAACACCGGCGATACTGACGTCGGCGATATCGATCGAAACGATCTCGAAACCGGTCTGCGCGTCGAGCCCGCTTTCCAATACGCGTCGGCTGATCTGGTCCGGATTCTCGAGAACGTTTTTGTAGCTGCTCGACGAACCGATGGCGCTTACGATGCCCTGACCGACACGGGCGATGATCGTATCCTCGCCGGCACCGCCAACCAGGCGATTCAGGTTCGCGCGCACTGTTACGCGCGCTTTGATCAGCAGGCGGATGCCGTCCTTAGCCACGGCGTCGAGCATGCCGCCGGTGCCCTGGCCCGGGGCGGGGCAATCGATCACGCGCGGATTGACACTCGTGCGCACGGCCTCGAGCACATCACGTCCGGCCAGGTCGATTGCCGCTGCCTGCTGAAAACCGAGTTCTATTCTCGCCTTGTCAGCGGCAATCAATGCGTTGACCACGTTGATGACGTCGCCGCCCGCCAGGTAATGCGCCTCGATGGAATCCGTATCGAGTGCAAGGCCCGCCTTGACCAAGCGAATACGCGCATCTACCACCAGGGTCGGCGGGACACGTCTGAGTTTCATCCCGATCAGCGACGCGATCGTAACCCTCGCACCGGACATCAGTGCCCGAATCCAGACCCCGAGGAAATAGAAGAATATACCGGCGATGACCAGAATGATGATCGCACCAATTGCAATGAGAACGACGATTGCTCCGTCCATGATGACTCCTTGTTTAGTTTCTGATTCCTGATCCGTTATGTCTGAACCCGGCGCACGACGACGCGGTTCCCTTCGGTTTCAACGACTTCGATTTCCGTGTCGGCGGCGATCATGCCGCCCTCGGTTACCACGTCGATTCGTTGCCCCTCGATGACGGCAAAGCCTGCCGGCCGGCAGGCCACGCTGGTCAGTCCACGCTTGCCTGCAAGGCCGTCGAGACCGGACTGGGTACTGTCAAAGTCCGTGCCGTCCGTCGAGAGTGTCATCTTGCGTCCGAGGCTTGAACGAGGAAAAAACTTGATCCATGCCACAACAGAGACGGCAGCGAGAAAAAAGATGCCCAACGCAATGTAGGGGCCCCATGTGTCGAATGCCTGGATCGCGATGATCATCGCCGCGACAAGCGAACAGCCGCCCAATATGCCGAGTATGCCACCGGGCACGAAAATCTCGCCGCCAAACAGAATCAGGCCGGCGATCAACGTAATGAAAAAGAGTTCCGTCACAGCACAAGCATCCGGTTGTATATCATTTCAAGAGACGTCCTGAATCGCTTCGACGATTATACGACTGCCGTGCGACTCGGCAATTCTTATTGGCGTGTCCGCGTCGATAAAGTCACCGCGCGAGACGACGCTCAGCCGTTGGTTGTCAAATCGTCCGGTGCCCGAGGGGTGTAGGGCCGTGAGGGAAATCCCCTCGCGGCCCACGAGGTCGGTTGTGTCATCGGATGACGTGTAACCGCTGGCCGCATCGGTCGCCGTCTCGAGAGCGAGATACCGAAACGCACTTGTTTTCGGAAGGTAGCGGGCGAGAAGAATGCCCAGCACCCCCGTGATGATCAAGGCGCCGGCCAGGTGGATCAGGGGTGTCTTGAAGGCGATCGCCGACGGCAGGCCGGGATCCCACCAGGAGTCGGTGGGCACATGTGGCACCATGGCCATCAACAATGCGACGAGCACGCAGGAGATACCGGCCAGCCCGGCAATGCCGAATCCGGGTAGCAGGAAGAGTTCGACGCCAAGTAGAATGACGCCCGCCAGAAACAATACAGCTTCTCCCGCCCCGGCGAGTCCGGCGATGTTGTGACCCCAGAACCAGAACGCAAGCAGAAGCAAACCCAGTCCACCGGGAAGGCCGAACCCGGGCGTCTTAAATTCGATATACAGTCCAAGCAGGCCGCCGGCGAGAAAGAGGAACGAGAACTGCTCGATATAGCGCGCGATCGATTCGGCGCTGGTGGCCTCCACCGTTACGATACGCGCCCCCGCCAGGCCGATCTCTTTAAGCAGTTCGCCCATGTTCTCAACCGTGCCTGCCGCAAGGAGGCGACGCTGCTCATCGCCTTCGCCGACCATGCGCACGGCCTCGAGGTTGGTCAGTGTCAGGATCTCGCCTTCCTTACAGATGATTTCCTCGCCGATCTTGTACTCGATCTTGCGCCGGACCATGCATTCCGCGAGTTGAGGATCGTGTCCGTTTTCCTGTGCGACCGATCGGATCAGGCTGGCCACGTAGGACACCGCTTTCTCCTCGTGCGCCTCGGACATCTCCTGTGCGCCGCCGCCGGGCGACATCATGATCGGCATCGCGTCGCCGATGCGACTGCCAGGGGTCATGTAGATATGGCGTGTGGACATTGAGATCAACGCGCCCGCGGAAATAGCGTTCGGATTGACGAGTGTATACGTCGGAACCTTTGTTCGACCGAGCATGTTGATGATGTTTTCGGCGGAGTCGACGCGACCACCAGGTGTATTCATGTCGATGATGATCGCCGCGGCGTTGGATTCTTCCGCCTGCGCGACGCCACGACGGATGACGTAGACCAGGCCGCGCTCAATCATTCCCTGGATTGGAATAACAAAGACCGGTGTGTCGGCCTCTGCAGACGATACAGGCGCTTCTGTAAGTTCAACGCTATCCGGGATCGTGTCGGCAACCGCCGCCGGCGTGTGTGCAGCGGTTTCGCTCGCGGATTCGGCTGACTGATTCGATTGAGCGGAGACATAGGTTCCGAGCACGCAGAATCCGAGCAGGAGCAGGGTCGGCCCGCATATCATTCCTCGCGCCTGCCCGCGGCTACTCCTATTGGAAACGTCAGTCATATTCTTGCTTTTACCACGAAGCCGGCGTTCTGTCCTCTCAAAAGGCCAACCTGCCCGGCGCGGTGGAGCGTGGGGGTCAGGCAGGTTGTGGGTTAGTGGTGCCCGCGGAGGACTCGGATTCGTGTCCGGACTACTTCGTTTCCAGCAATCGATCGACTGCGGCATCGTCGAGCATTCCGGCCCCGTGTTCAGCGGTACTCGCTGCGGCACCGTGTTTCGTCAATGCTGCATTGATCGCTTGCACCACGTCCTCGGCCTTGGTGTCCGGGTGCCGGGCGATGTATTGGCCGATGATGTTCGCCGCGTAAGCGCTGGAGATGGATGTTCCAGCGTAGAGACCGGGTTCGCCCGCATGCCCGACCGGCAGGTCGGCAAAACCGGGTGCGGTGAGATCCACGAAGTCGCCGTAGTTGGAGCTTTCCCATATTCTGCCGTTCTGGTCGGCTGCGGCAACGGCGATAACGCCGGGAAATGCGGCGGGGTAGACCGGTCTGCCCAGCGGTTCGTTGCCTGCGGCGGCGACCACGATAATGCCCTTGTCCTGGGCTGCGCGAATCGCTTCTTCCATGAAACCACTCGCATTTGGAGAATTCCAGCTCAGATTCAGCACCTTGGCACCCTGCGCCAACGCGTACTCGATGCTCTCGAACATTTGGAAGTTGGTGGTGTTGCCATCGTCGTCGAACGCGCGGATCGCGATAATCGGGACGGCTTGTTCGCCGACGGTACGGGTTCCGCCGAAGGGGTCGACATAGCCGGAAGCGATGAGGGCCATCTGCGTTCCGTGGCCCAGTGAATCGCTGAGGTTGGTGGAGGATCGGGTTGCGTCGTAGCTGGCAACGACGGCGTCGTTGAGACCGGCCGTGGGGTCCAGGCCCGAGTCCAGTACCGCGACCGGCGCTGTACCACGCTCACTGATGGGCCGCACGTCGTCGGGAAAGACCGCGCGCTGACCGACGTCCTGCAGGTTGGGTGCCGGAGCACGCAGCACGAAGTTGGGCTCGCCCTGTTCGACAATGTCGTTGCCCTTGAGCTGTTCGAGAACGGCCATGGCGTCGCTGCCTTTAACAAGCCGGACGCGGTATATGCCCAGGGCGGGTACGCTTTCGACAAGGGTTCCGCCGATGGTTCTGAGCAGTGCATTGACCTGTTCCGGCGTGGTGCCTTTCTTGACGCGTAACAATAGTTCTTCTTTGACGTAGTAGACTCGGTCGTGCGTCTCGGACCCGACCTGCTTTGTGTCCCGGGTGCGTTCGATCTCGCGGATCAAGGATCGCTTCCCCGGGCGGTAGACCTGGATTTCCGCGAGTCGCCGGATGGGTCCCAGCGGGCCGTGAACGACTTCCCAGAGCAATTCAAAGTTCACGGAACGCAGGAGGGTGCGGAGCGCTGTTCCCAGTTCTTTATCCGTGAAACGCGCCGTGATCGGTGGGTTGATTTCAGGATCGATCCTGGCACGTACCCCGGAGTCTACGAATTCGCGCATGATCTTGCTGAGCGGTGTGCGCTTCGCGCGCACGGTCAGCAAATTTCCGTGGAGCATGAAGGTGAATTCTTCATCGGCCACGGCGGGCGAGACGAGGCCGAGCGTCAGCACAAGGATGAGCCAGGCTGTATGATGTGGTAGCGAATTGGACGGCAGGTCAGGCATGCGCGCCTATTGTATTCCTTTCGCAGCCGTTTCGCGAGCAGGGGCTTCGCGAATGTTCCGACCTGCTATGCGTCGGAATCGGAATCGGAATCGCGAAGTTCGCGCATCTCCTCGCGCATCGAGTGGCCCGACTTCGAGGAGAAGAACATGAAGACGAAGGCGCCGACGATGCTCCACGAAAGGTTTGTGGCGTAGTAGAGCAGGGAAAGAGTGAGGGCCTTTCCGCCGGCCACGCCCACCGTGCCGAGCACGAGCACGTACGCCGCTTCGCGAATCCCGAGACCGCCCGGCGTAATGGGCAGCGAACCCAGGACGTTGATCGCGGGAATCGTCGCCATATAAGTCAGGTAGCTCAACTCAATGCCGAGACCGCGTCCGAGCGATACCACCATGACGATGAAAACAAGATGGTTGAGTAGCGAAAGGCCAAGCGCTTTGAATAGGACGCCGGGTTGCCGACGGTAAAGATAGAACGCATCGTAGACGCGATTCAATACGCGACCGACAACGGCGAGTTTCTCCACGAGTTTGCGTAGCAGGCTCCAGCGCTCGAAGATGTTTTGCGCGAACGCAAGGGCCAGGACGCCGAGTGTCGCGGTCAGGAGCGCAATCATGAACCATAGGATCGCGCGCGTGGGGTGATGCGGATTTCCCAACTTATCGAACGCAACGTAATCCCAGTAGATATCCATGCGGGTTAACATCATGGTTACGGCAAGCACCATGAGCACGATCAACCCCATAAAGCGGTCAATGAAGACCGTGGCCACAGCTTCGGTTTTTTTCTCGCTCGTCTCTTTCGAAACGTAGACGGCCTTCACAAGGTCGCCCCCGGTCGCGCCCATCAGGAATGAGTTGAAGAAATGGCCGATGAAAAAGACGCCGCAGATACGATTGAACTTCGTGGCGATGCCCTGCGCCTTGACCAGCACCGCCCAACGCCACATGCAACAGATGAGGCAGACTCCGAAGAGTACGACGCCAAGGACGAGCCAGGGCCAGTTTCCGGCGACTTCCTGCCGGATGTCCGCCCAATCCATGTCGCGCATCTTATAGGCCAGAAAGACTATGATACCGATACCAACCGTGAATTTGAGGATATTGCCGATTGTTTTGCCGACCCGTTTCATGGCGTGCCCCATGTCTTGCGCAGCATATCGAGCGCCGTTCGAAGTTCTTCGGTGGTCACTCGCTGACTGGGTTCAAGCACGCCCAGCGTCGTCGGATCGAGATGCGGCGTAAATTCGTCGAATTTCACGGTGCCCTGTGAGGGTGCGAGATGGTCCATGGCCGGCCTGCGGACGTCGTGCACGTGCATGCCCGCGAGATAGGGCCGGAGTCGTTCGAACCAGCGAATATGGTTGATGAAACCGAGGTTGTGACGAATCTGTCCGTGACCGATGTCGTGCCAATAGCGGATGTGTGGCGAATCGAAGTGTTTGAACAGCGCTTCGGCCTCTGTTTCGGTCGGAATCGCTTCCCAGGTGGGAAGGTTCTCAAGGCAGAGCGCCACACCGGTCTGCTCGAGCAGGGGCAGCATCTGTTCGAGGCATTGGTAGAGATAGGGCAAGACCTTTGCGACCTTCTTGTCGCGACGCACGAGCAACTTCATTTTCAATTTTTCGTATTTCTCGGTGAACTGAAGGTCATCTTCCCATAGTCCGATAAGTTTACGCGTGAGGCTGGGCATTTTTGCGTTGCCGCAGTGCATCACCACGCGCGTCGCGCCGAGTTCGGCGGCGAATTCGATCGTGTTGGACGTATAGCGCACCGCATTCTCGCGGACCCGATAGTCGCTATCGGCAAAGGTGAAGAGTTCCGGGTGTCCCATGGGTGCGCCGATCGGGACGGGGCAATAGTTATGCACACTCGCGACCTTGACCGCGCCGTCGTCGACCATCTTGCGTACGCCCGGTACGAGATCGATCGTCAGGTCGTATCCGAGCTCTATGTGGTCAACGCCGAGATCGAGAATTTCCTGAACGAGCGCTTCGCCGGTCGTGTGGCGATACTTGTTCCACCGTGTGGACACGCTGAAAATCATGACAAATTAAAAGCTCCCTGGAGTGGTGCTCCAGAGAGCTTGTCCCGACTAGGCATGGCGGGAGAAAAATTTATATGGTTCGCGAACGTGCCCGTGCAGACTTACGGCGCTTTTTCTCGCTCGGCTTCTCGAAGTAGCGATGTGCACGTAGATCTTTGAGCGTGCCTTCACGATCCATGATCTTTTTCAGTCGGCGAAGCGCCCTCTCGACGGATTCGCCCTTCTTTACCTTGACTTGAACCACGAGTTTCCTCTCTTTCCTGATCACGTATCGCGTTCTATCTGACGCGAAAGGGCAGACACTTTAATCCGGCGTTCGTGGCCCGTCAACACGAGGGATCAAAAAAACGAAACTTGTTTTGCCCGCGCCCTTCAGATGGAGCATGTCGCGCTATCAAAATTGCGAAAAGACTAGTGATATAGCTTTCAAGCGTTGGATTTCGTGCTATAAGTAGCCCCCTTTGCGCAGCGAGGAATAGGTGAATGGAACTTCTCGATACGACCTTATCTGACTGGATGACGGGCGTCTTTGCGTCCTGTTTTCCAGATCACGATCTCGAATCGGTTGAGATTGCCGTGGTAGCGACCACGGTTGAGGGGTTCGGCGACTACCAATGCAACGCCGCGATGGGCCTGGCGCGTGTGCTGCAACAGAATCCCCGCCGGATCGCCGAATCCGTCGTCAATAGCGGTGCAGATCATGAAGCTGTGGAAAAGCTGGAGATCGCCGGTCCGGGCTTCATCAATATCTATTTGAATACCGACTGGATAGCGGCCCAGATCGTTGCAATGGGCGGCGATCCACGTCTGGGTGTGCCTGTGCCGGGAGAAGGACAGCGCGTGGTGATGGACTACGGTGCGCCCAACATCGCCAAGCCGCTGCATATCGGTCATCTCCGATCACACAATATTGGTTCGGCGATTGATCGCATGCTGCGGTTTATCGGATACGAGGTGGTTGCCGACAATCATTTGGGCGATTGGGGGACCCAGTTCGGCATTACAATCATGGGCTGGCGCGAATCCGGCGATGCCGAAGCACTGGAGCAGTCGCCGATGGCCGAGCTCGAGCGCCTCTACGTAGAGAGTTACGAGAAAACCAAGACGGACGAAGACTGGCTTACGTGTTGTCGCCAAGAGTTGGTTAAGCTGCAAGCAGGGGACGAGGAGAACACGGCCTTGTGGCGCCGTTTCGTGGAGCTGAGCCTCAAGGAATTGGAACGTATCTATGCGCGCCTGGGTATCCGTTACGACCTGTCGCGCGGCGAGAGTTTTTACAACGATCAGCTGCCGGACACGGTGTCCGATCTGGAGGCGCGTGGGCTGGCGCGACCGAGCGAGGGTGCGATCGTTGTCTTTCTTGAGGAGGAAGGGTTACCCGCCTGTATCGTGCGCAAGAGCGATGGGGGCTTTAACTATGCGACGACGGACATTGCGACGGTGCGCAGTCGTGTCGAGCAACTGGCGGCGTCGCGGATCATCTATGTCACCGATGAACGGCAGCAGTTACATTTCAAACAGGTTTTTGCCATCGCCGCACGTCTGGGCTACACAGCCAGCCTGGAACATGTCTGGTTTGGATTGATGCGTTTGCCGCAAGGCGCGTTTTCAACGCGCGAAGGAAATGTGATTCGGCTGGATGCACTGCTGGATGAAGCCGAGGAACGCGCGCGCGCGGTGGTCGCCGAGTCGAGCCCGGACATACCGCCGGACCAGCAGGACGAGATTGCGCGCATGGTCGGAATCGGTGCAGTCAAATATGCGGACCTGAGCCAGAACCCGCAGAGTGCCGTAACGTTTACGTGGGAGAAAGCATTGGCCTTAAACGGCAATTCCGGTCCCTATCTGCAATATGCCTGTGCCCGTATCAGTAGCGTATTGGACAAGTACGCCGAGCGTCATCCCGCCGTTAGCCTGGCGGAATACCCGGTGATCCTGGGAGAATCCGTGGAACGAAAACTGGCGGTGCACCTGCTGCAATTCGCCGGCATCGTGATCCAGGCGGGTGAGAACTTTCGGCCGAATGTGCTGGCGGATTACCTCTATGAATTGGCCGGAATGTACAGTACGTTCTATCAGAATGTGCCATTTTTACGTGCTGATGAGGGCGTCAGGGAGAGCCGTGTGAGGCTCTGCGGTATTGTGGCTGACGTCTTGCGGCAGGGTCTGTCACTTCTGGGTATTGAAACCCCGAAGCGTATCTGATAAGAGCGGACGACACATGAGAGGTGTCATTGCCTGTGGGTGGACGTCGCCGCGGGCACCGAGGGCTTATTTGGGATGTGCGAAGAAAGGTAAATAGAATGACGAATTCCGAAGAGAAAAAGGGCGGGTTTAGAGGCTACGAGGTTTTATACGCGGGGGTCCTGCTGGTCCTGCTTGTTGTCGGCATATTCGTGAATCGGCCGCACCGGGTCGGGGTGCTCGACATCGACCGCGCTCTGCGCGATCTGGGGATGGCAGAAGAGTTTGGGGCTGACATGAAGGATTTGCAGCAGGTCGCAACCACGACCGCACGCAGTGCGCAGAATCGTTATCAGGAACAGCGCCGCATAATGGAGGAGCGCATGCGGACCGTGTCCGAAGAGGAGCGCCCTGCGGCCCAGGGCGCGATCATGGAATTGGACGCGAAATTTCAGGGCGAAGTGCGCGGCGTACTGGATGAAAGCCGGCGCCGGCAGGGCGAATTGCAGGCCACGTATCGTGAGCGCCTGCAGCCACACATTAACCAGGTGGCACATAAGCGGCGATTGCACGTGATTGTGGCGCGCAACCCGCAACTCGTATACATGCGCAGTACGATCGACGTTACCGACGACGTCGTAGCTGCTGCGGGACCGGCGTCCCAGTAGTTGCGGTTGTCCCGGATGGCGTAACGTCCGGACCGTGGTGAACATTCTTGTTACAGCTGGACCGACGCGTGAGCCGATCGATCCGGTGCGTTACATCAGTAACCGTTCCTCGGGCAAGATGGGTTACGCCATCGCCGAGGTGGCAGCCAGTCTGGGGCATAGGGTTGATCTCGTCAGCGGACCTGTCAGCCTGACGGCTCCATCTAGTATTTCGCTGACCCGCGTTGTCACGGCAGCCGAGATGTGCGCCGCGGTCGTTGCACGCGTCGCGGCCTGTGACGTTCTGATCATGTGCGCCGCGGTGGCTGACTCGCGCCCGGTGAAGTGTCATGCGGAGAAGGTCAAGAAGGAGAAGCTGGGTCGCCAACTCGAACTGGAGCCCACGCCGGACATTCTGAAGTCGGTCGCCTCGATGAAAGGCGATCGTTTCTTCATCGGGTTTGCCGCTGAAACCGAGAATCTGGAAGCCGAGGCCCTGCGGAAATTGAGCGAAAAATCCCTCGACATGATCGTGGCCAACGATGTCGGTTCGTCGGAATGGGGCATGGAAAGCGACCGGAACAAGGTCCTGATACTGACCGCCGCCGGTGGGCGGATTGATGTTCCCCCGATGAGCAAACGCGACGTGGCCCACCGGATCTTGCAAGGGCTGCCGGCACCCCGGACGATCGCGCAAGATGGCTGATTCGCTGGAGCGACAGATCGAGTTTGTGCTTGAGGCCGACAAGCTTAAGCACATCCTGCGGCAGACCGTCTTGTTGGATCGTTCGCGCAGGGAAAACGATGCGGAACATTCGTGGCACCTCACCTTGATGGCCGTGGTCCTGTGCGAACACGCGGCTGAACCAGACCTCGACTTGTTAAAGGTGCTTAAGATGCTCGTGATTCATGACCTGGTCGAAATCGATGCCGGCGATACGTTCTGCTATGACGAGGAGGCCCGACGTGATCAGGCGGAACGCGAGGGACGTGCGGCGACGCGTATCTTTGGGCTCTTGCCCGAGGACCAGGGCCGTGCAATCCACGCTCTCTGGGAAGAATTTGAGCACCACGAGACGGCGGAAGCCCGCTTTGCAGTTGCGGTCGATCGCGCGCAGCCGCTGCTACACAACCTGATGACGGAGGGCCATGCATGGCGTGCGCACGGCGTTCGCCTGGCACAGGTTCTTGAACGTAACGAGCGCATCGCCGACGGCGCGCCCGGCCTCTGGGTTTACCTGCGCCGGTTGATCGACCGGGCGGTTGATCGGGGCCACCTCGAAGCTTGACTCACTCGGATGTTGCATGCGTGGTCTGCTACGAGCGCGCCGCGCATCGCCGGTGCGGCACGAAACGTCGATGCGCCAGTTTTCAGTATGCCTATATGGCTGCATCGGCGATTCACCGTTTCGCATCACACTGGCCGCACGGGTCAGCTTTTCCCCCACAGGCGGACAGGCAACGACGACAGCGCATGCGATGTCCGGCTAAAGATCTCGACCGGGAAAGGTTGTCGGGCTGCAGCCGAATCCCTAATCAGTTGATCTGGCCTGCTTCGCGTTCGTACTGGCCGATCCAGGCACTGATTTCGTGGTATGTCTCGCTGAGGTAGTACGCCGTGCCCGCCATCGTCTCCGGTCCCATCGCGATCAGGAATAGAGTCAGCGGAACACGCACGGCGGCCAGATCCGTTCGGCCGAAGATATGGATCAGGGAATAGAACGGCACCAGGACGCACATGATGCCCACAAAGAATTCATCCCGGAATGCGAAGACGCAGACCGTAAGGTGGAAGGCCAGGAGCACGGCCGGGCCCCAGGTGCGCCCGAAGGTATTCAATGCTTCGAGTTGCACGCCACCTACGATGCGATAGCGCCACCACGCCAGCGGCACGCCGATCAGCACAAGCAAGGCCCAGCCGATAAAGGTTCCGCTGATGGAACGCTTGGGCTTGTCAATCGCTGCGGTGAATTGCCGTGTCTGTGCGATCGAGGCTATGACCGGTTGAGGAGTGGCTTTGCCCTCACCAGGGGCCGACGGCTCCTCAGGGACTTCGACAACCGGTTCGGGTGCTTCACGCTTTGCCAGTTTAAGCGCGGGACGCCCGGAATCCGCGTCGTCGTCCGTTCGAGGTGTCACCGGATGTGGTCTGTTGAGTTCGGCGCCACAAGTCGTACACTTGAGGTCTTCGCTCTTGGCGTACTCGGATACCGAGAGCGTATTGCCGCATGTTTCGCAAGTTATCGTGATATCCGCCTTGGATTCTAGTCCTTGCGCTGTCCTCGCACGCAGTAGCCGGATATACCAGCAAAAAAGCGGCCGGCTGTGTCCCGTTGCTCAAGTTCGGCCATCCAAGCCGCGGCCTCTTCTTCCGTCACGGCACTCGCGCGGCAAGCTTCCGCAAGGAAATAGGACAATCCGAGCAATTGCAAAGTGACCTGTAGATCGGTCACGACGATCGAATCCCCGTACGCTTCAACCTCTGCGAGGGATGCGTCGTGAAACAGACCGTAGAGTTGTCGGCCTGCCCAACCGCAGGCCTGACAGTCATTCGCAAAGCGTATGATTCGACGCGTCAATTCCGTGTTGGAAGCGTCGATGACAAAAGTATCCCAATCCACGTCGATAACGACAATTCGGCCGCCGACTGCCGTTACACGCACCATTTCCGCAAGGGCTGCGACGGGAGCGGTGAGATGCTGAAAGACGCGGTCGGCGCGGGTACAATCGTACAGACCGTCGTCGAACGGCAGCGTCATCACGTCGCCGACCAGGAAGTCAACCGTATCGTCAGCGGCCTGGGCCTCGGCGATCAGCGATGCCTCACGATCGATCCCGGTGACCCGTCCGCTGGGGCCGACGTACCCGGCCATCATGACTGCGTCCTGGCCGGTCCCGCAGCCCACGTCCAGGATACGCTCGCCGGTCGCAAGCTTGCAGAATTCGATGCTCCGGCGCTTGTAGTCGCCGAATGTCGCCGCGACGCGGTCCAAGTAATCGCTGCGATTCGTGTCGTATGGGCGCTCGGCAGCGAGGTTGGGGGGTTCCGTTGTCATCTGGAGCGATGCACGTCGCGGGTTAATCGGGACCGTCTTCCCGGTGCCGCCTATTGTGTTTCCCGCCGACGATAAGGCAAGGCAATTGTGTCCGCCTCGACGCGAGGGCGATCAGGCTGGGGAGCAAATCGGCAAGCCGATGACGGCGTGAATGCCTGCACCGGAGTTATTGGCGAGATCCAGGCGGCCGTTGTGAGCCTCCACTATCTTACGCGAGATGATCAGGCCGATGCCCATGCCGCCCGACCCTTGCTTGGTCGTGTAGTGCGGCGTAAAGACCTCTTCGACATTTTCCGCGGAGATACCGCATCCGTTATCGACAATGTGGATCAGGGCCTCGTCGCCGGACTGTTCGGCGGAAATCTCGATACGACCTTCGTGGTCCTGCACCGCGTCCAGCGCATTTCCGACCAAGTTCTGCAGCGCACGATGAAGCTGGCTGTGGTTGGCCAGCACGTAGGTGTCCTCGGGGGCGGGCACGAGCATGAGTTCAATCTCTTCGTGGGAAGCGGTCGGAAATGCGTTGTCGCGAATCTCCTCGAGGAGCTGATTGACCGAGAGGGGCTCCATCTTGCCCGTTTTGCGGGCCAGGTCACGCCACATCTCCGACATTTCGCGGCATCGCCCAACGTTTCGATCGATGATTTTTAAGTAGGAATCGATCTCTTGGATCGAAGGATTGTCTATCTGCCGCAGGCCCTGTACCTCCTCGGCCAGCAGTTGCACGTACCCCGATATAACGGTGAGGGGGCTGCGCAGGTCGTGCACCAGTTCGCTCGAGGCTTCTCCGAGCGAAACGAGGTGGTTTTTCTGCCGTAGTTGCTCGTTCAGTTCCGAGTTGATGGACTGCACTTCGGACATCATCGTTGCTTCACGTCGCGATAGCTTGGTGCGCTTGACGTAGCGCTTGACAACATTGCTCAACTCGTTCGTATCGAAAGGTTTCTTGATGTAGTCGTTTGCGCCGTGTTGCATGGCTTCCCGTGCCGAATCCAGGCTGCCGAAGCCGGTTAGCATCACAATCGAGACGGCCGGATCGATCGCGCGGATCTCGCGCAGACCGGCAAGCCCGTCTTTGTACGGCATGCAAATATCGAGAATGACGACATCCGGGGGATTATTCCGTAAGAACTCAAGGCCGTCCCGGACGCTGTCCGCGCAGACGACATCGTAGTCATGCTTAAAGAGGATACGAATGCTCTCCCGCGGACCGAATTCGTCGTCAATGACGAGGATTTGATCCTTGAGTCCGGTTGTTTCGGGGGAATTCATTGCAATCATAGTATTAATCAATTCTGTTGGTAGGTGTAGGAAAAATATCCTGAAGATTCAAAAACTGCGCGAAGATAGGAAAAGCCGACCAGATGAGCGGCAAAATCGTATTTGCTTCCGAGCGCGGTATTTCCGCCTCCGCGTGTGGCGCGATCGCTGAAAACGCCCATGGCGTACGCCATCTCGAGAGCGTATTCGGCGGTATGATGACCCAGGCCGAACGAGATGACACTCTGGTCCTCCTCCGCACCCAAGGGCAGGACCGTCGTTGAGGGGGTAGGGGACTGGACATGGATATAACCGGCGCGCGCCGTCCATTCCCTGTTAAAAGCAAAGTCGAGACCCATGCCGTGAACCCAATTTTCATCGCCGTCGTCGAGCGTGGATGCCGGCATGGGGTAGACTGGATTGCCAATCGATAACGGGGCTTCCTCGCTCTTGGGCGCCTCAATCCATGATGCGTCTAACTCGATTCTAACGGAATCGTCGATTTCCGCGCCGAGCGCCACCTTGATCGGGCTAACCGTGCCGGATGGTCCGGACCGATGGGCTTGCACCCGCGATTGCCACGTCATCGGGTTTCCGTTGCGACCGTCCGGGGTCGTATTGTAGAGGCCTGCTTCACCGCTGCCTAGATCAGCAGGATGGCTGCCCCATGCGCCCGGCATGTCGCCCCAGCGCTCCTTGTCGGTCGCGCCACGGCGGCTGTGGGCCTTGGAAAAGTTGTTCTCACCATATGCGATTGAGACGTCGAGCGCTGGGGGCCGCTCTTTGCGGTTGGCGGCTTGTGCCTGGTTGTCCTTTGCAGCCGATGCATCGTAGATGTGTACCAGCAGTCCGCCGACAGAGCTGGCCGTCGCGGCACTACCAGGAGAACTGTGAAACCCTCCTCCGCAGGTCGTGCTTACGAACGTGACGAGTGCGATACCGATCGCCATGACCGATACCCTCAGTCGGTTGTATGATGTGATTCCCATGCTTGCCTCTCCTGTTGGACACCTGTCCTCTGTAACGTGCTTGGTGTCCCGTTCCGCGCGTGAAGCACCCATATTCGGTGCGTGAAACAAGACAAGTAATATCTAGCAGTAAACGTACCAGATCAACAGATCCCACATCTTGATGATCTATTAGTACATACCACAAGATGTTGTGTATAACTATTGTCCAATTTTGTACACCCTCCTTTTGTGCTGTACATATTTGAACGAAAGCGCTTGTTTATAAATTGTTGATGGCATTAAAGTAGCTTCTATTCGATACGCGCAATGTTTTTTGCAAAAACTAGATTGAGAAAATAGATGTGAGACCGACTCGGGTTGTCATAACAGGCATGGGCGTGCTGGCCGCGAACGGCAGCGGCTTGGAAGCATTTTGGAAATCGATTCTCTTTTGTGAGAGCGGGATTGGACCCATCACGTCGTTTGACGCCGCGGACTATCCTATTCGTGTCGCGGGCGAGGTGAAGCATTTCGACATCCGGCATTACTTCAATGGCGCTGTGAAGCCCAAGCGGTTGGGTCGGCACACTCAACTTTGCCTCGCCGCCACCAAGATGGCGATGGATGACGCCGACTGTACCTCCGAGAGCATGAACGGTTTTTCGCCGATTCCGATCGTCATTGGGGTCAGTTCGAGCGCAATGGATGTCGTGGAGAAGGGCAAGGATACCTGGCAGACGAAGGGAATCGAGCGGATCAGTTCCTATACCGTTTCATCTTCGCAGCCACATGCCGTGGCCAGCGAGATTGCCAACCAATTCGGGATCGAAGCCCAGACACAGACAATCTCGTCGGCCTGCCATGCCGGCCTGGACGCGATCGGGATCGGTGCCGAGATGGTTCGCAAGGGAAGGGCGGACATCGTGATCGCCGGCGGGACGGATTCGCCAACGAGTTCGCTGGGTGTCGCATTGATGGGGGCATCGGGATTGTCGCCGCTGACGGGTGAGATCGATCCACGCATGTTGAGTCGACCGTTCGATCGAGATCGACAAGGGGGAATCATCGCCGAGGGCGCCGGCGTCCTCATTTTGGAGAATTTCGAAAATGCGATGGCGCGCGGAGCCTCGATCTACGCGGAAATTAGTGGTTATGGAACCTGCAATGACGCACCGGGAGAGGAACACGGGTCAGGTCTGGAGACTTCCCTGGCCGAGGCGTTGGCTAATTCCCGTCGCCGTCCGGTCGATGTGGACTACGTCTGCGCCCACGGTCCCAGTGATCCAGTCGTTGATCGGGTCGAAACACACGCCATTAAGAAGGTTCTGGGGCGCGAAGCCTATCGCGTACCCGTGAGTTCGGTCAAGGGGGTCACCGGAAACCCGCTTTCCGCTGCCGGGCCGATGGAAGTGATGGCGGCGGCATTATCTATTCGGGACGGTATTGTTCCGCCAACCGCTAATTATTCCAATAGGGACCCGGAGTGCGATCTGGATTATGTCCCGCTGAAGGCCCGTAAGGTGCCGGTCGACGTCGCGGCAGTCAATGTGCACGGGCTCGGTGGCGGTAATTCGTCGCTGGTATTGGAAAAGGCGCCTTCCTTGTGAATCTTTTCCAAACATCCACCTTCGTCGCGATCGTCGTAAACCTCTTTATCGGCATTCTGGTGTATTGGATGAATCCGGGTCGCTCCGCGAATCGCTCCTTCCTGGTGGTTACTTGTGGCTTCCTGGTCTGGCTTTTGTGCATGGGAATTGGCTCCTTTGCCGGGGATGGCGTGCTGTTCTGGATTCGCCAGGCGGCGGTCGCCTCGATCGCGATCCCGATTCTGATCGATTATCTGCGTATCTCGATCAGTGATCCCGGTTGTTCGGGGCGGCAGGTCTGGAGACAGCTACGCGTTCTGATTATTCCGTTTGTTGGCGTGGCCGCTGTCTGCCAGACGAAATTCTATGCGCATGGATTTAGATACAACGACTCGGGCTTCGCCGAGCCGTTGTTCGGGCCCGGGCAATTTATCTACATGGGTTTCTGGTTGTTTGCGTTGACCACGATGATTCGTCGCCTGGCGCGAGACCTGAGGGAGCGCGAGGGTGTCGAGCGCGCCGAACTTGAATTCACCGTCTTTGGCTTCCTGGCAGCCGTGGCGTGGGGCCTCACCCTGCACTTCTTCATCCCTAGATGGACCGGTCACGCCGATATTATGCAGATGACGCCGCTGGCCGTCGTCGCGATGGATGCGATTATCGCGTATGGAATCGTTACGCGTCGCATCATGAGCGTCAGCGATGTTCTGCGAAGTTCAACGGCCTACGGGCTGGTCGGGGCGTACCTCGTGGTGCTCTACGTGGGCGTGTCGATGGGACTGGATATCGCCCTGGGCTGGCTGAATCTGGGTTGGCCGTTTCTGCCGTCCATGGCGGGCGCGCTGGTTGTAGCGTTTTCCCTGGCTCCCACACAGGGCGTCATGCAGCGTTTCGCGAATCGTATCTTTATTAACCGCAATGCGATGGACGTGCACGCCATGATCCGCGAAGCAAGCGACGCCTTGCTATCGATCGGCAATATCGACGTGGTCTTGAATCGATTCGCGGACGTGGTCAAGAGTGCCACCGGAAGCGACCGCGTGATGATCCTCGTTTCGCAGAACGGCGGGTACGTACAGGCCTATCCCTACGCCAATGGCCAGAGTAAATATATTCCACGCGCCGATTCTCTCGTTCGCCTGCTCGAACGCAGCAAGCAGCCTGTCTCCACGGTGGGGGTGCGTCGCGCGCGCCGGGATGACGTTCTCGCGGCGGCGGCGCGACATCTAGCCGATTGCGAAGCCGCGGTGGCCATGGGTGTGAAGTCGGGCGGGGATCTGCAGGGCATCATGATGGTTGGTCCGCGCCTTTCCGGCCGGGTCTATAGCGCACGCGAGGAAGACGGGCTGCAGTTGCTCTGCGACCAGCTTGCCATTTCGTTCCAGAATGCCCGGTTGTACACCGAGGTGGAGAACGGCAAGATCTACAATGAGACGCTGGTGGACGCGATGGTGAGTGGTATTGTTGCCGCCAATCAGGACGGCTTGATCACGGTGTTCAATCGTGAGGCGCAGCGCATTACAGGTATGAAGGGGGAAGAAGCGCTGAACCAACCGATCACGGTTTTACCCGATCCGTTGTATAAAGCCCTGACCGCATCGCTGCGCGACGGAATCACGATACGCGCCGAACAGGCGCACCTCGAATCGAAGACGAAAGACAGCTTTTCCGTGCTGCTGAACTGTAACGTCGTCTACGGACGTTCGTCCGATCGGCTCGGCGGATTGCTTGTGGTCAGCGATATCACAGACGTGAAGCGCCTTGAGCAGCAAGTGCGCCGTTCCGATCGACTGGCCAGTATCGGTACGCTCTCAGCCGGCATGGCCCACGAGATCAAGAATCCGCTGGTATCGATCAAGACCTTCACGCAGCTTCTCCCGGAACGGTATGACGATGAGGAGTTTCGCAGTTCCTTCTCGCGTCTGATGGGAGAAGAGGTGCGCCGTATCGATTCGATCGTGACCCGGCTTCTGCGTTTTGCGCGTCCCGCGCCGGTTGAGCTCGTCGAGAGCAGCCTGCACGAGATCCTTGAGCACTCGGTCGAACTGGTTGAGCAGCCGATCCGGCATCGTGGTGTTCGGCTGTTGCGTTGTTACGCCGCCGATGCCGACCGCATCCAGGGCGATGCGGAGACGCTGAGCCAGGCCTTGATCAACTTCTTCCTCAACTCGATCGAGGCGATGGAGAATGGCGGTGAGCTGATCGTATCGACCAGTATCCTGCCGCCGGAATGGAACAGCTCCCCGGGGAACGGCGCCGACGGCCGGGTGCGCGTCAGTATTCAGGATACGGGTTGCGGCATGACTCCCGAAGACGCTCAGCGAATTTTTGATCCGTTTTTTACGACAAAGGATACCGGCACCGGCCTGGGGCTGTCGGTTGCGCATAACATTATTCAAGAGCATGGAGCGTCCGTGGAGGTCGAGAGTGGCTTGGGCGAAGGTACCACGATTTACGTGACCTTCCCGCTCGTCGTCCCCGCGGAGGCACTGATATGAACCTCCTTCCAGTCTGTGTTTTGTATACGCAAGACGATGAGCTTGCGCGCCGCGTTGGCGGCTATCTGTACAGCGTGGCCAGTGTACAGCACGTGAGCGAGCCGGAGCGGCTCGAATCCTCGTCGCGCAAACTGGATCCGACCCTGGTCTTTGTGGATGTGCGTTGTCCGGATTCCGCCGACCTGATTTCCCGGCTGAAAGCACAGATGCCCGAGTCGCTCGTGACCGTGCTGGCGGTGCCACGTTCGGAACCGGCCCTGGAAGCCGAGGGGCTGGGCGTCTACGCCGTCGAAGATCTCAAGGCCAACCGCCTGCGTCTGCATGGACTGGTTGACCGCGCGTTCTCGCATCTGAAATTGGTGCGTGAGAATAGACTGTTGCGCCAGAAGTCGTTCGATACCGGCGACCGCGGCCAGGCCCCGCCTGCCGCGCCGCAGGCCCCCGGAAGTAGCGGCTTGTTTCAGCACCAATTGATGCACCGCCTGTTTCGTCATTTCGACGACATCAACGTGATGCTGGACAACGTGGTGGAGGTGGTGCAGTCGTTCGCGCGGGTCACACGCGTTGGGATCTTCGCGCGAGACTTCCAGAGTGGCCGGTACTGCCTCAAGGCCGGGATCAAGTGTTTCGAGGATTCCTGGAATCTGATCGTCTCACCCGAAGATCCGTTGGTGCAGTGGCTTCAATTCAACGCCCACCTGGTCTCGCGCGAAAGTCTGGCACATATTCGCGATGCTCAGGAGCGCGTGGTTCTCGACCAGTCGCTGGACATGCTTGGTGCGGAGCTGATTGTGCCGTTGTTGGCTCGCGACCGCCTGCTTGGATGGCTTTTCATCGGCCATCGTTTGACGGGTGTCCCGTTCGACGAGGGTCATCTCGAAGAGTTGATGGCCCTCGCCGAGCATGTGTCCACATCGCTGGAGAACGCGCAGCTCTACAGCGAGAACGCCGTTCAGAAGACGTTTGCGGAAACGGTGCTGCAGTCGATTCCGGTCGGCATCGTCTCGGTCGATTCAGCCGCCGTCATTCGTTGGTTCAACGAGTCCGCCGCTACGATCCTGGAGTACCCGGGAGACCAGTTGCTCGGCCAGCATGCCGCGAAGCTGGGAAGCCAGCTATCGGATATGTTGACCGGTGCGATCGCAGGAAAGGGAGAACAGGAATTGCAGGAATGGGTTGATCCATTCACGAAACGTTCAATCGCCGTGTCGACCGAGCGCTTGATGAGCGGCGACGACTGCCTCGGGGCCGTGGCGGTTATCAAGGACCTCACGCGCGAGCGCCTGCTGACCGAGAAACAGGAACAGCTCGAGCGCGCTGTATTCTGGACGGAACTGGCGTCCGCCATGTCGCACGAGGTGCGGAATCCGCTGGTCGCTGTCAGTACCTTCGCGCAACTCCTGCCGGAGCGCTACTCCGATGAGGAATTTCGGGAGCAGTTCAGCACTCTGGTTGAAGCGGAGGTAGCGCGCCTGAACCAGATGGTCGACCAGATCGACTCGTTCGCCAATCCGCCACAGGTGCAGCAAAGACCCCTCAACGTAGAACAGGTCTTGAAGAAGGCCAGTGATCTTGCCGTTTTGCGCGGCCCCAAGACGGGTCTCCAGATCGAAACCAGTGCCGAGGAAGGCCTCGAGGTGATCCATGGCGACGAACTGGCCCTGACGGAATGCCTGACGCATCTGCTCGTGAACGCGTTGGAGTCGTTGCACGCGAGTGACTCGCCGTCGGTTCGTATCTCGGCATCGAGCATGGATAAAGCCCAGGGCGGCGGTGTCGTGATCAATATTCGCGACAACGGTCGCGGCATCTCGGGGGAAATCATGGAGAAGATTTACTCGCCGTTCTGCACCACCAAGGCGCGCGGCATCGGACTCGGTTTGCCCATCGCGCGTCGCACGGTGACCGACCACAATGGACAGCTCGACGTGGAATCGAGCGATCATGGAACATCGGTGACGATGGTTTTGCCGCAGCGCCGGATGGAGATAGGGACGCCGCACGATGAAGCACATATTAGTCGTTGATGACGAACTCGGCAGCCGCGAGTCGCTAAAAGTCATCTTTTCCGAGACCTATGCTGTCTCCGTAACCGAGAACGCGGAAGAAGGACTTCTCGTTCTGGCGCAGCAACGCGTCGATGTTGTTCTGCTCGACGTCATGATGCCGGAACGCGACGGTCTGTCGCTCCTAAAAGAAATACACGAAATTTACCCCGATACGCCGGTCGTTATGATCAGCGCAACCACGTCCGTACGGCCGGTTGTCGAGGCGATACAGGACGGCGCGTACGACTTTGTCAGTAAGCCATTTGATGTGGCCGAGATCCGGCGTATCGTTGCCCGTGCCGTGGAGCGTACGGTACTGCATCGCAAGGTCACAAATCTCGAGGGGGAGGTTTCGCGCCAGTTTCCGGTCGACGGAATCATCGGTGGATCGCAATCCTTCAAGAAGTCCGTTGAGGATGCGGTCAAAGCCGCGGCGACGGACTCGACGGTACTCATTTGTGGTGAGAGCGGCACGGGTAAGGAATTGGTAGCGCGCCTGATTCACTCTGCGAGCCGCCGTAAAGATGAGCCGTTCGTGGCGGTACACTGCGGCGCGCTGCCGGAGTCGCTCATGGAAGCCGAACTCTTTGGACATGAGAAAGGCGCGTTCACCAATGCGACAGCGCAGAAGATGGGTCGCTTTGACCTGGCAGGCAACGGCACGCTCTTTTTTGACGAAGTATCCGAGATGTCGATGGCCACGCAGGTGAAGCTCCTGCGCGTTCTTCAGGAACGGGAATTTATGCGGGTCGGTGGCACGCGCGTGATTCGGACAAATGCGCGGATTGTGGCCGCCACCAATAAGGATTTGCGCGAGGAGGTGCTCGACGGTCGGTTTCGCGACGATCTCTTCTATCGGCTGAGCGTCGTGCCGATCAGACTGCCGCCGCTGCGTGAGCGGCGTGAAGATGTGCCGGCCCTCGCGATCCATTTTCTCAACGAATGTCGCGCCGGCATGGACGTCGCGACGGAGGAGATCGATGGCGCGGCGATGAACGCCATGTGTCGGTACGATTGGCCGGGCAACGTGCGCGAACTGCGTAACATCATTGAACGCTTGCTGGTTCTGAACTCGCGGGAGCGCGTGATCTCGCTCGACATCCTGCCGGAAGAATTTCACCAGGGGCCGCGTCCATCGTACGCACTGTCCACCGGTCTGACGCTTCATGAAGCGGTGAGCACTTACGAGCGCGAATTCATTGAGCAGGCGTTGAAGCAAGCGCAGGGCGTCCAGACTACCGCCGCAGAGTTGCTCGGCACAACGCGCCGAATATTGCGCTACCGGATGGAGAAGCTTGAAATATCGTCCAGCGTAAACTGATGCGTCGTCGACCGCCGCAGTTGGAGCATGCAGTTGCTCCGTCGTCGATCCTGGTGTAGCGTATCCCTTCTGGCATCTTTGTGGATGCCAACCAATGCAGGCCAAGCCACAGAAGTCCGGCTCCGTTGTCGAGCTTGAGCGTCAGGAAGCCAAGTACGTGATTCACCCCAGCCGGGTCGCGGCCGTACGTGATTTTATTCGACCGTTCGTCATGCCTGATCCAAATGCTGAGGGGTATCCGCCGGAGTATACCGTCACCACTCTGCAGTTGGATTCGTCCGCCATGACGCTCTATCGCGCGAAGGAGGAGGAATCGTTGAATCGGTTCAAGCTTCGTATCCGGACGTATGACTCTGTCGTGGGTAGCCCGATCTTTCTCGAGATAAAGCGCAAGCTGAACGGCGTCGTTTCCAAGAGCCGTGCCACGATTGACACGGCGAAGTGGGGCCCGATGCCCTTTCTTGATCCGAACTCGCCAATCACCTTGAAGTCCGATCGTGAGCACTGGAACTACCTGGAATTCATTCGTCTCGTGAAGGAGATCGGTGCGCGACCGATCGTGAAGGTGAGATATCATCGCGAATCCTATCTCGGAACGAATGATAACTATGCGCGCGTTACGTTCGATCGCAAGATGTGCTACCAGCCGTCCCGATCATGGAATGTCTTTGAAGATGACGGGCGTTGGTGGAACATGGATGTCGACGAGGTTTTTCACCTGCCGTACTCTGGGGTCATTCTCGAATTGAAGGCCTTCAACGAGGCGCCGCTCTGGATGTTGGACCTTGCCCACCGTTTTGATCTAGTAAGGGTCGGGTTTTGTAAATACTTTTCGGCGGTGCGACTCGAGTCGCTATTTTCCGGCACGATGTACTCGGACACCTCGGAGACCTGTGTGGTTGCATAACTAGTGGACGATTTTTTCCAGTCTTTTGGTGCCGCGCGTGTGCTGGGTACAGCCCAGATCGTGTGCGGGATTCTGCTTGCGTTCATCTTGTCGCTTGCGTTGGCAACGGTGTATCGGTGGACCCACCAGGGGCTCTCGTACTCCAGGTCGTTCGTGCATACGCAGGTACTCGGCGCCATCGTCGCGGCGATCCTGATCATGGCGATCGGCAACAACCTGGCGCGCGGCCTGGGCATCCTCGGTACGCTGGCGATTGTTCGTTTCCGAACTCCCGTTCGAGATCCGCGAGATCTTATCTTTCTGTTCGCGTCAATTGCCGTCGGCATCGCCGCGGGGGCCGCCGTCTTTGAAGTGGCAATTCTGGGGGCCTTGCTGTTTAGCGCGGCCGCCCTGTACCTGCACTGGTCTCCATTTGCGGCACGGCATCAGCACGAGGGTTTGCTGCGCTACATCCTTCCGGCGGACTCGCCGTCGGAGACGAAAGTGGATGATATTTTTCAGCGATTTGCATCGTCGACGCTGCTGGTTGCCATGCGCCAGGCCGCGCAGGGTGACGCGATTGAGTATTCGTACCAGATTCGACTGCGCGATCCGTCATTCCAGAGCGATCTTCTCGCGGCACTCCACGAACTGGAAGACATTGAGGATGTCAGCCTGCTGATGCAGCGGGTGACCGTGGAGATCTAGATCTGATGAATAGACAGAAAGGCAATCCGCGCCGGCATCCGGCCGTGATCTGGAGTCGCGTCAAGTGGCGCTGGCCGTTCCTGGTCTGGGTTGGTGCAATCGTGCTACTGGTGTATTTGCTGGACGCCGGTGGGCGTTTTCAGTCGCTGCAGGGCGTGGTGGATGTCGACCGTCGCGAACTCTCGCCCCTGGAGACCGCGCGGTTAAGGTCGCTCGGCGTGAAGTCCGGTGAACGCGTGTATGCGGGTACCGTCGTGGCGGAAATGGATATGTCTCTGTATGACGCGCAAATGCAGATCGATCGCCTGCAGGTGGATCGCCAGTTCTCGCGATCTATTCAGGGGCTCGAGTCCGAACTGCGCGATGTCAAGCTGCGCCGCGCGACTGAGGCGGCGGAACTGACGGCGTTGAATGAGGAGCTGACACGTATGCAGGATCTCATTCGACGCGGCATGGTCGACAGCACGGCGGCCATCCGTCTGCGTTCCCGACAGAGCGCGCTTAAGGAGTCCGTGAGAATCTACCCCGAGATCGTGGCTGAACTCGAATCGGAATTGACCAAGTCGCGTGTGATGAAGGATTCGATCGGGAGTTGGTTGGGTGAAACGTCGCCCGATATACTCGAAGGTCTGCCGGTCGAGGCTGCCTCCGAGCTCTCGCTGCACCGCGAGCGATTGGGCATGCTTAGGCTTCGCCAGGAAACCTATACCTTGCGCGCCCTGCGCGACGGAATCGTCTCGCGAATTATCAAGGAGCCGGGTGAGGTCGTGCAGGCCGGCGAGGCAATCATGACCATCGTGTACGACGGGACGTCGAGCGTTACCGGGTTCCTGCCGGAATTTCGGGCGCGCGAGTTAACCGTTGGCGATACCGCGTATCTCATGCGTGCCGCGCGTTTCAGCCGGGCGGTTCCGGCGGTTGTGACTCATCTCGGTCCGGAGATCCTGGCCTTGCCGGGCCGGGTCAGCCCGATTCCCGGCCGCACCCTTCGTGGCCGACGGGTCGTCCTCGAGCCGCGCGTGGAGCACAGCTTTTTGCCGGGCGAAACCGTATCGATTCATATCGAGAAACCCGCCTGGTGGGGCCTGATCGGCGGCGGGTCTTCGGAAGCCGTTGCGCAGAGCGCCGTCGACTAGCGACTCGCGAGTGTCGCTTTACCGCACGACAGCCACCCCTCTACCCACCCTTGCAGGTTGGCCTCGCCACCGCCGCGGCACCAATCGTGCTATAATAATATTTGAATAGCGGGGGGTTGGAAGGTGATGGGAACTGAAATGGTGAAAAATACCCGGATTTTTCAATTTGGGCACGGTGTGTTTCGGCTTTGTGCGCTGGCATGGGTATGTGTGTTCCTGCTGCCTGGCGGCGGATTCGCGAATTCCGTTGTTATCAATGAGATCATGTACAACCCCGTTGACGGCCAAACCCCGGTCGATGGGAACCAATATGAGTTCGTCGAGCTCTTCAATGATGGTGTCGGTTCGGTGGATCTGACTGATGCGTACTTTTCATCCGGCATCACGTACACCTTCACCAATTCCACCATTCTGGCGCAAGGGGCCTACCTTGTTGTGGTCAAGAATCGAACGGCCTTCACCAATCGCTATCCCGGCGTCGCAATCGCTGACGGGTTTTATACCGGTAGCCTCGGAAACGGGGGCGAGAAGGTCACGCTGAAGGATTCGGGGAACTCGACGCTGCATAGCGTCGACTACGACGACGAGAATGGTTGGCCCGTTCGGCCGGATGGTTACGGTAGTTCGTTGACCTTGATCGATCCACAGGGTGACGCCGATGCGCCCGCGAACTGGTGTTCCTCTGACGTCTACCTGGGCACACCGGGCGCAACCGGTGTCTGCGCGCAGGGCGACATCGCGATCAATGAGGTCATCGCGCACACTGACCCGCCGCTAGAGGACGCGATCGAGTTGAAGAATTTGACAGGATCACCGATCGACATCAGCGGCTGGTATTTGAGCGACGCCCCGGGGGATCGCAAAAAGTTCGAGATTCCGAATGGAACCACCTTGCCGGCCAACGGATATCACGTGTTTTACGAGGAGGACTTCGGCTCCGGTGGCAGTGGGCCCACGTCGTTCGCATTGAGCGAACTCGGGGACGACGTTTATCTGACCGCAGCGGATGGAGGCGGGAACCTGACGCGCTTTGTTGATTTTACAACCTTCGGAGCTTCGGACAACGGTGTGTCCTTCGGTCGGTATCCCGATGGAAGCGGTACGCTCGTGACGATGTCGGCACACAGCTTTGGGGTGGCTAATCCGGTTTCCGTTGCACAATTCCGCACGGGTACCGGTGCAATCAACGCGCTGCCGCTGGTGGGCCCCATTGTCATCAGCGAGATCATGTATCATCCTCCCAATGACAACTCGGACGACGAGTATCTGGAATTGCTGAACGTCACCACCGGCGCCGTCGACCTGTTTGACGCTGCCTTCCCGTCCAACACCTGGCGGGTCGGGGAAGCCGTCGAATACAACCTGCCCACCAATATATCCCTTGCCTCTGGTGCGCGACTGCTGCTGGTGGGTACCACGAACACGGCGCTCTTCCGTGCCACGCACGGTATCGATCCCGGTGTCCCCGTTCTCGGGGCGTGGACCGGTAGACTAAACAATGCGGGCGAGTCTGTACGCCTGTTCAAGCCCGGTACTCCTGAGACGAATCTCGTGCCATACATTCTGGTCGAACAGGTCGACTACCTAGACGATATCCCCTGGCCATCGGCAGCGGACGGGAATGGCCCCTCGCTCGAACGCCTGGTGACGACGAACCATGGCAATACAGCCTCCAACTGGTTTGCCGGTCCGCCGGGCGGCACGCCCGGAGACGCGCCGCTTGGGGGATTGATCGATCCAATCGTAACGCCTGCGACGCCCGCTCCCGGCAATATGCTGACGGTGACGGTCGCGATCGTAGCCTCCACGCTGCCGACACAGGTCGTAACGATGGTGGCCGTCAGCGGCAGCATCACGACGAACGTGATGAACGATACCGGTACCGGTGGCGACGCTGTCAGCGGCGACCAGCGGTACACTGTGGTGGTGAGCGGGCCCGGCACGACGGACTGGGTCTACTACCGTTTTGAAGCGTTCGGCGCTGGCGGCGAATCCGCCTCGCTGCCCGCGCCGTCAATCGGGTACATTGATGCGCCGACGATCACGCTGCACAATTCGGGGGGCGGGTTGTTGAGCACGGTGCAACCGAAGCCTGGATGGGTGAGTGTTGCAACCACGGGCTTGACGACACATGCCGTGGCGTTTTACGCGTATCTCGATGGTGCCGGGGTGGCGTACGTGGATGACATTTCTGTAATCGATACGGCAACAGATACCGAACATGTTCGCAACGGGTCTTTCACAAATCTCGATCATTGGTCCGCGAACGGCAATCATTCGCCGTCCAGTCAGGCGGCTCCCTTCGACGAAGGCGACAACGGCGTCCTGAACGTCAAGGCCACCGCGGCCGGTTCGGGTAGCGCTAACTCGGTAGCGGCCACGCTGTCGCCCTCAATGAGCGTGGGCACCGAACATGTTCTTCGTTTTCGGGTCCGCTTGCAAGGTGTCGAAGTTCCCGAGTGGTTTTCCCTGGCCGTTGGCAGCGTACCGCCGGATGTCGTGATCAACGAAATTATGTATCACCCGGTCGAGACCAACGACGTGGGGTACGACTACGTTGAGATATTCAACCCGCACACAGCGTCCGTCGATCTATCCGATTGGCGACTGGACGGCGTCGATTTCGATCTCCCGGGCGGCACCTCGATCACCGGCGGCGGTTATCTGGTTCTCTGCGCATCGCAGACCGTCGTGCAGGCGAAATACGGAATCGTTAACACGGTGGGCAATTGGCTGGGTAGTCTTCGGAACAGCATGGAGACGTTGCGTTTGGTCAATAATTTCGGACGGGAAATCGATCGCGTGGACTACGGGGATAATGAGCCCTGGCCGGCCGTGGCCGATGGCTATGGGCCTTCGTTGGAGCGATTGAACGCACTGGCGACGGGAAGCAATTCCTGTAACTGGTCCGCGTCTTCACCCGTTACCAACTGGCAGCACCTGGTGTGGACCAGCGTGATTGGTGTCGCCGACGCGCCGCTGAACCTGTTTGTGGACTTCGAGGGCAAGTGCTGGGTCGACGATGTGTCGGTGAAACTGGTCGGTTCCGGTACGGAATTGATCAGTAACGGTGACTTCGCGAGTGGATTCACGGGATGGGTCTCGAACGGCAGTCATTCGCAGTCGCGCGTCGAAGACGCCGTCGGAGTAGGTGGCAGCGCGGGACTGGCATTGGTCGGCAACCTGACGCGCATGATCGATGTCTTTCTGGAGCCTCCGCTGTCGGTGACCTTTGGCAGTGCGGCCAGCAACTATGTGCGCCAGGTTGCGCTCGGAAATACTGCGGGTGGTAGCTACATCATCTCGATGCAGATTCGAAAGGCAGGTATCGGTGGCGCCGTGCATGTTGTGTCGGGGAACGCTAGCAACACGATATGGCTGGGGCATGAGGGTACGCCGGGTCTTTCAAATTCGGTTTCCGGACCGCTTGCGCCATTCGGTATCGAAGACCTGAATCACGAGTTCAACCTCGTCTCGACCGGGGTTGCGAACGTTGTGCGCGCGCTGATTAACGATACGGACCTGGTCTCGTCCGTAACGTTTTGCTACCGGGCTTTTGGTACGAACGAATACGAATTTTCGGACGCGCACTACGATGGCATGACGATGCTGGATGACGGCGTTGCCCCAGACACCGTCGCCGGAGACGGTGAGTATGCGGCGGCTGTGCCGACGTTTTGGACCAATTGGACCTTTGTTCGGTACCATGTGAAGGCGACGGATGTAAGCGGCAACCACGTGCGCGCACCCCATCGTGACGATCCCAGTTTGGATGAAGCATTCCTTGTGCAAAGCTCCTCTGTACAGTCGAACCTGCCGAACTGGCAGATTTTTTCCGATGGCCATCCGGTGATCTATCCACATGCGTTCCGAGCCTGTGTCATCGGTCCCGATTTTGAATCGTACACGGATGTGCGCTACCGGCACCGCGGTAACCCCACGCAAACCGACGATCGTTCCAGCGTGGCGTTGCGCTTCCATCGCTCGCGTCCGGTAGACCTCTGGTTCGCCAAGAATGAGGACGGTATTAATTTTCGAGTTCGGAAGAACGACTCTTCATTCTGGTACAAGCGAATCATTCATGAATGGCTGGGTTATGCAATTCAGAGGAAGATGGGGTTTCCGACACCGCGGGTTCGGCACGTTTGCATGTGGCGTAACGGATCGCCGACGATTACGATGTCGCTCGAGGCGCCCGGCGATGCCTTTGCCGTTGATCACGGCCTCAGTCTAGATGGCTACCTGTCGCGTGCCGGCTACACCGGGCGGCGACCGATCGCTGGTGATTCCGCCATCAATAATTACGACTTCATGCACGATCAGTTGCGTAGTGCTGTACTTACCGCCAAGAATGATGTCGTGATCACGAATCTGGTCTACGAGTCCGTCCGGCATTCGATGGCGCTTCTCTCTCTGACGGCTAACAGTGATCAGGCGTTCAGCTGGAACATGTTTCAGCACCGCCGAGCATCGGACGGGAGATGGGAGCAGTTTCCGTGGGATGTTGATTTCGGGTTCGATCCGACTTACACAAACTTGCACCCCTACCATGAGACGCCGTTGCATCCGTCTGTGTACGGCGCGACCAACAGGCCTCTGGGCGTGGTCCTGTTCTATCCCGAGTCGGGGAGTGGCGCGTCGTACACCGTTCCGTATCGCTATCGCCATCAGAAGACACTCTGGCGCCACGTGCACACCATGCTGACAACCAACAGCCTCTATCCGATACTGAAGAATCTGGAAGATTCGCTTATTCCATCGTACAGCCAGATTAACGTCTCGATACACCGCCTGACAAACAAGGTTCAGGAAGTGCGTCATTTTATCCTGCATCGGCGCGAGTTCTATTTAAATGGTGTGTGGTCAGATAGGGACGCGGCAGCCTGGGCGGGGTTATATGATCCGTCGGCAGTCGTCATCAACGAGATCATGTACGACCCGTCGTCAGGCGGTGAGTACCTGGAGCTCTATAATACCGGTACGCAGACGATCGACCTGAGTCAATGGACACTGCAGTCGGGTGAAGAGTCTTACCGGTTGCCGTTTGGATCCATGCTCGGGCCGACGTCGTATCTTGTCGTCGCGGATACCCAGTTGCTGCTGACGAACGTGTACCTCGAACTATCGAGTGGCACGAACATGGTTGAGCGTTATCCCGGGTACGACGTATGGGATTGGCCGTTGCTCTATACCAGCCGGAACGAACATGTCTCGCGTGTGATCGAAGAATCCAGGCTGACGTTGCCAAATGCGGGCGCGACCGTGGTGTTGTTGGATCTCTGCACAAACGTCATCGATAGCGTGACCTATAGCAACGGCGGCACCTGGCCGAACGGAATGGGCTACGCGTTAGAGTTGACGGACGCGACGGCCGACAACAATCTGCCTGGATCGTGGCAGAGCGGACAGATCGTCGGCACCCCCGGTGTGGAGAACACCGCCGTAGGAGATGTGGATGACGATGATATGCCGGACAGTTGGGAGCAGCAGATCGTCGATGCTTCGGGGGGTGGCTTCACAAATGTCGCGCAGGTTCTGCCCGGCGACAATTTTGACGGGGACGCCTTGACCAACGAGGAGGAATTCCTGCTCGGCTCCGATCCGACGGTGGAGGACGATCACCTGCATCTCGTGGAGCTCAGCTTTTCGAACGGTGCGGCGATGGTTGGCATGATGACCTTCCCCGTGACCGGCACGTCTTACCGTGCCTACAGTGGTCGCCATTACAGCTTTGAACGCGGAACCGTACTCGGTATGCCTACAGCCTGGGATGTGGTGCCTGAGCACACCGACGTGCTCGGCATGGGCGGAATGACCGTCTATACCAATGCTACGCCGACAACGAACGAGTTCTATCGCGGCGCAGTCGACTTGAAGCCCCTGCGTCCGTAGCGCCATACGGCGACCAATCGTGGCGGGGGGCAGGCCTTAACGTTCGTGCCGGGGCTCGATGTTGCGTCGAGCCGGACGAGTCGGTCATTCTGAACCTGCGGCAATTCCTCTGTAGTATATACTGTCGTACATACGATTCGGCCGAAAGGGACTGAGGCCCGTCCCGGCCGACTAGCGTCTCTCGGCGTTGGGATGACAACGAGGCGTTGTCATCCCAACGTCGATCCGGAGACGATCGATAGAGTGGGGCGTGAGCCCCGTTCTACCAGTTGCGGTCGCGCCCGCCGCCGCCGCCGCCACCACCACGGTGACCGCCGCCGCCGCCACCACCGCCACCACCGCCACTGCGGGGTTTGGGCTGGGACTCATTGACGCGCAAATTGCGGCCATTGAAGTCCTGCTCGTTTGTCGCGTTGATTGCGGCTTCTGCTTCTGCTTTGTCCGGCATCTCTACGAAGCCGAAGCCCTTAGAGTCGCCTGTGGATCTGTCCATGATAACACGGGCCGAGCTAACGGTGCCGTGTTGTGCGAACAGTTCCTGTAGTTGCTGGTCATCTGCCGTGTAGGGCAGGTTGCCTACGTAGATATCCATGATATCTCCTTGTTGGGTTGCTGTGTTTTCATCTGTGATTCCAATCAGGTGAGTGGTGCGCCGTGTCAGAGTGTGCCGTGTTAGGCGGTCGGCTCATTCGCCTCGGGCGTATCGGGCGTATCGGGCGTAGCGGGCGTATCGGGCGTAGCGGGCGTATCGGGGTCGGGTGCTTTCGACGGATCTGCCTTCAGTTCGGCTTTACGTCGCCGTTTCTCTTCCTTCTTCTTCTTTTTCGCGAGGTCTCTCTGCCGTTTCTCAAAAGCATAGTTGGTACGGGCCATATTGAATATCTCTTAGCGTGTTCGAGGATAAGGAAGTGGACTAAGTCGATGCGCTCAACGTCTTGCGGTTGCCGGTCCGACGTGAGGAATTATGCGTGGTATGTTTCTAGAAGCCGGAGACTATGGCTGCTACGGGGTGATCCGTCAATGCCTATTCGCATCTATTTTTGATATTTTTTTTGACGATTTAGGACAGCCCCAGCCCAACTGGGAAGACTGGGGGAGTCAGGGGGCTGGATGCGTCTGGGGCGCTCGGGGTGACAAAGGGGTTACATTCATTTTACCGCAGCCTGATGACCGATAAGGGGAATTGTGGGACGATATGCGTGATGAGGAAGGCCGGCAGATTCGGTTCGTGTGAATCTAAGGAGGCGATATTGTCATGAAACGGCGTATTTATGGCGGCTCTTCCATGTTTCCGCTGGTTGTTGCGTGGGTAACCGGCGGCGAACGGATCAAGGGCGATACGTTATCCACGAGGTGACCGTCTATGCGAATCGAGCACGAGTGATCCGCCAGGCCAGGCTGAATCCCACGGCGGGGCCGGCAACCCGTAGGGTCGGAGTCCTGCCGGGATGGACGGTCCTGATGTGCAGGCAGCCGTGTACGAGATCTCGGACGGAATTCGAGAGGTCGAGGACGAACGCAAAGCGTTGCAGCAGCGTCCTCGATCAGGTCAGGCTTTGGCGTGTGCTCGATCGCAGCAGCGTGCGATCGTCCCGAATAAACGCACGCGGTAGATCGAACCCCCGCCTTCGGCGCAGGAGCAGAATCAAATCCTGGACGAGATAAAGCATGCCGTCCGGATGGTGTAGCCGCCGCTCAGTCGTAGATGCCGCTTTCGGATTCGATCGCGGACGCGTCCTTGTGCAGGGTCTCGATGCGCGTCATGAAGTCCTGAAACTTTTTCATGTTTTCCGGTGTGCGATCCGGTTCGGTCTCGATCCATGTTTCGAACGCTTTATCGATTTCTTTGATCGTTGCGAGGATGCCCGCGTAGCGTTCGCCAGATTTGGGCGAAAGGTTCTTGAGGACTCTGGTGGTGGTGTCGGGACTGAGGCGCAGGACCTGCTGCAGTGATCCGATGAATTCTTCCGGTGTGATCTTTGCGTTGGTGCCCAGTCGTCCCAGAACGGATTTACCGTCGCTAGCAAGCACGAGATAGGTAGGGAATCCCTCGACATTGTACTTCTTTACGAGCGCATCGTTTCGTTCGCTGAGGTCATCGGGTAGCTTCGTGCGTCGCGGAAAATCGAGCGTGACGAGAACCAGGTTGTTCTTCGCGAATGATTTCCAGAGCGCTTGCGAGAATACTTTTTTGTCTGTCTGGATGCACCAGCCGCACCAGTCGGATCCCGTAAAGTTGAGTAGCAGCGGACGCTGGAGCTCTCCGGCGAGCCTTCGCGCGGCCTCGATATCCATCGTCCACTCGCCCGGTTCGGCACCGGTCCGGTCGACACGCTTCTCCGCTGAGGTCTTGTCCGAGCCGGAGCCTTCGCGATCTGCGGCATAGAGCCACAGCACGGCGGCAGCGAAGATCGCGGTCGTAGCGAACAGGAGTATCCTTTTCATGGCCCTGTCATCTTTCATGATCACCTTGTTGTTCTTGCTAAATACGTGAGCGGACGTTTCCCATGTCTCCCGATTGCCGCAATCGTTGGTGTTTCCTCTCTGCGCGGCGACCAGCCGTGAATATGCTATACCGGAGCGGTCGGCGGGTCAAAGCCCTAACGGATCGGAGCGCAACCGGCGGCCGATCGGCGCTGTTGTGAACGGGGGCTGCCCGGCAATTCGGAGCTGATGTGTTTAGTATGGCGCGCAGTGAACTCCGGATCATCAAGAGGCTTCCGCGAATCGATTTAGGGCCTCCGTCCCAAGTTGCTTGATCAGGTTCAGTGTTTCCTGTTCGCGTCTTTTGTATAGCACTCAACCTCCATCGCTAGCACGTGCATGATCGCCGTGGGTGCCGGTTCGATGAGGAGCGGCTTTTCAATGATCATCGGTCTGCGCATCGCGTCCTCCGCTCGGGCCGGCAACTGTTGTTCAGACGCAAAACAGTCGTGAGCGCAAAGGCAGGTGGAATCATGTTTCGCATGTCGCTCTGCGAATGCGTATAGCTTGACGGGGCCCATCGGGCGAGGTCGCCGCGCATCTGCGGCAGTTCTTACATTTGCGGCGATCGGATCCCTTTCCGGATTGACATAGGGATCGAGTGAGCACCTAGTATCTAATCATGGCAACCACCGTTAAGGCCTTCCTGGAGCATCATACTCTGACACGCGCAGTGGTGGACCGTTACCTCGATCCCGACGGGAACAACTGGGCCTGTTTCGACTCGGAGTTGGGATACCTGCTCAGGAGCAACTTGAGTCGGGACGGCCTGGGTTGGTGCTACACCACGTCGACCTACGAGCCCGGCGGTGCCCGGAAAATGATTCAATACGCTGACCGTCCCTGCCGAATCAACACGTATGGCGACAGTTTTGTGCAATGTGACCAGGTTAGTGATGGAGAAACGTGGCAGGAAGTTCTTGCTGCGCACTTGGGTGAGCCGATCCGCAATTTCGGCATCGGCAGCTACGGGGTTTACCAGTCTTATCGGCGTATGTTACGCGAGGAAGATAAAACGCCGGCAGACTACGTCATTCTCAACGCCTACGACGAGGATCACCAGCGCAACGTCTACCAATGGCGCGGCATTCATATGAGTCCCCATTTCTGGCCGTCGGTGCGGGACGCCACGGGATCGGACGAGACCTTCGGGTTTCACGCCAATCCGTGGTGCTTCCTGCGCATGAATCTGGATAGTGGAAATTTCGATGAGATCGAGAACAGCCACCCCACGCCCGAGTCGCTCTATGAACTCTGTGACGCGGCGTACGTCTACGAAACCTTCAAAGACAACATCGAGATACAGGCGTTCATGGCGGCCCAGGGCGCAGAGGACGTGGATTGGTCGCGATTACAGGCGCTGGCTGACGTGCTGGAGTTCTCAATCCAAACAGACACGCCGGATGCTCGAGCCCGGACTGCCGCCGCACTGCTGCTTGAATATGGTCAGCGCGCGACGCTCCACACATTCAATCTTGCACGGGTCTTTCTCCAAAGCATGGGCAAGAAGCTGATGATACATCTTCCCTACTCGATGACGCAATTGCGCGAGGTGTTTGGCGGCGCGGCGCGTAATGACGAATGCGTCATCGATTATCTGAAGGCGAACCGAATTGTCTTTGTGGATTGCATGGAGCAGCACCTCGAGGACTACAAAAGCTTCAGTTGTGGCGTGGAGGATTACCTCAAGCGCTACTACGTGGGTCATTACAGCCCGGCGGGAAATCACTTTTGTGCTTACCAGATGAAGGACACCGTTGTCGATTGGCTGGAGCCGAAACCGCCGGCCTATCGGCACAAGGACCCGCAGCCGGACTCGCCGTCAACGATAAGGGACCAGGCGCGTGAGTGAGATCGGGGCAAGAGCCACGACCGGCCTGTTGGCGGTCCTGATCGCCGCGCCACTGGGCGCGGCCGAGAAGGTCCCGGGGCGCGCCTTCCGGGGATCGGGTGGTACGGCGGTTTACCACCAGAAGGGGTTGCCGACGTCCTGGAGTGAGGCGGACAAGAAAAACATTCGCTGGAAGACCGCGTTGACATTGCCGGGATGGGCGTCGGCCGTGGTTGCGCGGGGAAGAGTCATTGTCACCGGCGCGAATGCTGAGAAGCGCATGGCCTGGTGCATGGCGGTCGCGGATGGCAAGCAGCAGTGGGTGACCGAGTTGCCGGTCGTGGCCGGGGCGACCGAGGGTTATCAGACGGACACGATGGACCCGGAATGGGATGCGCGGATGTATGCTGCCGGTTCGCCGGTGACGGACGGTAGGCATGTCTATGTGATTTTTTCGAACGGTCAGCTTGCCGCATTACGGGTTGCCGACGGCACGGTTGCCTGGAACCTGGCGTTGGGCGACTCATCGCTGAATCAGTATGGGTTGACGGGTTCGCTGCGATTGTACGGAGATAAACTGATTGTTGTCTTCCAGGGCGAGAAGCGATTCGTTGCAGCGCACGATGTCGTATCGGGAAAGCAGGTTTGGAAGACGGAGCGTGGATCGTCGTCCTGGGCCACTCCGTCGCTCATCACGACTGCCGGCGGTAAAGATCTTCTCGTCCTGCTCGGCGATCCGGATTTGACCGCCTGGAACCCCTCTTCGGGTAAGAAGGTATGGACGATCGATATCCTGAGCGGGAAACCCGACGCTTGCGTAGGGCCATCGCCGATATTTGACGGAACCTATGTTTATGTGAATTGCCAGGGCTCGGGCATCTACGCGGTCGACCCGGACGCGGGGAAAAAGGTGTGGGGCCTTGAGGAATTGCCGGAGGGATTCGGGTTTTCCGATGGCGCGAGCATGGTCGCGAACGATGGCTGCGTGTATCAGTTCTACGACACGGTTCTGAGTTGTATTGATGCATCGAATGGCAACGTAATCAAGGAACTCGAGGTTGACGCGCGTTCGAGTTATGCATCGCCGTTCCTGAACGGGAAGCACCTCTACCTTGTCACGGCAGAGGATGTGCGTGTGCTGAAGGCCGATCCGGACACCGGTTTTGCCGTGGTGGGAAAGGGCACGCTGTCGGGACGGATAGAGGGTTCGCCGACCGTTGCCGGGGACGCGATTTTCATCCGTACGGATGACGCGATCTATTGCATTGGGAAGTAATATCGTGCGGTTTCTCCGTATCCTGGATGCATGCGACTCGAGGTGTCATCGGGGTTCGGTTTGCGCGATGGTTGCCCGCGTCTACTGGATTCTTGGTCCGATGCCGAGTTGTTGGGTTCAGGACCAGGATCGGTTGTTTTGGGTCAGGGTCAGTACCGGGTACTGGATACCGAGGGGATTCTAGCCTATTGTGATCGGATGCGATCCAGTACGTCAATGGGCCGGTTTTCAGCTACACTCGCCTGTCTCAGCCTTGCTGTTGGTGAGATATCGGTCGCTGGCTGGCCGACCTATCACGGCGGCTTTGCGCTGACGGGTATGGCGACCGATACGTTTGCCGACAAGCCTGTTCGGTTGTGGCGGACAAGGCTGGGGAAGGGCCCTTGTTCTTCCGTTGTCGGGGGCGACGGCCGCCTCTTTTGTATTTCCGATCAACGTGAAGTGAACGCGCTTGATTACAAAGGTCGTAAACTCTGGACACGTCGATTCCGGGGGGACATGTCCGCGGACCCGGCCCGGTCTGAAAAATCTTTCGAGGCCCCGCCGCTGTACGCGAGCACCTCGTTGCTGGTGGTTGCGGCGATTGACGGCACGGTCTACGGGTTGTCGCCGGCCGACGGCAAGACACGATGGACCTACACGGCGGACAGCCGAATACAGGGTGGACCGAATTTTGTGCCCGACGCGGGGTCCGGGCCGGACCGTGTGCTGATCATGACCCAGTCGTCCGGAATCCTGCATGCCCTGAGCGCAGTAGATGGAGGCAAGTTATGGGTTTCGGATCCCATGGAACGGACCGATGGCCATATCGCGGTTTGGGAAGGACAAGCGGTTTTTGGAAATTGCGCCTCGACGTTTTTCGCCATCGATGTCCGTACCGGGAAGCAGGTTGCCGCCATTGAGGTTGAGGAGGGGGCGGAGATGGCCGGCGGGCTGGCGGTTTCACAGGGGCATGTCTTTGGCGGAAATCGCAGCGGATCTCTGGTCAGTGCCGATCTGAGGGCGGGCAAGGTGCGATGGGTCATGAGCATGTCCGAGGTCGAAGGATTTGCCACGCCGGCAGTGAGTCGCTCGCTCATCGTATTCTCCGGCGGCGATGCGGTCGTGTATTGCCTAAAGCGTGAATCAGGGGATGTGATCTGGAAATACGACACGGCCGGGAAGCAGGCGCTCTCACCCGTCATTGCCGCAGATCATGTGCTCGCCGCAGTCGACGGCACATTGTTCGGGCTGAATCTGAAAGACGGTCATCTCGTGTGGAAATTGCATGTTAGCGACGAGATCACGGCGCCGTCCATCGTGGGTGGCGTCATCGTGGTCGGAATGGATGACGGCCATGTGGCAGCATACGGACGGAGAGACAAGGAATGAGCGCATTGCTTCAACTCGCGGACGTCAGCAAACGATACGAGGGTATGGACGAAGATGTTTTGTCTGGTGTCAATCTCGCGATCAAGAATGGAGATTCTGTCGCGATTATCGGTCCCTCGGGATCCGGAAAGAGTACGCTCCTGAATATCATCGGCACCCTCGATCGCCCGACAGCCGGTAGCGTGACGTTGGGCGGCGACGATCTGCTCGCGATGGACGACAATCGATTGGCCGGCGTTCGTAACGAGCGGATCGGCTTCGTGTTTCAGCTTCATCATCTGCTGCCGCAATGTAACGTGTTGGAGAATGTTCTGGTACCGGCTCTCGTGCGGGGGGACATGCCCGCCGCTGAAAAGCGTGGTCGCGAGCTGCTCGACCGCGTGGGATTGTCGCATCGGCTCAGGCATCGGCCGGGACAGCTTTCCGGCGGGGAACAGCAGCGTGTGGCAGTGGTGCGCGCGCTGATCAATGAGCCGTCCCTGCTGCTGGCAGATGAACCGACGGGGTCGCTTGATCGCGCGGCGTCAGATGCGCTTGGTGAACTGCTTGCCGAGTTGAACCGTGAGCGTCACGTGGCGATTATCGCGGTGACGCACGCCTCGCCCCTGGCCAAACGCATGGGCAAGGTTTTTGAATTGCGCGACGGCCGTCTGCACGCGATGGATTAGGAGCAGGACGGATGGTGTCAGGTCTTTCGTATCTGAATATTGCGCTCAGAAGCGTGCGGTTCTACTGGCGCACGGAAGTCAGCGTCTTCCTCGGATCGACGGTGGCTGTGGCGGCCCTGGTGGGTGGATTGCTGGTCGGCGACTCGGTCACCTACAGCTTGCGGCGGTTTGCGCTCATGCGCCTGGGGCAGACCCACGAGGCATTAAACGCGCAGGACCGCTATTTTGACACGGGACTGGCCGACAAGATGGCGGCGCAGGGCGGCACCGTGGTGGCACCGGTTCTTATGTTGCGTGGTGTGGTGCTGCATGAAACGGAGGACGGTGCGGTCAGTCGCGTGAACCACGTCCAGGTGATCGGTGTGGATTCCCGATTCTGGCGCCTCGCGCCCGACGCTGTCTATCCGCTCGATCACGAGACCGTCGGCCTGAATCAGAAACTGGCTGCACGACTCGGGGTCGGCGTGGGTACGGAGATCTCGATCCGGATTGGTAAGCCGGGGTTGATGCCACGCGATGCGCCGCTTGCGTCGCGCAGGGAGAGCCTGAGTCGTCGCGGACGTTTCACGGTGAGGCATGTTGTGTCCGACGAGCAACTGGGGCGGTTCAGCATGGCGGCTGATCAGGTCGCGCCTTACAACGTCTTTGTCGACCTGAGTTGGCTACAGGAAACGCTGGAGTTGGGTGACCGTGCAAATGGACTCCTTGTGGGGCCGCCCGACGACGGATCGGCAGTTGTCGGGGCGGGCACCTCGCTTGCGCGGGTGTGGACCATGGAAGATTCGGGGCTGATGCTCCGCCGCCGTGGCGAAACGGTACAGTTGGAGAGCGATCGAATCTTTTTGGATCCGGCCGTGGCGAGCGCGGCCCTTGCGGTTGAGCATGCGCTGGATACGGACGCTATTGGCGTACTGACCTACCTGATAAACGGCATACAAAAGGGGGATCGCGCGACTCCGTATTCGTTTGCCGTCGCTGCGGGAGCGTCTTCAGGAGATTCGCTCGGACCCGTGCCGCCGGAAATGAAAGATGATCAGGCGATCATCAATCAATGGGTCGCGGACGAGCTTGACGCGGGGGTGGGAGACGCGATCACCGTGTCCTACTACGAGCTGAGCGCCCGTGGTGATTTCGAGGAGCGCACGCGATCATTCACCGTCTTGCGTGTGGCATCGATGACGGAACTCGAGAGGGAACGTGAACTCATGCCCGTCTTTCCGGGTCTGACGGATGTGGAACAATGCCGCGAGTGGGATGTGGGCATGCCGATGGACGAGGCGGCGCTTGAGGATGTCGCGAACCAGAGATATTGGGATGCGTATCGCACGACACCGAAGCTGGTCGTGACACTTGCGGCGGGTCGAGCGATGTGGGCTAATCGGTTTGGGGATACGTCGGCGGTCCGTTATCCGGTGAGTGCGGGTCAGGTCGAATTGAGACGTGCGCTGAACGAAACGCTGAATCCCGGCTTGCTCGGCTTGTTCGTCGTGCCCGTGCGTGAGCAGGCCCTGCGGTCCGTCGCGGATGGCATGGATCTCGGCCAGCTCTTCGTGTCCATGAGTTTTTTCCTGATTGTTGCGGCGTTGCTCCTGACCGGAATGCTGTTCGTGTTCGGTGTCCAGCAACGCGCGGAAGAGATGGGCGTGTTACTGGGCCTCGGTCATCGACCGTGGCAGGTGCGACGTCTCTTTCTGTCGGAGGGCCTGGTGGTTGCACTCGCGGGATCGATTGCGGGCGGACTCCTGGGCACGGCGTACACCCGGGTTTTGGTCTGGAGCCTGGGGCGCTATTGGCACGCGGCGGTTGGCGGCACGGCGATTCAGTATCACGCGGAGCCGATGACTCTGGTGAAGGGCACGTTGATTGGCCTGGCTTGTGCATGGATTGCGATGGCGATCGCCATTGGGCGCCAGTCGCGACGTCCGGCGCGCGAGTTGCTGGCAGGTGATTTGGACCAGAAACGATCGGTCGCCGCGCGATCGGCGGCCGCACGCCGCACGCTATGGATATCATTAGCGGCCCTCGCTGCTGCGGTTTGCGCCCTCGGTTTTGGTGGAGCGGCCGGAGAGGAGAACGCGGCGTACGTGTTCTTCGGCGCGGGGTTCTTGCTTTTGCTGGCGGTTCTGGGGTTTGTGCGGCTATTCCTGGGGCGCCTTGATCGTTGGGGACGGATGAGCATGGCAGCACTGGGTGCGCGCAATGCGTCGCGCCGCGGCGGGCGGAGCCTGGCTTCGGTCGCATTGCTGGCCTGTGGATGTTTCATTGTGTTCGGTGTGTCGGCGATGCAACAGGATCTCGCCGCCTCCGCACACGAGCACTGGTCGGGAACAGGTGGATTCGCCCTGTTTGGCGAAACGACCCTGGCTGTGCCGGATGCGCTCGAGTCGGAGAAGGGGCGTGACGCGTTTGGATTGGCGCGCGAGGCGGCCCTGGCGGATGCCTCGATTGTTTCGTTAAAGGTGCGTGACGGGGATGACGCGAGCTGCTTCAACCTTAACCGGGCCCAGGCACCCCGCCTGCTTGGCGTGGACCCCGAGGCGTTTAGTGATCGGGATGCCTTTGCGCGTCGCGGAGATGCCCACGGCGGGCCGTGGTCGCTACTGGAGATGAAACTGCCCGATGGCGTGATCCCCGGTCTCGCCGGAGATGCAAACACGGCCATGTGGAATCTGCGCAAGGCAGTCGGACCCGAGAAGGGCGACGAGATCGTCTATCGTGATGAGCGGGGCGAGATGTTCCGGGTTAAACTTGTCGGCGCGTTGCCGATGCCGTTGTCTATCTTTCAGGGGTCGGTGCTGATCGCTCGATCGGACTTCTCGCAGCGCTATCCTTCCGAGGCCGGTTATCGCATGTTCGTGGTGGATCTACCGCAGGGAGCGGATGCTGCAGTCGTCCGGTCTGCGCTGTTGGGGCGCCTCGATCGCGTGGGTCTCGACCTCGTGAATACGTTGACACGATTAAAGGAATTCCACGCGGTCGAAGCCACGTACCTCGGCATGTTCCTGTTGCTGGGCGGACTGGGTGTCGTATTGGGCACCGTCGGGCTCGGAATCGTGCTGTCGCGCAACATGCTCGAGCGGCGATCCGAGTTGGCGATGTTGCGTTGCGTGGGGTTCACGCGCGGACGAATCCTATGGCTGGTGCTTGCCGAACACTGGATGCTGCTCGCGCTCGGAATCGTTTGCGGCGTGGGGGCGGCCCTTGTGGCAATCTATCCCGCGCTGAATGCGCCAGGTGTGCAGGTGCCGGTCCGGACAATCCTCAGCCTGCTCGGTGGAATCCTGCTGGCGGGCCTTGGGTCCACCGCCCTGGCCGTACGCTTCTCCCTCAAGGGTAACGTGTTGCCGGCCTTGCGTAGCGAGTAGGGCGACTCGCCGGCCTGTCCTGCTCAAGGCGTTGCGTCGATCAGGACGCGAAGCGGGCGATGGGATACTGCTCCATCTTCCATTCGATTTGTCTTTTTAACAAATGCTGGTCTTGGCTTCCGGACATCGGTAAGAATCATGGAAGGGTGGCTTAAGAATGAAGATCTATATGCTTTGCTCAGGCAGGTTTTCCATGGCGAGGCTGGTTGAGTTGCTGCTGGTTGTGATGGTGGCAAGTGCCGTGCGGGCCGATGTGGTCGTCAGTGATCCATACGGCAACGGATCCTACCTTGGCCTTCCAGCGCTGGAGCCGGGTTCCACCAACGCGTTTCGTGTCGTCCTCTACAATCACGGGGGCCTGGGGTTTCTGGTAGGCGGGGATCTTGAAAAAGTCGTGAGGAGATTGGCCGAGGAGGGGTTCATTGCGTATGCCAAAAAGAGGTCCGGGATCCTGGTGACGGATACGCTGATAGAGGTTCAGGAAGGACTCGACGATTTGCTGGATTTAACGCCGGGCATGCTTCAGGGGCGAGCCATGGCGAGCAGCACCAACGGTCCCGGCATTTCCCTTATCGGGTACTCCCGGGGCGGGTTGATGACAATCCGGGTCGCTGAACTACAGGCCACCACCAATAAACCGTATGTGAAAATTGACAGGGTGATCATGCAGGCGTCAGCGCCGGGCGAGAAGGTTAGTAACCCCGGCACCACCGGGCAGTGGATCAATGGCGGGGCGACCACGTTCAGCAATGCCACAACGATGGACCTATACCTCGCCAATGGATCGATTGGAAGCACGGACAACCTTGGCTTGATCGATGCCAGCAGTACCGCGTTCTTCATGACTGTTGCCGAGAATGACCAGCCGCCGGACAACACACACAACAACCTTGTCGACTTGATGACGACGGCCCATCAGAGGCTACTCAACCGGGTTGATTCCGAGGATGATCCATTCCCTGTCGCGTCCACCTTGAAAGTCTATGACAGCTGGAACTCGCCCCAGACTGGTCACAACCTGTTCGGACATGTCGACATTGGAGGGCAGGAACTGTTGAACCAGGAGGGATATTACTGGTACGACGTCATTCGATTTCTAAACCATCAGTCTATCGATACAAACCATACGGTGCTGCTGCCCAACCCGACACCTCTGCTGGTTATTGAAACCGTTGAGGTGACGAGCAATATGTTCTGCTTCTCGTTTCAGAGTGTATCGGGTCTAACCTACACCGTGGAGGGATCCGGCGATTTGGTCGGCTGGGTGCCTGTCGTGACATCCGGGATTCCCGTGTTGGTAGAAGCGACGACGGACGTGTCATGGGTCTGGATCGACCTGCCGACAAATAGTGTGAGCCGATACTTCATCCGGGTTGGCACGACGTCGCTGTAAGATGAGCGGTGCGTTCTGTCTGGTCGGGGCGCTTGATGAACGGACGGAATTTTTCGAGACCGGCAAGGAAATGACCTTCTTTTGGGCGACATGATCCGAATCCGATAGATCACTGTTCATTCCTGATCCCTTCGGTGAGGCGGGCATAGGTCTCAGGGCGGCGTGTATCGAGGTTAAAGCCCGGACCTTCCAACGCACGGCGTGCAGCAACGACGGCACCGTCAACGGTGACGACCGTCATCTTCTCCGTATCCGGTGGGCCCTCATCGCAGTACAGCACCTCGCCGTAGGGGTCGATCGCGTAACTGTAGCCCGCTTGGCTGCGCCCGTGCGTCATCGGGCAGTCGTAGATGTTGTTGTTGACCAGAACGTAGCAGGCGTTTTCCATGGCGCGCGCCACACATAGCTTCAGCGACCAGGTCCTGAACTCCATTTCGGGCACGACGGTTGAGGAATGGGGGATCAGCAGCAGCTGCGCGCCGTTTAAGGCCAGAATGCGAGCCGCTTCCGGATGCGATTTGTCGCGACAAAGAAGCATGCCGGTCGGCATGCCGCGCACGTTGAATACGGGCCACTCGCTGCCACCGCTGCAGAGCCAGGTCTCTTTCGGGCCGACCTGAACTTTGCGGTAGCGGCCCAGCAAGCCCTGGTCCGGATCAACGAGCACCTGCGTATTGAAGTTCCCGTCGGCGGTTTTTTCCAGAAGACCGGCGCAGATGCAAATTCCCAGTTCCCGGCTGAGCGCAACGAGTGTGTCGGTAGAGGGGCCGGGCACCGGTTCGGCAGTACTCACGACCTGCTCAGCTGTTACATACCCCTCGTCGATCATGAAGGACTCGGCGTAGCCGCTAATGAAACATTCGGGAAAGACAACGATGTCGGCGAGCTGCTCCGCCGCGCGCTCCGCCCAGCCGCGTAACGTCAGGAGGTTGCGCCGCGGATCGGCAGGGGTCATGCGAGGGCAGACCAGGGCCACGCGCAGTTGCGCCGGGTTCGTGTCGCTTTGTGGCATTTTCGAGGCTCGGGATACGGTCACGCGTTGCATTATAGTGGTCTCCGCGATAGTCGCAAGGTGCTTGCATTGGATCGTGACGTGAATAAAATATACGATTCGTCTTTCGAGGCTGGAGCCGCATGACCGCGCACGACATACAATCCTTGATCCAGGCCGTTACGCGCTGGATACACGTGGTAGCAGCCATTCTTTGGGTGGGGCAGACCTATCTGCTTATTTTCTTTGAGCGGCATCTAAAAGCGCAGGCGGGAGCGACCGGGGATGTGAAGGGCGTGCCCTGGATGATACACGGCGGCGGATACTACTATCTTGAGAAGCAGGGATTTTCGGCGTCGACGCCTGACAAGCTGCATTGGTTCATGTGGGAGGCGACGGTGACATGGATTACCGGTGCCATCCTGATGGGCATGATCTACTACAAGGAGAGCATGCTGATCGAGATGGACGAGATGAGCTATGCCGTGGGGGCGATCTCAGGTCTTGGCGTGATCATCGGCGGGTTCCTGCTCTATTCGATTGTTCTCCGCACGCCGATTGCGCGCAATGGCTTCGCGATGGTGGTCCTGGGGTTGATCGGGGTTGCGGCCGCTCATTACGGGCTGCTGCAGGTGCAGAGCACACGCTCGGCGTTTGTCCATGTCGGCGCCGCTGTCGGAACGATCATGGCGTTTAACGTCTTGATGGGAATTATTCCCGCACAGAAAAAAATTCTTAAGGACCTGGCCGAGGGACGTGACCCCGATCCCAGGGTAACCGCATTGGGACCGCTTCGCTCCAAGCATAACAGCTACCTGGCGATCCCCCTGGTGTTCATCATGACCAGCAATCACTATCCCACCATCTCCTATGGGAGCGACCACAGTACGTGGATATTGACCGGAATCGTCGCGATCGGTTTCGGGGCTGCGGCCTGGCTGCGTGGACGGTAAGGGAGTCGATGCAGGACTTTATCCGCGGTCTGCCCAAGACCGAATTTCATATTCATCTCGAAGGATCACTCGAGCCGGAAATGATGTTCGAACTAGGCGTACGCAACGACATTGCGTTGCCCTATGCTTCTGTTGACGAGGTACGCGCCGCATACGCCTTCTCGAACCTGCAGTCCTTCCTCGATATCTATTACCAGGGCGCGGCCGTGTTGATTCACGAGCAGGACTTCTACGGCATGACCTGGGCATACCTGCAGAAGATGCATGCCGAGAACGTGCGGCATGTTGAAGTGTTTTTCGATCCCCAGACACATACCGATCGGGGCGTGGCGTTTGAGACCGTGATCACCGGAATTCAACGCGCGTTGAACGATGCGCGTGAACAGTATGCGCTGTCGTCTGAGTTGATCATGTGTTTCCTGCGTCATCTTAGTGAAGAATCGGCACAGGCCACGTTGCAGCAGTCGTTGCCGTTTAAGGACCGGATTAAGGCGGTCGGTCTGGATTCTTCGGAGTTGGGGAATCCGCCGGAGAAATTCCGGTCCGTCTTCGAGGAAGCGCGGCGGCATGGTTACCTGACCGTGGCGCATGCCGGCGAAGAAGGACCTCCCGACTACATCTGGGGTGCACTGGATATCCTCGGTGTCTCGCGAATCGATCACGGTGTGCGTTGTGACGAGGATCCGGCGTTGATGGAGCGTCTGCGTGAGGAGCAGGTGCCGCTTACGGTTTGTCCGCTATCCAACGTCAAGCTCTGCGTTTTTGATCACATGTCCGATCACAATCTGGGCCGCTTGCTGGAGCAGGGCCTCTGCGTCACGGTGCACTCGGACGATCCGGCCTATTTCGGCGGCTACATGAATGAGACCTATTCCGCGATCCAGCGGCACTTGGATCTGACGCGCGAAGATCTGCACCAGTTGGCGCGTAACGGCGTGCAGGCCACGTTCCTGCCGGAGCGCGAGAAGGCCCGACTGGTGCAGGAATTGGACGATTACGTCGCGAATGCGTAGAGAGGGCAGGGTCACCGTCCTTAACTGAATCAGGGTCGTTTCGCGATATCGCACACCTTTTTCGTCTCTAAAGGGACGTCCGCGAGGGGGAGCACGATGAAGGGAGGAAGGGTGCGACGGGCGGCGACCCATTCAGAGGCTAAGGCACCCGCTCAACATCGCAGGCAATATTCTCGAACGTGTTGCCGGCGAGTCGGACGTCCGCGTCCCCTGATCCGATCCGAATGCCTGTCTGCAAATGGCCGGCAGGTGGATTGGTGAATCGGTTTTCGATCAGGTGCACGTCTTCGATCGGCACCTGGACGTCGATCCCGATACCCGATTGTTCGGCGCTTCCGCCGCCTTCGAACAGGTTGGACTCGATTCGGTTGCGATGCGGACAGCGGTAAGGAGGATCCTCGCCTTCAATCCTGAACACAAGACCCGCGATACCGGCATTCAGGATCCGATTGTGGCGCATGGTGTTGTCGGTATCGCGATGGCCGATGCTGATGCCGTAGTGGCTGCAGTTGTGAATCTCGTTTTTCTCGGCGAGGCCGTGTTGCACGCCCCAGCACCAGAAGAGGCCGGTCGCACAGTCCTCGATCAGGTTGTTCTGTATAACCGATCGTTGTGATCCACTGCCTGGGTGCAGCCCGAGTCCGGTGTGCCCCGTGCTCTTGCAGCCACGTACGGTGACATCGTTGCAGATCTGCCAGCTGATGCCGTCGCCGTTATTGTTGCAGGCGTGCACGCTATCGATGGTTACTTGCTTGCAGTCCTGCATGAAGATGCACCCGCCATGGTTTCCGTCGAGCGGGTCGTTTTCGGCACGATTACCGTCGATAACAAGACGGGCGATTGAGATGTTCTCCACCCAATTGGCCGTTACGACCGGGAAGAGCGTGGCGGCGTGTGCATTGTGCGTGATCCAGTGATTCTTGCGCGGTTGCACGTCCAGGCGAAGTTCGTTGCCGTCGATGGCCTCGATCGTGTGTTTCGTCACGTTCGCGACCCCGCCGTGCGCATCCGTACTGACCAGCAGCAGTCCGCCGCCTACGTCAAAGCCGGACGGATCCGCTACCCGGGCCGTCCACATGTACCAGTCCACGTCGTCGGTCAGCGGCGTGACGCGACTCGGGTTCTTGACGAGTCGGGTTTCGGTTTCATGTCCGACCAGGTTGACGTTGCTGCGCAGGTGCAGCGCGTTACCCATGTGGTATGTCCCCGGCAGCACATCGATCGTTCCGCCGCCGAGTTGGGCGACGTGATCGACAGCGGCTTGCAGGGCTGTGTGCGTTGCGCCTGTAAAATCGGCGGCCTCGGGGCCGACGGTAACGCTGATCGAATCGGGATTCATGTTGTCGCAGTATGATCATCATTGTATTCGAATGACAATGCCGTGTATTGCGCTTGTCCCGAATGATACCAGTGAATACGGTGTGCCGCGTGTATTCGACGAAGTCATGATCATGACCGACGAGGAAAAGTATCTGTTCGATTTGGAGGGGTACCTGATTGTGGAGGGTGCGCTCGGTGCCCACGAACTGGTCGCGCTAAACGACCTTGTCGGTCAGAAGATCGACGAACTGGACGAGTCCGACTTCCAGTGTTATCGCTTTGCCGATGTTCTGGGTTGGCAGGGTCCCATGCTCGACCTGCTCGATCACGCGCTGATCGCGCCCCGTTTGCGAGCCCTGATTGGAGGGGAGTTTCGTCTTGATCACGTCTATCTGGATGTGATGCGCAAAGGACTCAGCCCGATTGGCGCCGGGCTGCATGGTGGCGGGACCCCGCATAACCCGAGTATGTTCTACCATGTTCAGGATGGGCGTATGTACAACGGCCTTACGGTGGTGGCCTACAACCTGCACGATGTCAATCCCGGCGACGGTGGTTTCGGCTGCGTGCCCGGTTCGCACAAGGCCAATTTCCCATATCCTTCGGAATGGAAGGACATGACTGAGTCGCGCGCCGACTGTGTGCGAGCAGTGACGGGGCGGGCGGGCACGGCCGTGATCTTCACTGAGGCGCTGACCCACGGTGCGCTGCCCTGGACCTCTGATGCCGAGCGGCGCACCCTGTTCTTCAAATTCAATCACCCCGCCATGAGTTGGTCCAACAGGTACCATGACAGCTCCGGCTATTCCGGGCTGACAGAAGAGCAGATAAGGATTCTCGCCCCGCCGCAGGATCCATCTCTGATGACGGTCTACGGCGACAAGGCGAAACATTGAGCACTGCGGCGCGCTGTTGCTGGATCTGTCGGCATCCCGATGCCCGGAGCGTGGCGTGATAGGGCGGAGTCAGAAAGGCGTAATCAAGGCACATCGAGTCGGTATGAAAAATCTATTCATCGCCCGCGTTAGTGATCTTGATTCGAGCTTGGTTGATGGATAAGTTCGCGTGGTGAGTGATCTGACACAGCGCGACTATTGGATCTCGTATATGGATGAAATGCGGGTGCTCTTCGAGCGACTGCGTGCCTATCCCTGCGAGGAGAGCGACGAGGCATTGGGCTCGATTTCGGATGCCATGTCCGCGGCCGATGTAGAGGTCCTTTGCTCGGATACCCTGATTGCAGGAGAGTTGGAGCGGATCTTCTTTGTGCGCGAGCGCCTGTTACCTGATCTTGTTGCCATTGCTCGTGATATGAATGCGCGCGGTTGGATCCTGAAGTTCGAGGACGGGTTTCGGACGAGAGAGATGCAAACGAGGCTGGGCCGTTCGCCGGAAGCCTTCGATCGAATCGTCAAGTCCTGCGTCTGGGAATGTGGCGGCGATCGACCCTCGCTTGACCTGGTTTCGAAACGAGCCAGCGTGTTGGTTGCCAATTGCGGGAAGAGCGGCACACACACCCAGGGTGCTGCGGTGGACATTTCGATCTTCGACCGTGATGACGGTGCCGAGGTTTGGCGTGGCGGGCCTTATCTCGAGATGAGCGCGCTGACGCCGATGGCATCGCCGTTCGTGTCGGCCGAGGAACATGCCAGTCGTGTGGCGATCACCAAAGTCATGGAGCGGCACGGTTTTATGCACTATCCGGGGGAGTTCTGGCATTACAACAAGGGCGACTGCCTCTACCAGATCCTGACGGGCGGTGGCGCACCGGGTATCTACGGACCGATTCACTGGGATTCCGCGTCTGGCACGGTAACGCCCTACGACGATCCGGCAGCCTTGCTGACGTCACCGGAGCGCATGGCGACCGAAATCGAATCGTCATTACGACGGATAGGAACCGGCTGAGTTAACGCGCGCGCGGGCTACTCTTCTGTCTGTGCCGACTGCATGGCCTGGTTGTGCCGGTCCTTGGCGACCTGCTGGAGGTCCACTGCCTGGTCGTGTTCATCTACGATTTCGCGACCCGTGGCGGTTTCAACCAGGTCTTCGAGCGAAACGATGCCTGCCACGCCGCCAAACTCGTCTGCGGCGATCGTTACGAGTTCGCGATTACGCAAGAACCGGATGAAAGCATCCGAGCACGACGCGGTCTCGGGCGTAAAATTGATCGTTCGCAGGAGATCGAGCACGGGCTCGTCGCTGCGCTTCTGTGCGACGGCGAGAGCAATGTCGTGCAACGTGACGTAGCCGATCACGTCGTCGCGCGATTCCCGGAAGAGGGGTATGCGTGTGAACTTTCGCCGTGTGGCCTCTTCAAAAGCCTGGCCCACTGTGAGGTCCTGGCTAAGCATGAAGAGCACGGTGCGCGGGGTCATGATGTCGCTCAGGCTCTTGCCCTCGAGGCCGATCAGGTTGTGTACAATATCGCTCTCCCAGCGTTCGAGTTCACCGGCTTCCACTCCGAGTTTCAGTGATCCGAGGATCTCTTCGGCGGTCACCGCGGCTCCGGAGTTATCGCCGCGACTGAGGCGATCCGTGATGAGTCGGACGAGCGCCGTTACGGGCTTGCAGACGAGTTGCATCATGCGCAGCGGCATGGTGATGGCGGGCCAGAGTCCGCGCCAGTGCAGGGCCCCGAGGGTTTTGGGTATGATCTCGGAGAAGATCAGGATGCAGAGCGTCAGCGCGAATGAGAAGGCGATGATCCATTGCGGTTGAAGGACCTGTTCCGCGCGGGTACCGGCGATGGTGGCTCCGGCCGTGTTGGCAAGGGTGTTCACGATCAGGATGGTTGCCAGGGGCGAGGCAATATCCTTCTGCATACCCTCCATTATTCCCGCCGTTCGTCGGTGTCGGGAACGGTTCGATTGCATCGCGGCTTCCACGGCTGTGCGGCGCGTTGAGTACAGTACTGCTTCGAAAAGCGAGCATAGTGCTGATATGCCGATGGTGAGTGCGGTGATAATTATCAACGCGGTCATAGGGTTTCTACTCCTCTGTAAGCGGCGGTTGGTTGCCGCGGTTGGTTGGTGGGGACAGGTTGAAAAGAAGGATCCTGCAGGGGTGCTGAGCAATCGTTCAAATCGAGCGCGGCGAGCGCGTCGAGAGGGGGCAAGCGTGCCGAACGAATCGCGGTCACAGATTCATCGGCGGAGCAAGCGTGCGGCAATGGAACATGACTTGAATGCAAATAGTATACGCACATGGGCGGACAATAGCCAGTCCGGATCCTCCTCCGAATGGCCCCTGCGCATGCGTAGGCCTGTCTTATGCCAATTGGCGAGTGTTTGATGTGGTCGCCCGGAGCAGTAAAGCCACGCTTGCGTTTTCCGTGGGGGTTTGGCACCCTCATGCCCTTGAGCATACTGTCGCAGGCCCGATCTCGCGCTAGAGCCCGTCTTCAAATCTCATTAACCCACCATGTGAGGAGTATAAGACAATGATACGAACTCAAATCCGCCGCTACGTTGCTGTGTTTACTGTAAGTCTTCTCGTGGCCCCTTTCGGCATATTTGCCGACGGCTTTCGGAATCCTCCGGAGAGCGCTTCGGCCCTTGGTCGAATCGGCGGCAAGCACGCCGACGTCGATGATCCATCGGCAGCGACCATCAACCCGGCCAATCTGGCCTATATGGAAGACTCGGCAGCATCGCTCTCCGTGACGATCGCCGACAGTTCTGGAGAATTTAGAAGTGCCGGCGGTGGTCCAAGGGAGGAGACCGACAATTCTATCGGGTTTCTGCCTAGTGCCTTCGGCGTGATGCCATTGGGCGGGGGTGATTATGTGCTGGGTATCGGTTTGACGGTGCCGTTTGGACGTGCGTCAAAATGGGATGACACGGCATCGTTCGCTGCGACATCACCGTACTTTGCCGAATTGGCGGTGATCAACCTGAATCCCTCCATCGCCACGCGGGTAGGTGAGAATATGGCGGTTGCGGGAGGGGTCAGCCTCTACTATTCCGAAATTGAGTTTAAGCAGCGGTACCCGTGGGCCGCCCTTACCGGGGTAGGCACGGATCCACTTGGAGATGCACGCTTCGAGGGTGACGGGCAAGCGGTCGGATTTAATTTTGCCTGGACGTGGCACGTGGCCGACGGACAAGTTCTGGCATTGATCTATAAGTCGTCGTTCGATGTGGAGTACGATGGGAACTTTACCGTGACGGATTTGCCTGCAGCAGCAGCGGCGGCTGGAGCGTCATCCCGCAGTTCGTTTTCGAGTGAGATCAAGTTCCCGACGATAATCAGCCTGGGTTACAGTATCCAGGTCTGTGATTCTGTGCGGCTCGCGTTTGATGTGGATTGGCTCGAACATTCTCGTAATTCGGAGATACCTGTTGATATCGGTAGCAATTCATTACTTCTCCCGTCTCCCGTGATTCCTCAGGACTGGAACGACAATTGGGCCTACGGATTTGGGCTGGAGTGGGACTACACAGAGGATTGGGATCTGCGCGCCGGTTGCATCTATCTCGAGACACCGAATCCGACGAGTACCTTCATTCCGGTAGCATTGGAGCAGGACGTGCCGGTTATTTCGATTGGAGCCGGATACGAGAGGGATGGGCATTCGTTCGATATCTCGTATGCCATTGGGCTCTACGAAGCTCGCACGGTTAGCGACAACGTCAATCCGGCCGTCAATGGAGAGTACGAGATCGAGTCGCAACTCCTCGCGGTCGCATATAGTCGCGACCTCTAGGCCTGCGGCCGAATCTCCCTCGAATCAAGGCGCCGTGTTCGCCTGTCGCGCCCGCCGCCTCTATTGTGCGTCACCCGTACCGCTTGGTAGCAGGTGGAACATGGCCGGCACCAGACTAGGGCTGCCGGGTATGGATTCGACCGTGACGGTCTCGGCGCCGGATTCAAGGCGCATCTGAATCGTCGTTTTCTGCGTCGCCCCCGGGGCGAGGCTATCGAAGCGGAACGACTTTTTCCCGATGAGCGTGGCCGAAGAGTCCGGCGCGACCGCCAGCCGCGTGCGACCAGAAGCGGGCACCGTGCCGACATTCACGAACGTCATCTGCACCTCTCGTGCCCCGACCCTCTTGAACAGGGTGCGCACGATCTGTCGTGGTGCGAAAGATTCGGCCGGTCGATTTCTGAGAGATGTCGGACGCAGCAATGTTGGTCGTGGCCCCACGCTGCTCAGTACGATCGGTCGGAATCCCAGTGCGAGGGCAGGGGAATCGTCGCGCAAGGTGAAATCTCCTGCTTCCGGATCAGCGAACAGGGGATCCGTGATCCGTGTATCGCGATGCTGCCCCAGCGCCTGGACATCGGTCAGCGTCAGATCGTTTCCGAAGGTGACGTCCCCGGCGGCATTGAAGAACAGGTTGCGGGCGAAGGTGTAGTGCATCGGCGCCCACTCGCAGGACTGCAGCCCCCAGGCGGTGCGACCGATCTGGCCGGTGGTCCAGTACACGATGTTGTTGACGAACACCATGGCGCGAAACGGGCCGCGGTTGCCCGGTCGGACGTGTTGGGTCTTGGCCATCGCAAAGATATTGTTGCGCACGAAAACATCGCGCCCGACGTGCATCATGCAGCCGGCGTTTGCCGTGTGATGCACGATGTTGTTCTCGACGGAGAGTTCGGAAGCACTCTCGTCCAGGTAGAGGCCGGTGCCCCCGTACCCGTAACAGCCGACGTGATGCACGTGGTTGCGGCGAATGGTTGTGCCGGGATTGATGCCCAGCACGTAGATGCCGGCGTTGTCGCTCAGTTGGCACCCCCAACCGATGTGGTGCACGTGATTGTCCTCGACCCGGTTGTCGACCGTGGCGGTCGGGTCAAAGCTCCAGGTCCAGCCGCAGGTGATGCCCGTATAGGCGATGTCGAAGACTTCGTTATGGACGATCCGATTCGATCCCGCGTTGCCGATCCAGATTCCACTGGCTCCCATGTGGATCTTGCCCGCGTCATGAATGCGGCAATCGCTGACGACCGTGGCCGAGGGGAGCGGTGAGATCTGCCTGACCGCCTTGGCGTTCGTCTCGTCGACGCGGTGCATCCACTCGTGTCCAATGCGGACACCGCCTGCGCCGAGGTCGTGTAAGGAGCAGTGGAGGATCCGGTTATCGTGGCAACCGTTGCGCGTCTCAACGCCGTAGGTGGAAACGTGGGCCACTTCGCAGCCATAAAGGACGCAGTGGTGCGCGGAGCGCAAGACGATTGCGCCGGGCACCTTGACCGCGGCCTGCACGGATCCGGAGTCATGGTCGGGGTAATCCCATTCGGCGTGTTTCAGCGCCAGATTTTCGAGGTGAACGTGTTGGACCGGGGCGGCGGCTGTGCCGGCCAGGGCGACGATGCAGTTCAGGCGTGGCGCGATGACTTCGGTCGATTCGAAATCCTCGTGCGGGTGGGGAATGTAATAGAGCTGCCCGGCCGGGCGGTCCAGGTACCATTCGCCGGGCTCGCGAAGGGCTTCGAAGACGTTCTCGGCGAAGAACCGGGCGCATTTGGCTTTTTCGTCGGAGAGGCTGGCGACGCTGTGCGTCTTGAAATAGACGATGCGTTTTTTCGTATCAAGACGACGGATGCGGTGATGTGAGATGAACCAGTACTCGGGTGCGATGAGCCGGACGTCGCTCAGGTTGCGCCAGGGCTTGAGATCGCCGGACCGATAATGCATGCGTTTCGGGCCGTGGAACCACTTTGGCGTACGGTCTTTCTTCTGCACGTAGTCCGCGAAACGATGCCAGCCCGTGCGCGGTACGCGCGTACGCGAGCGGCGCTTGCCGTTGACAAAAAGTTGGGTGAAGTTCCATTTTCCGGCTCTAACATCGGGCAGATCCGTGATCCAGCAGGCCTTGCCGTTGACGCGACTTTTGCGCCAATTGTCGATATGCCGCCCACCGCTGAGGGTGACGGCATCGCCCGTGGCGGCGGTGAATCTCAGGGGTGCGCGCAGGGTACCGGAATCGCCGCCGTTGAAGGTGAGCGTACGGGGCAGATGGTAGGTGCCGCCATGAATCACGACGTTGGTGGATCGATTGCGAGCGGGTCGTTGTCGCCGGATGACAGCGAGGGCGCCGTGTGGAGTTGCGAGGGGATCCGTGATCGTGCCGGCGGCGCGATCATCGCCATGTTTGGCGACATGCAGGGTTTTCTGTATGCGTTTACTCATGAGCGGTGTCCGTCGGCACGCGGATTCCGGCGCAAATGCGTATTCGTAATCGCGATACGGTCGCATGTCTAGAAAGATCTGGGGGGTTGATCGGGCGCCCGGTCCGGTTGGCGCGGCGACCGGCCGCATCAAATTGTGTTTTATGTTGTGTGGACCCCGCAACTCGGCTTGACTGCATGCGCGAGCCTAATTCAGAGATGAAACGAGTTGTTGTAATTGGAGCGGGTGCGATCGGGTGTGCAGCGGCCTGGCACCTGCGTCAGCGGGGATGCGCCGTAACGTTGCTTGAAGCCGAGGATGGTCCGGCCACGCAGGCCTCCGCCGCCGCGGCTGGTTTCGTGGCGCATTGGTCGACACATTTTATCCTTCCCTGGGGTGCGACGGAGTGGGGCATGCAGGATTACGGGATCCGCTTCTACACCGATATGGCCGAGCGTCTGGATGACGATATTGGTTATGTCCCCTGCGGGATTGCATTTGTCTATCTCAACGAGGAGACCTGGCGCTTCGTGCAGCCGCTGATTGCGGATGCCGGGGAACTTGGCACGTCGCTTGAGGTCCTCGGTTCGGACCGCTGTGCAGAAGTCCTTCCCATGCTGGACATCGGTCGTGTGGCCGGCATCGTCTACGAGGCGGATGCCATTCGTGTGCGCGCGGCCGATGCCATTCCCGCATTAGCGCGCGAGCTGGAGCGTGATGGCGTTGATCTCCGGTACAGCACAAGGATGACCGGGTTGTTGGAGTCTGGCGGTCGTGTCAGTGGCGTGCGGACGGAGCAGGGGACGGTGGATGCCGATCAGGTTGTCATTGCCGCCGGTGCCTGGACCCGGCCACTCGTGGATGCGATGGAGGTGCCCTGTCCGGCGGAGCCGACGGTCGAGGCGCGCTATACCACCCGACCGATTGGGGGCGTTCCGGCCGACATGCCGTTGCTGATTTTTCCGGACTGTCATGGCTTCTACATCCGCGAGGAGCGCGGTGGCTTGTTGATCGGAGGATCCGACGCGGGCGATATGCCGGCCGACCGCAAGGTGGATGCCTTGCGTCCGCCGCTAAGCACGGAGATAGAGACGAGGCAGACCGATCGCATTCGCGAGTATATCCGGGAGATCGAAGACGTGATGCCGGTCCTGGCGGGTGCTGAAATCGAACAGGTAAACGCCGGATTGCCGACGTTCACGGACGAGAACCGTTTCATTGTTGATGAGATCGCATCGCACCGAGGCGCCTTCTTCGTCTCGGGGTGTAACGAGGGCGGGGTGACGCATGGACCAGGCCTCGGGAAGCTCGTAAGCGAGTTGATGCTCGATGGATCCAGTGCGTGGGACCAATTCCGTATCGTTGCGCTGACGCTGTTGGGGAGTAGCGGGTTGATATCGTGTGGGACCTTCACACACGGATTTCTTTAGTCCTACATTGAGTCGGACTTGGTATTCTTGAGTTCGCTGGTTGTTGAAAATATCTAAAGGGGAATCTGATGGATCCTATTCGTCTCGCCGTCGTCGGTGCCGGCGCACAATGTACGGAATCGCTTATGCCGGGCATTCCTTATATCGAGGAGATTGACCTGGTTGCCGTCTGTGATTTGCAGGAAGAACTCGCCGCACGCAATGCGCGAAACTTCGGGGCACGAGCGGCGCACACGGACGTGGCAACCATGTTGCGCGATGAAACACCGGATGCGGTTATGGTCGTAGGGCCGCCGCAGGTGCATCTCGACGTTGGTCTGCAAGTGATTGAGGCGGGCTGCCATCTTTTCATTGAGAAACCGGCTGCACCGACGATCGAGGGTGCACGCCAGTTGGTCGATGCCGCGGCGGCAAAGGGCGTGGTCGGACAGGTGGGGCACATGATGCGCCACGCTGATCCGATTCGTATTGCTGCCGACTTCGCGGCGGCCGATGATTTCGGCGAGGTGCTCTCGGTCGAGAGCCGCTACACCACCTGGCCCACCCGTCAACTTTCACCCGATAAGGGCTGGGGCACGCCGGACGAGGATTGGTCCTATATGATGGTTCAGGGTGGTCACCCGATCGATCTTATCCGGCATTTTCTCGGCCCCATTGCGCGCGTCGCCGCGTTCCGGGCCCACGGCGCCGGAAGTGCCAAGGTCTACCAGGTCTCCCTGGAAAGCGTCGCGGGCAAGGTGGGTTTCTTGAATCTGCAGGATTCATATAACGGTTGGACGACCGGCCTGGAAATTGTTGGCGACAAGATGGCGATCGTGACGGTCGACGATCTCGGCCGTGTGTCCTTCCGTCGGGGAGAGTGTCATGTTGAGGCCGAGCGGGGGACCAAGGGCAACAGCACTTACGTGTGGGAGCCGCACCACACGCTGACCAAGTGGCAACGCAGCGGTTACGGCACGCAGTTGCAGCATTTCGCGGGTTGTATACAGGCCGGCGAGAGCCCGATGCCAAGCCTCTACGATGGCTACCGGAATCTCGTCGTCGGCCAGGCGATCCTGGACGCCTGTGAAAGCGGCCAGGTGGTCGCGGTACCGGCCGACGACTAGACGACCTCAGCTGCAGCTTTCGTAGGCCTGTCGCAGGGCGGCGATTTTGTCGCCTTGGGGCATCAGTTCGTGCGCGATGTACAGGTCGTACCCGGTGGCACGGATGGCCTGCGCAATGCCGGCGTAGTTCAGTTCCTGGTCATCGTTCATCTCGTGTCGGCCCGGATTGCCCGCGGTGTGGAAGTGACCGATCCACTTGATGTTCTCGCGGATCGTGCGGATGATGTCGCCCTCCATGATCTGCATGTGATAGATGTCGTACAGCAGCTTGACGCGCGGGCTGTTGACGCGTTCGCAGAGGGCGACGCCCCATGCGGCGTGGTCACACTGGTACCCGGGATGATCCACCCTGGAATTCAGTAGTTCGACGTTGAGGTTGACGCCCTTTTCTTCGGCATAAGGTGCAACTCTCTGCAGGCAGTCGGCACAAGCAACCAGCCCCTCCTCATTGGACTGCTCCGGCCGACGATTGCCGCTGAAACAGATCAGGCCGGAAATGCCGTGCTCGGCGGCGATATCGATTGATTCGTGCAACTCGGCATCGATGCGTTCGTGGTTTTTAGGGTTATTGAGACCGTCCTCGAGTGTCTCGTGGCCACACATGCTGGCGATGGCAAGACCATGACGTCCGGCGGTTGCCACGATCTCGGCGAAGTGCTCGTCACGTACCCAGAATTCAGTGGCCTCGAAACCGATCGCCGCGGCCGCACGGAAGAGGTCGTCCAGACTGACGTCTTGATCTTTAAAGCACGGATAACAGAAGGATTGTTTGAGGCTTATGCTGATGGGGGTGGCTCCGGGTAAAACCCCGTCATCGGGCATCTTTCGCCGCTCGGCGTCGGGAGAAGTCGTTCAGTGGGCAGGGCCGACGCATCATGTTCCTCCCCGGTCGCGGAGGAATGGATTCAAGCCAACCCGCCACCCTTGCTCCTGTCTCTAGGAGCAAGGGCGGTCAGCTAAAGGGAGTGCGGGGTCGTCAGGCGGGTGTCGGCCAGACGAACTCGGCGCGAAGGCCTTCGCAGACGGGTCGTCCGTCGTCCGGTGTCGCTGCGCCCGTCGCCGGGTCGAAGAAGGCGTGGTAGGTCGCCGGCAGGGCTTCCGCGTCATAGCCCATCAGGTTGGGAACGATCACGCGGATTCGACGCTCCTTGTCATCCAGCATGATGGGCGTATCACAGGTTGCGCAGGTGCACAGCTCAAGGGGCCCGTCCGGGTTGTTGGCATTGAAGGGCTGGCGGTTTAAACCGTCGAGATTATCGACTTCCAGGTCACCGTGATTGAAGAAGACGACATGCGTTGTGTCTTGTCCAGTGACGCCTTTGCAGACAGAACAGTGACACGTGTGGTTGTCGATCGGTTCGTTATCGGAGTGGGTGTGAATGTGCTCGCATCCACCTGCGTATTTACCTGACATAGCGCTCTGTCTCCTTCTTATGGTGGCGTTACAGTCGACTTTGGAAGCCGACGACCTGTTGTATTGTTCTGAAGCTCCAAAAGGATAGCATGACCTGGCTGGTTGTCGAATATTTCTTGTCTCTATTAATGAGCGGTGGGAGAGGGAGTCGTGCTTTCAAGGTTGTACGGCGTTTCCCAAAAGACTAAGGTTCGTATGCCGCTGTCGAAAGGCATTTTCGGATCCGGCGGGACAAATTCATGGCAGATTTATCAAAGCGTTGTGGTTTGAAAGGGCAGGTTGCGCTTGTCGTGGGCGCCAGCCGTGGCATCGGAAAGGCGATCGCCTTGCGCCTGGCGCAGGATGGAGCGGATGTGGCGCTTGCCGCGCGTACGATCGCGGCCCTGGAAGAGGTATGCATAGAGATTCGTGACATCGGTCCCCGGGCGCTGGCGATCGAAGCGGACGTATGTAATCAGGCGGATGTTGAAACGATGGTTGCCAGGACCGTGGAGGCCTTCGGTCACGTCGATATCCTTGTTTATAACTCCGGGGTCCTGTGGGTAGCCCCCGTCGCAGAGACCTCGGATGAGATTTGGGAGAAGACGCTCGGTGTCAACCTGGTAGGTGCAGCGCGCACCGTTCGGGAAGTGCTCGGCCGCGGTCGAATGCTTGAACGTCAACAGGGAAGAATTATCTTTGTCGCGTCTGAGGCGGGTAAGGTGGGTGAACTTGGGCTGGGCGCGTACGCTGCATCCAAGCACGGCATGCTCGGGCTCATCCGTTGCCTTGGCCTGGAGTTGGGCCCCGAGGGGATCACGGCGAACGCCGTCTGCCCCGGTCTGATCCATACGGAAATGGCAGAGAACGTCATCCGCGATGTGGGGAAGATGTACGGCGCTCCCGACAATAACGCGGCCAGGCTCGAGTGGGCCAAGGATTTTGATCCACAGAAGCGAGTTGCCGTGCCGGAAGACGCGGCCGCGGTGGTGGCATATCTCGCATCGGACGACGCCGGGGCGATGACCGGTCAGGCGCTCAACATGGCCACGAAGATCGTCTAGCTTGTTTCGTGGCCAGAAATATTTAGGAGTGAACCTGCGGAGGCATGTCGCGAGGACATGCCGGAACGTCGTGCTGGAGGATACGCGATGAGAGAGTTTTCCGATAATGTCGTTAAGCAACGTGCCCAACTCAGGCTGACCAGGGAGAATCTGGACGAGCGAATCGAGAAAGCTCCGTTCGGCGAAAAGACGAAGGCGTTGGCGCGCAAGTGGGCTGAATTGGAGTCTGTCGGGGGACCCGGTTGCGGCGTATTTGACATTCCGCCCGTATTCGTAAGCGGCAAGGGTGCCCTGCTATACGATGCCGACGGCAAGGAATATGTCGATATGCTGGCCGGTCATTCCGTTTCGAATCTTGGGCACTGTAATGATGAACTAACCGCGATCATTCAGCAGCAGGCCGCCAAGCTTACGCATTGTTTCGACTACCCCCACGAAGAGCGAATACGCCTGGCTGAAAAATTGGTGGCGCACTCGAGAATGGATGATGGGGCGAAGGTTGTTTTTGGCGTGACGGGGTCCGAGGCGATCGAGCTGGCTGTGCGGGCGGCCCGATACTACACGGGTCAGCCTTTTATCCTTACGGCATACGGCGACTATCACGGCGTTACGTACGGCACCATGGGGCTCACCGGCAAAGGTTCGATGCAGTCGTACTTTTACCCGATACGACCGGACCAGGCGATTGGACATTTCCACTTCCCGCACAGCTACCGCAGCGAACCAGGGCGCGAGTTGGATCCGCTCAAGGCCTTTGAACGCCTGCTGGATAGCAGCGAGTCGCCCTATACCGATGGCACATCGGGGGTGTGTAACGTTGCGGCGATTGTGGTTGAGCCGTTTCAGAGTGCGGCGGGCTATTATGTGCCACCGGTCGAGTATCTGCAGGAGCTTCGGCGCATAGCCGACAAGTTCGGCATGCTACTGGTTGTCGATGAGATACAGGCGGGCATGGGCAGGAGCGGCAAGTTGTGGGCCTTCGAGCATTCGGGGATCGTGCCGGACATGATCGTCACCTCCAAGACGTTGGGCGGCGGCGTACCGCTGTCGGCGGTTATCGCCCGGGGCGATATTCTCGGGCAGTGGGGTCCAGGTGCGCATGTGGCAACGCAGGCAGCCAACGTGTTGGCCTGTGCCGCGGGGAACTACGTTCTCGACACGGTCTCCTCTGATGCTTTTCTGGAACGGGTCAACGAGGCGGGTGAGCATCTCGTCCGCGGACTAAGAACGTTGGAGTCGCGGCATGCCATCATCGGCTATATCGATAACCGCGGTCTCTACACGGGTGTCGAGCTGGTTCTGGATAGGGAGACAAAGGAGCCGGCGATGGACGCCGCCGGTTTTATCAGGGACCGCGCGGTAGGCGAAGGGCTTCTCTTCGAAAGGGGAGGCTACTACAACAACCGCCTGCAATTGATTCCTCCGCTGACAATCACGAACGGTGAGATCGACAGGGCGATCGCCATACTCGACACCGTGCTTGGGGAAGCGGAGACGCAGTTCAAGATCGGGTAGATGGCGGGGATCCGTGTAGAGCCTGGAGACCTCGTCTGAGCAGGGCCGATCTCGCGTTAGTTTCCGCGATCAAGAATCGCATAATCTATTTATTGTCGCGCAGCACCTGCTGGATGAGCCAGCTGAGGCGCTCAGCGCTGAGCAGGCCGGTCTCGAGGTCCTTGTAGGCGTCTCGCCGCACGCGCTCGTCGATCTCAGCGGGTGAGAGCTCTTCCTCCACGGGAATAAATCCATGCTCTTCGAGGTATTGCTCCAACTCTGAAATCTTCTGTTTGCGGAACCCCTTGATCTCTCCGGCGGTGAGGGCCTTGACCAGGCCTTCTCCATCTCCGTCAAGCTCTTCGGCCTTCTCGACGACAGCCTCGAGAAATGTTCCGCAGTAGTTTGAATCCTTCAACACTCGCCGGTTCACCGGGCGACCCCGGCCGACGAGGCGGTACCGAAGCGCTGATTCAAGCACCCGCGCCGAGGCTGCGGCGTTCTTATAGACTGCCGAGTCCGCCGTGAGGTTCTCCGAGTTGTTGCTGTCGACCAGGTTCTCGAGCTGGCCCCAGAGGTTGATCCCATGGTTGAGGAGCTCGTAGAGTCGCTCGGGATCTTCGACCAGGTACCACAGGCGGACTCCTCCGACCGCCGCCTCCTGGTCAATCGATGGGACATCGAGCGTCTTGCCGTAGGCCGCGTGGCTCATCCCGGCCGGGCCGGGAATCTCCACGGCCGGGGCCGGCTCGAATACCTGTGGGGGCACCCGGTCTTTTTGGCTGAACTCGCGCACCTCCGCGAGGTCGATCACCCTGGTCTCCAGATCGGTATTATCGAGCAGCCGGCGCCACTTGCCCACCTCGTCATGCTGGGCGGTAAGGTAGAAGAACTGGCGGCCATCTGAGCAGATGTCGATCCCCGCCTTGATGATCTCTTCAGCCCACTGCTCGTCACTGATGGCCAGCGCCTCATCGAGGATGAAGGGCATCTTTCTGCCTCCCTGCTCCTGGTTCTCGACGAAGGCGATTCGCACGCTCAGGAGCAATTGGATCCTGGTGTTGCTGGACAGCTCCTCTATGTTTCTCCCTCGGGCGGTCGCTGTATCGATACACCTGAAGCCTGGGTTCTCGATATCGTCATCGATTTCCAGCCTGAAATAACCGCGGGTGAATTTTGTGAAGAGTTTCCTGGCCCTGGAGAAGATGCCGGTTTGGTCCACCTCGTGATGCCGCTGTCGTACAAACGTGGCCAGCGCGTCTCCGGTGACAGCCGCCTGGTCCTCTTCTCTCCGGACCCGCAGGGCATCTGCGGCCCGCTCGCGCCCGGCCAGCTTTTCGGCTATGTCTGTCTTGTCCGCAGCCTGCTTTATGCGCAGAAGGAGGCGTGTCCGTTCGTCTCCGAGGTCATCCTTTTTGTCCGCCGCGAGGTCGAGCTCATTTCTCCTGTCTGCGAGCTCCTCCGCCGTCAGCTTCAGCAGCTCCGGGTGGTCGCTGAGGGCGCCCCGCGCCGACCCCAGGAGCGTGTGCGCCTTATCGTGGGCCTTCTTCTTTGCCTGGTAGTCGTCCAGTTTTTCTAATCTGGTAGTGAGCTCGGCTTCCTGGCCAACGGTCAATCCGGCCAGCTCGAAAACCTGCGCTCGCTCTTCTTCCCGTCGCTTAATTTGAGCGTCGGTTTTTTTGATGTCGCTCCAGGCTCTCTTCAAATCGCCTTGTGCTTCGGCGTATGCGCTGCGCAGGGTATCGAGCTCTTCGGCTGTTGAGTGGGCAAGCGCGCAATCGGCTGGAGGAGAGAGGCCGTATTCTTGGGCCGTTCCGGCGATTTCCTCGAGGAGACCGTCAAAGCCGGCCACCGCGGCTTCTCTCGAGGCTTTTGCTGTGGCAAGGGCCTGCCGGGCTTCAAACAGCAACCTCAATTGCCCCACGCGTAAATATATATCAAGCTCGTTGTGGTCCCAGTCGAGGCCGAGCTCTTCCTTCCATTGCGTACCTTCGCGCTCAAGATCTTCTTTCCTTTTTTTCAGCTCATCGCCCTGGCTTCTTTCATCCTTCCAGCGGTGACCTCTCTCTTCCTCCAGGCGTGCCTGGTCGTACTGTGTATCCAGCTCCAGCAGCAGCGCGTCCACAGCCTCGGGAGTCCAGTCGGCCGGGCCCTCGAGGCCGGTCTTTCTATAATCGGCTTTGCTGTGTTCGGGATCGTGGCGGCTGTCTGTCAGGACGGGCTTTTGCCGCGCGCTCCAGAGAATCCAGCCGGCCTGGAGCAGCGGAAGAAGAAGGCCCAGAATCCATTTCGCATCGCTGATGATTCCCGCGATCAGGAAGACCAGCGCGATGACAATCGAAAGCAGGAACGGCGGGCTCCTGAGCGGTGATGGCTTGTCTCGTTCCGCACGGGGAGAGGGGCTCGGGAGTTCTATCCGAACAAGCCAGCTATTCAGGGCCCTGCGTCCATCCCGCAGTGAGTTGACGTTTCCTGGTTCCGTCCCGGTCTGGAGCCAATTCCTGACCTTGTCGAAGGCGGCGAGGTCGCGCTGGAAGTCTTCTGCCTTCCGGGCGAAGACCAGGAGCTTGTTGGCCTTCTCCAGGTCGAGGCTCTCCACCTTTTCGGTGTCCGCGTCGCCTCCTCCCAGTGAAACAAGGGCATCGTGGAGAGCCGCCTCGGACTCTTCTACCCTTGTGGCGGCCGCGGGTTTTTCCCGGTCCTGGCCTTCAAGGCTTTTGACTTTTTCACGCAGGGCGGTGACAAGCTCGGGCTTGATCCCTCCGGTGGGATGCAGGGGCGACTGATCGAGGACTGCCTGCGCCTGGACCTGGGCTTCTTCGCAGTTGTTTCTTTCTGTTTCCTGGGTTTCGATCTCGCTTGCGATGCCTGCAAGGCGTTCGGGGGCATCGACCTGGAGTTTGTCCATGCCGGCGGGGAATTCCTTGAGGGCCTCGCCGGCTGCGGCTTCCTTTCTGAACTCGTCACGGTATTTCTCGGCCTTCTCGATCAATTCGAGGTCCCTGCCGGCGGCTTCAGCCTTTTTCAGCTTCTTCTCCAGGTCGGGGAGCTCCAGCTCTTCAGTCGCAAGCTGCACAGCCTCCAGGTCGGCTTTCTTGAGCTCTTCCGCCGCGGCCTGGTAGTCTTTCTGGGGGGTGCCGCTGTGCCGCGCAGTCGACCTGAATCCCGCAGCCTCGCCCGCCGCGGCGAGGTCATAGCCGCCGGATGCCTCCCTGAGGATTTTGCTGGTCAGCTCGTCAGCTTCATCTTTATCGCCGAGGAGGTCGGCCAGGGCGAGTATGTAACGGTCCTCCATTGCGTCAGGGGCCAGGTTCTGGGTCGGGATCTCCATTCCTTCATGCTGGGTGACGACCTTTCCGGGCCGGTAGTCGATCAGGACACTGTCCCCGTCAACCATCAGCTTGCCTACCAGCGAGCAGTCGCCGCCGTGTTCCTCGGCGGCGCGAAGCAGCACTCCCATCGCCCGGCTGAGGCTGCTCTTGCCCGAGGCGTTCGGTCCGTAGATGATGTTTATCCCCGGGGCGAGATTTTCGATCGGGAAGCCCCCGGTCTCGAAACCCGGCATCTCGCGGATGGTGACGTCGGTAAAGCTCAGTGAGGGGCTCTTCACAGCGAGGCCTCCTGCTTCCTGAGCTCCGCTACCAGGAGAAGGCCCTGTTTGCGAAGGAGCTCTACGGCGTCGCCGCGGTCGAGCTGGCGATCAGGACGAATAACCGAGTAGCTCCTTGACTGGTGAACGGTCTGCGTCCTGGCGAGACACTTCTCAATCAGCTCCTCGGTCTCGGGGGTCGGGGTCTCAGCCGCCAGGTCGAGCAGCAGTCCCGCCACGGCTCCTACCGGGTCCTTCTTCGCCGCGAGCTGCGTGAGGTCGAATGCCGGCTGGGTCGTATCAAGGAGCTTCTCGGCGTAAATGTCTGTGTCGCGTCCGCAGAGAGACCTGGAGTAGACCTCGGCGAATTCAGGAAGAGAGAGGAGCTGTTGAGAGAGGGCGCTGCGGCCTTCGATGATGAAGCGCAGCAGGGCCAGCCGCGGCGGCTCCGGGAGGGTCTGCAGGGTGTCATCAAAGCTCTGGGCCGCCTGTACCAGTGCGTCGAATACCTCCTCGGCATCGCCGCAGCCGTCAGCACTCACCCTGCAGGTGTCGTAGCGGACGCTCGATAGCGGTAGCTGTGTTGCGCTCACACGGTCTCTTCCCTCCAGCTGCAGTATCCAGGGGCCGTGGGGGCCGCTCTCGCCCGGGTCCATCGCCTGGGGGGAGCCCGGGTAGAGCACCCGGGGTCGGCCGGCCCGCTCCTCATGGCGGGGTTTGTGCTGATGTCCCAGCACCCAGATGGCGACCTGCTTTTCCTGCAGCTCGTCGAGAGAGACGGGGGCGTAGTCGCTGGCGGGATTGTCGAGGTCCGCGTGCAGCAGGCCGATGGTCGGCAGGTCAGGATGCGGTTCCAGGTCGTATTGCATCAGGGGGCTGGCCTTGTAATGGCGGGAGGGGAAGGACCAGCCATGGATTTGTGCCAGCGGTTTTCCATCGCGGGAAATGTCGATGGACTCCCATGTCCCCTTTTTCCCGAGGAGGTGAAAGCTGCCGGTCTCAACCAGCCTTGCCAACCTGGGGAAGACAGCCGCATCGTGATTGCCGGCCGTGGCGCAGGTCTGGATCCCGTGGGAATCGAGTTTTTTAAGGCCCCTCTCGAGCGGGGCGATGGCCTCGAAGAAGCAGTTGTCCTGGTCGACGATATCGCCGCTGAGAAGGACGAGGTCCACCTCCTCTGCTATCGCGCGATCGACCAGCTTTGCCCACATGGACGCGCAGGAGAGCCCCCCGGGGCTGCTGAAGTTTTCAGGGATCTTGCTGGAGCGTCTCCCGATGTGAAGATCTCCTGTGGCGAGGATCTTAACTGGCATTTCTTTAAGACTCCGTGGGGCACCCGTGAACCTTTTCACGCGCCGCGACTCCCGGCAGGAGAATCATCCTAACGCAACATCCCGCTGCTTGCGAACCGCTATGTTTTTTACCCGGGTGATAGCCAATAAGAATTTGCTTTCCCGAGCCACCGGCCAACATGTCTGTTGTGCCACCTGAAGCCCCGAATTTCTGAGGGAATCATATGAGAAGCCCGTCCCCGGGGTCAAGATTCCGGGTGGCAGGGGTGATCGGGGTGGCCAAGGTCGCTCTGAAGCTGCGCCTGGTCTGCCCGTCGAGGTCGCAAGCCAGCGCGGCGCGGACTGACGCAGCGTGCCCCACCGGAAAGCTGCATACACTCAAGGAGGCGAAGGCCGCCCTCACTGGTTAGCCCATCGAGGAGCCGGTCTTCACCGCCTCAATGCGGGTCGCCTCGTCGGGTCCAAGCGATCCGAAGTCGAACTGCCGCGCGACTGCGCCGCGAGGTAGACGAGCAGGGCGAGGTAGATTGTGAGTTCGCCCACCTCCTCGAGCCGTGAGAGCACCTGCAGCATACAGGGACTGTCGATGTGAAGAACTGGGTAGGCGTCGAACCTGTTTGAAAGCTGGATTTCCTTGGCGATCTGCGTGGGGAGCGCAACCAGGAGGGGGAAGATCATCCCCGTTGGGATCCGCTGCCAGGGCCGATCGATCCAACGGGAAAGCCATGGAGACCGAGGTCGACGTTGCAGTCCCCACAGAACCAAAGGCACGATGGCGATGGACAGGAATACGAAGTGCCGGAACCGGTGCAACGTGTTGAGGTTATGTAGGTTGAACTCCTTCTGAAAGTTGATGGCCTCTAGCGCTGCGGGGGTCTGGAATCCGAAGAAGTGCTGGCCCCAGCTGAGCTCCTCTCCGAGGGCGAAGAACAACCCAAAAGAGAGCACACCGAGGACGACCGCCACTTCACGCTGCGCACGGTTCCACCAGGAGGCCCGGATGCAGAGAAGGAGGCCCGCAAACAGGACGGCATGCTGGACGATTTCGATGGGGCCTTCGTACTCTGAGATCCACACGTAGAGTGGCTGATACAAGACCAGCCCCCCCAAATACACGACCAGGAGCACGATGGTCGCTCCGGTCACGAAGCGGGACAGCGCAGACTCCATGGAGGAGGCTGCGCGAACGGTGTGAGTGTCTTTTGTCATGCCTGACCCGCCGAAGTGCGAAGCTCCCTCGCCTCACCGATTCTGGCGCTCCTCCCGACTCAATTGCTCCGAGTCACACATTACCACTCTGGGGGGCGTCGCCGAAGCGATCCTTGCAATTACAGGTTGGCCTATCGAGTGCCGGGACTCAGGAAAAACCATTTCTATCCAAGCCTGTCAATATTCGGCCAATCGCGCCACCTTGCCAATGAGAAGTTGCTTTCGCTTGCGCCATGCCGTGCGAGCATGGCCCGCAGCTCAAGTCAGATCCGGGTAGAGGGGTAGCCAGTTCGTGTTGTTTGGACGGATGCCGAGGACCTGGTCGCCGCGCCAGTGGAATGTGTATGTGACTCCGTTGGTGGTTTCCTCGGTGGTTCGCTCCGGGAGATCGTAGCCAATCTCGACCTGCTGCGGGGCGCGGCATGTCAATACTCCGTTCACCGGCCCGGCATCCACTGATTCACCATTGATGCTAATCGCGAGGCTGGTACCGGGTGCCCAGTCTGGAATCCGGATTTCCAGGTCATTACCACCTCGATTGTCGATCTGAAGCTGCGCCCGGTCTCCGCGATGAACCGCGATCTTGATCCTCTCGTCCTCGTAGTCGACATGAAAGTTGATCCGAAGGCCGGAATGGGTATCGACGGCAATGTGTTCATAGAAATCGCAGAGGGAATGCAGTACGGCGCAGGAAACATCGGTCGTGGCCTGCCTGGCCCAGTGCGCCTCGCGTTGAATGCCCCAGCCGCCGTTGACGATGTGGTGCATGTCCCTGGGGTGAAAGATTACATCGCTTGAGACGGGGCGCTTGTCCGCGGACACCTGGTTGATAAAGAACGGAGTCCCTTCGTCGTCGCGGGGAAGTTCTTCATCCGCGAGTTCCGGGCAATCGGTCAGTTGCGCCGGCAATAAGCGTGATCGCACGATGCGTTGGGCATCATCCAGAAACTCGGGGTAACCGCAGCGCGCCAGCCACAGCGCGATTTGCATGGCGTCGCCGGCGGCGGCTGGGTCTGCACCGGTCTCCTTGTCCCCGTCGTGGAAGGCGAGGCCTGACTCGCGAACGACGTTCGTGCGTATGCTCATGCTGTAGGTCTCGGCGACACGATCCACGTATTTCTTTTCGTCACTGAGCGCGCCGTACAGCAGAAGCCCCTTGAGCGTACCGAGATAGGAATGGGTGTGGCAGTTGGCCCAGTTCAACTCGTAGGCGCCACCGGGCCAGGTGTTGTGTTCATAGTGGATTGCGGCGAAGCGGCCGATCAGGGCCCGCGCCTGCTCATTGCCGGTTGCTTGAACGTAGTGCATGCCGGCTTCCATAAAGCGGCCCGAATCAAGTACCGTTCTTGAGATCGGCGCACCGGGTCGATCCAGGCGCTTCCAGCGGTCGAGCAATTGCACATTCCAGTGCTCCAGCCCCGTGTCCGAGATCCGGTCGATCGTGTCGATCATCTTGACTGCTTTGTCCGTGGCCCATTCGCTCTGGCGGTGGACGATCATCGCGGTCAGTGCCAAAAGCCCTTCACGCATGGAGTGGTATTCCAACAGGGTATCGGCAGCCTCGGCGGGAAGGACCGTTTCGTCCATTGGGTAAAGGCAGAGATGGTCGGGGTTATCAAACATCAACCGCAGATTCTCGATCATGACGGCTTCGGTTTCCGCGGGAATTGCATAACCCGTGGCAGCCTCGAGCCGCAGCATGGCGTCGATCCAGCGCGGGATATTGTGACTCGCGCCGCGTATCCACGCCCAGGCTTCCATGCGCTCGTTAATATGGAACTCGTAGAACGGGATAAAATGGTGTTCAGGTGACAGCACACGAAGCAGGTGATCGCCGGCCAGGGTGAGGGAATCTTTCACGAGTAGGTGCCCTTGAGGCGGCACCGTGAACCCGCGAAAGGAAGACGGCCGAGCCGCGTGTGTAAGCTCTCGGTCAGAACTGCTTCTTTACCATGACGCGCCATGTTGGGGTGTGCCTTTCGTGGTCGCCCTAGAAAATGGTCAACACTGTCCCCAGTGTTTTGCGCAAGAAGATGGCGCCGGCATTGCTGACGACGGATGGGGTGGGGAAGCCGTTCCAGTCGTTGGTGCGATAAAATCCGCCGCGGGTGTAGTTGGTGCCGTCGATCATCAGGCTCCTTACGGTGAAAACGGTTTGGGTGTCACCGAGGTCGATGTACCTGGCGCTCGAATCAACGATCAGGCCGAGCGCCGCCACGTTTGAGGTCACGCCAAGAATGGCCTCGTTGGACACGATGACAGTGGCGTTCTTGCGCAGGTCGTCGAGTTCGGTTTCCGACAAACCCTGGCTGGGCGGCAGATGCGTCTCGCCGACGGTGATTCGGTCGCCGTTGTCGACGAGCATAGCTGCTGTTCCAGCGGCGCGCTTGAAGACCGTGCCCGCGCCGCCGTCAGAATTGCCGTGGTCGCCGCCGTAGGCCTGGATATCGACGTCGCCGAAGCTGCTCGAGCCGGTTAGTTCCACGGCCACGTGACCGCCGGCACCGGCGCGGCTTGGGAAGCCGCCGTTCGCGCGGACCACGCCGCTGCCGATGAGGCTGCCGGTCCTCAGCCAGATCGATCCGCCGGATGCCGGCGGCCCGTTGCACCGTCAATACTGAACCCTTCTCCA
>CAJWTS010000002.1 GCA_913047795.1 uncultured Verrucomicrobiota bacterium | reverse complement strand
CCACTCGTATCCTTGTCCAGCCGATGCACAATGCCGGGTCGCCGTTCGCCTCCGATGTCCGGCAACTCGGGATAGCGATGCAGCAGTGCATTGACAAGCGTACCGCTGCTGTGACCGGCTGCAGGATGAACAACGAGTCCCGGCGGTTTGTTAATCACGACGAAAGCCTCATCTTCAAGAAGGACATCCAGTGGAATATCCTCGGCCACCAGATCGCTCGATTCCACCGGGGGTAACTCGACCTCGACCGTCCGGCCGGGCGACATACGCAGATTCTTGCGTACCGCCTTGCCGTCGACAGTGACGTACCCATCGCGAATCAGGGACTGAATACGAGACCGCGAAAGGTCCAGGTCGCACTCCATCAGCCAGGCGTCCAGGCGAACGCCGGCGCTCGCCTCATCAGACGTAAACGTCATGACGGCACCAGGGGGTGTCGACGCGCCCAGACCCATATGCAAACACCGGCGCCGAACAGCGCCACGCTGATAATTTGCGCCACGCTCAACACGCCCCAGAGCAGTCGGGGATCTCCCCGCATAAACTCAAGGACGAATCGCGCGGCTGGATACGCCATCAGGTATGCGGCCACAATCTGTCCGTTCGCCGTACGCCGCTTGTGTGCGCGCACGAGCAATACACAGAGCACCACGTTGAAAGCCGCTTCATAGAGTTGGACCGGGTGCACAGCCAGGCTCTGCGTGGCGTCCGCGGCAAGCAGACCATGATCGTAGTGATCATACCACGGCTGGGTCCTGGCAGGGTACCGGACGGCGAGGAACCCATCATCTGGCCGACCAAAGCAGCAGCCGTTGAGAAAGCATCCGACGCGGCCGAGGGCATGCCCCAATGGCAACCCGGCCGCCACACTATCGAGCAACCCGCCATATTGATCCCTTCGCCAGCGCGAGAGTAGAAACAGTCCAAAGAGCCCCCCGATCACCCCACCGTAGTAAATCAATCCGCCCTCATCAAAACGCAGAATCTTCTCCGGATGGTCTTTGTAATACGCCGCATAGTTCGAGATCACGTACGAGGCGCGCGCGCCGAGCAACGCAAACACCATTAGCCAGACGCCAATCTCACTCCCGTAACCGTCGGGCCGGCCACGTTGACGCGACAACCGATCCCAGACAACGACGCAGGCCACGAGGGCCAAGGCCATCATGATGCCATACGAATGGATCACCAGACGCCCACTTTCGAAGAACACAGGATGCATAACTCCGTGCCACATTATAGGGATTCCCGAGTCGTTTGGAGAAGAAAACCATCGAATTCACGCTTGCCCATATCGCGACGCCATCATCACGACAGCTTGCCATGACCAGGTCTTTTGCATAGCATCCCAACTTCCCGATGTCTGACGACTCAACAACCAGCGAGGTCCTTACCGAGCCGCTCGAATACACAAGTTGTCGGAAATGCGGCCAGAGGATCGAGATCGGCGGGATTCCGGCTTTTTCCGACCTGACCTGTCCCCATTGCCGCCACGAACAGACGGTGCCCGCAGCGTTTGGCCAATTCCTTCTCGTGGGAAAATTGGGCGAGGGTGGCATGGGCGGTGTTTATGAGGGCTATGACGAGGCCCTCAAGAGGTCGGTGGCCATCAAGGTTTTACACAAGGAACTGGGCGAAAACGCCGAATTCGTAGCGGGTTTCCAGAAGGAAGCCCAGGCCGCGGCCGCGCTAAATCATCCGAACGTGATACAGATTCATTCGTTCGGGCAGGAACATGGTCAGCCCTATATCGCCATGGAACTCGTCAGCGGGCTGCGCCTGGGCAAGATGATCGAAGAAGGCGGCGCGCAGGACATCCACGAGTCGTTGCGCATCGCCGTTGGCGTCGCCAAGGGACTCGAGGCCGCGGCGGATTCCGGTCTTCTGCATGGAGATGTTAAACCAGAAAACATTCTGCTGGATGAAACGGGTACACCGAAGCTTGCCGACTTTGGACTTGCCGGCTCTATCGGACGCAGCGAAGAAGTCGCGGTGTGGGGGACACCGAACTACATTCCGCCCGAAAAGCTGAAGCGCGAACCACAGACGGAGCGTTCAGACATGTACAGCCTGGGTGCCACCCTTTACCACGCGATCGCAGGTCAGCCTCCCTTTACAGGTGAGACAACAAACGACCTCGTTCGCGCTCGTCTCGAGAAGGAGCCCGTGCCACTCAACGAGATCCGGAACGACGTTCCGGACTCCGTGTCGAACGTAGTCACACGCATGTTACGCATGGATCCCAGCGCCCGCCACCCGACTTACGCATCATTGACGGCTGATATCTTCAAAGTCATGGAAGAGGTCATGGAAAAAACGCACCGGGCCGGGAAGCTTCCGCGACCGAAGGGTACGATCAAGATTCGAAAGAAGAAATCAGCCACAGCTGCCGTCGAAGAGGTCCGCAAGGAGAGCACCGAGGTGACGTCCGCGCCGGCGCCCACCACCCGCAAAGGATCGAAGATCGTCGTAACACGGGGCAAGAGCGGCCTGCGCACGCCGACACCCGAACAAAAGGACGAAGCGGCGACGAAGGGAGAAGAACGAAAAGATCTCGCTCCCGCCAGCCGAAAAAAGCGAACCGGGACTGTCTTCGTATCCCTCTTCATAATTGCCCTGATCGGTGGCGGCACCTATTGGTTCATCCGCCACACGTCGATCAAGAAGGACCGGCGCGATCGGTACATCATGAAGCGCCGCATGGCGACGAGCACGACGGACCGAATGAGCGCGATTGACGCGGAGCGCCGCTCTTGGACGACAGCCGGGAACCTTATTAGCAAGGCATCTGAACGCTGGAAGTCCGGTCGTACCGCCGCCATTGAACTGCTCGGAGAACCAACGGTGAACGCGCTCCCCAAGCCCAACCCAACGCCGCGCATCGAGGCCATCCTGAATCCTCCCGAACCAGAAAAGGAAAAGGAAGAGAGCGAGTCAGGCGACGATAAGAAAGACGCAACGAAGGAAGAAACGACGGAGAACGCCGAGCAAGAGGATACCACCAAAGTTCAAGAAGGTCTCGTAGCCACACCACCAGAAGAGGCTGACGAATCCGAAGCGGAAAGCGCGGAAGAGCCGCCGCGGCCATCTGGCGATCTCGCGACGGACGCGCCTCCCGACGCCCCCTTTCCAGCGATCGCCGATCTTGCCAACGTGGACCTGGTAACACGCAGCTTCACGAATGCAGTGGCGGCCTATGAAGACGTCATGGTCGAAAGTGCCTTATACGGCCATGCCACAAACACGCTCGCCGGTACAGTCAGCGACTACCGGGCATCTAACGACGTCGCACAGGCTGCGGCCCTGACCGACGCTGTTCGTGCGATCAGGGAGGGCATGCAAGCAACCGATGAGGATGTCGAAAAGCAACTGGCGATGATCAAGGACCACCTGACCCGGGCAGGTCGCGCGCTGGCGAGACTTGAGAAAATGGACGACGTAATACGTGGGGAATTCGAACGGGCCGAGACGATCGTCGCGGAACGAAAGGCCGCATGGGAAGCCGAGGAATCCGAGCGCACACGGCGCGCGGCCGACGCGCGCGAGAGAACCGAACGCACGGCAGCAGGGGCTCGCGAGAAAGAGGCCCTCGAGACGCTCCGCGCTGAGAACAAACAGTTTGTACTCTCGCATGATTACCGCGAAGCCGTTCGCGTATTGAATCGCCGTAAAAAAGAATTTGTGACCGAAGACGGCGCGGCCGGCTTCCAATCGATGGTCGAGGGCTTCTCCATGCTGGTCGATCTGCGCAAGTTTCTCGTGAATAACCTGAAGGAAAATTCCTGCCCCTGGTGCTGGCGTACTAAACTCGACGTGACAGGGGCGGACCCCAAGGGAATTCGCGTGACGGATCAAAAACGACTCGTGCCATGGGCCGACGTTTTGCCACGCGATTACCTCGCGCTCATTCGACATTATCTAAAACGCGAGAATTCGAAGGCAAGTCGACAGCAGCGCGGCCGCATGGCACTCGCCGCCGCGGTCTATTGCCATCATCTCGATGCCAAAAACGCCGCACGCGGCTTCCGCGACCAATCCCTCGATTTTTGGAGCAACGCGAAGTTCATTGAACTTGCGGAGCGACTTCTTCCGGGTGTCGACGAGGACGACGAATAGCGGCCTTAGCTCTCCGGCCGCTCGCCGGGGTCCAACCGAAGGGACAACGACCGCACCTTCGCGCCGAAGCGATCGCGCACCGCGGTCAGCATCTCCGTCTCGCGATAGCGCGACAATTCGTGAAGCCAGACGGAGCTGTCCACGAAGACGATCAGGCGGTCCTGGTCGAGACGTCCTGGCCGGGTATGCTTCGCCACCAAATCTCCCACAAGGGCACTCCACTCCTTGTCCAGTTCCGACAACCACAATTTCGATTCTAATCCAAACCCCGCCATTATTTCGGGAATCAAGTCTCCAATGCGTCTCGACTGGTCCAGGCCGTGCGTGCCCCTGGACCGAGGTCGGCCGCGTCGCTTTTTGAATGAACCCGTCATAACGCCCCGACTATTGCACGTTCGATCGTAGCCAACGATAGACACGCTGCACTGTCTTCTCTTCGTGCCGATGAAACCCGTGATCTCCGCCCGGAACGGTAAAATAGTCAAACTGTGAAGCATTCGACCGCTCCGCCAGCAACTTCCCCATGCGGGCCACGGGCAGCACGGCGTATTCCTCACGTCCGCCAAAGAAGGCAAGAACGGGGCACGTCACCTTTCGGAAATGATACATGCGCCCCGCGTAATCGAATATCTTGCCCTCGTTCTGGGTCGGATCGGCCGCGCTCAGAAAGCGACGTGCGGCAAATCCGTTGCATTCCGGCAACACGGTATCGCCGCGCCCGCGATCGACGAGTTTCCGCGCCTGGCGCATCCAGTGCACGTGTTTCTTTCCGAGATCGCGACGGAAGATAGCGACATCATCGGCGGGCGCTGCAAGCACAACCGCTCGGACAGCGCGCAACTGGCGCCGCGCCTGGTAATAGGTCACCTTCTGGCATCCGGTGCTGTGCCCCATCAGCGCAAATTGCCGGTAACCGCGCGCGCGCCCGAAGGCAATCGCCGCGTCGATATCCTGCATGCAGTGCGAAAACCGCTCATTGATCACTGCCCCAAGCGCTCCGCGATTGTTAAACGAAAGAACATCCCAACCGTTTCGGGGCCCCTGCAGCATGGCCTGTTTCTTAAACGCTGAACGAAAAAAGTTCCCGCCCATACCATGTATGAACACCAGCAGGCGCTTTTTTGGCCGCTTATGATACGCCCAGACGCCGTCCAGGCGCTCCCGGGACCCACCGACGGGGAAAGAGACGAACTCACCGGGAATACGAATCGTCTTCTGACTCATGGATGCATCGTAGTCAGAAGAAGCGAATGATCAATGCGTTTGTCCTCGAAACGGGAACGTGTGCGGTGAGATTGCCCGCAGCGTCATCATTGTCCCGCCTTCGACAACAGGAACAGCCGCGCTCCACATGGCCAAAATCATCACGAATACGGGATAAACACCGCGAATATTCCCGGCGGGCGCGCCTCCGCACCGGACTGGGCCACACTCGCATGCGACAGGCAAGTGCGCACATGACCGAGATCAGCAAAGACGCATGGGGCCCGCGGGTTGGCGGGTTGGCGGGTTGGCGGCACGTCGCACAGGACCTCACGCAGCAGTGGCGATCGCCGGACAAAACCGCGCCCGCCGACGCACGCTGGCATTACGTTCCCGGGGTCGTCGGGTCCCGACCGTAGTACTCGCGATACATGCGCGCCGCGATCGCGTGAATGTTCCCTCCGAGACGTCGGCGCACAACGTAGTCGAGGCAAATCCTGATGACACGGCCGGAACTACGAAAAAACGGATTGCTGTCCCAGCGGCGCGCGGAGACTTCGAGTAGAGGTCCAAGATGCAGACGCCGTCCGCCGCCACGCAATCGAAGCGACAACTCCACGTCCTCCATCAGCGGAATATCCGGCACCCCGCCGCGGGCAGCAAGATACGCGCGCCGGGAAAACATTCCCTGGTCGCCAAACGCGATGCCGGCGAGCAGGAACCGCCACCGGTTCAGAAACTCCAGAAACTTCATCTTGAACGTTCTGCGATCAAACCGCCCTCCCAGTATTCCCCACTGAAGCGCCGGTCGGCTTGCAAACGCTTCCACGAGTTGACACAGACCGTCGACGTGTATCCGACAATCCGCATGCAACATCAGAACGATATCGCCCTCCCCCGCGGCCACCCCATGCGCCAACTGGTCTCCCCGACTCATGGGCAGACCCTCAATTACCATCGCATCCCGTTGCGCCGCGACCACTACGGTCTCATCCGAACTGCCCGCATCCGCCACGATAAACGCGATCTGCGGTGCTTCCGTACTCTCTTCGCGCAACCGTTTCCGTGCCGCAATCAGGGCATCCAGACAAATCGCCAGGCGTTCCTCCTCGTTGCGAGTCGGGATCACGATGTCGACGGTCTTGATATTTCCTGACATATCCGGCTCCCGGTTGGGATCGCACGGATACTAGGTGGGGTTCAGGCGGAGGAAAAGCGCAAAGCCCGGCACAACCGGAACTCGCCATGCCATAGTATATACTACGCGCGGCCCCATTTCAGGAGTTGCTGCATCACGCGCTTCACGGTCGGCGTCAGGCGCGTTCGGTTGTACTGGTCGCCGACGCGGCGGATGGCTTCCGCCTGGGTCGGATAGGGATGAATCACCTTCGCAATCTTGCCCAGTCCAATCCCGTTGACCATCGCCACACTCAACTCCGATATCATTTCCCCCGCGTGGCTCGCCACGATGGTCGCGCCAACGATCTTGTCTGTTCCCGCGCGCACGTGCACCTTGACCAGTCCATCCTCCTCGCCATCCAGGATCGCTCGATCCACATCTTCGAATGGTTGCGCATACGTTTGAATTGGAATTCCTCCGTCGGCGGCATCCTTTTCATACAAGCCGACGTGCGCAACTTCGGGATCCGTGTACGTGCACGAGGGAATTGTGAGCGCGCTGGCCTTGCGCTTTCCGAACGCGGGAAACAACGCATTCTGAATCACGATACGTGCAAGAAAATCCGCAGCATGCGTGAACTTGAACTTAGAGCATACATCGCCCGCTGCGAAGATGCGGGGATTCGTCGTCTGAAGATGATCATCCACTTTGACGCCGAACTTGTCGAAGTCCACGCCGACCTTCTCAAGACCAAGTCCTTCGACATTCGGGGAGCGCCCCACGCCAACCAGGATCTCATCCGCCAGCACCTCGCGATCCTCGCCACCAGAGCCGATCCTTACGATCTTTTCATCCCCACGTGCCTTAACATCGACCACCGACGCATTCAGGGCCAGATCAACACCGTCCTTCACGAACGCGGCCTCGACGACGGCCGCGGCATCGGGATCTTCGCGACTGAGAATATGTCCGGAACTATGGACAAGCGTAATCCGTGATCCGAAACGACGGAACGATTGCGCAAGCTCGCATCCGATCGGGCCGGCACCTATGACGGCCAGGCGTGGCGGCAATTCGGTCAACGCGAACACGGTCTCGTTCGTCAGATATCCGGCCTCGGCAAGCCCGGGAATCGTCGGCACGTTTGCTCGACCACCGGTCGCAACAACCGCTTTGGCAAACCTCAGTTTCTTGCCGGCGACTTCAACCGTGCTGCTATCCACAAAGCGACCGTCCCCGAGAAAGACATCCACACCGAATTCTTGCGAATAGCGTTCGACCGAATCGTTGGGTGCGATGCGTGCACGCAGGCGTCGCATACGTTCCATCACCGCCGGAAAATCGACGTCGACGCCCTCCGGGACGCGAATACCAAAGTCACTCGCGTCTCGGACCGCCGCCCATCGACGCGCCGCACTGATCAAGCCTTTCGAAGGCACGCAGCCCACATTCAGGCAGTCACCGCCCATCAAGTGTCGCTCGATCAGCGCAACTTTAGCCCCAAGCCCTGCGGCGCCCACGGCGGTAACAAGACCGGCCGTGCCGGCGCCAATCACGACCAGGTTGTACTTTCCGGTGGGTTCAGGGTTTACATAGTCCGCCGGGTGTACGTTCCCGATCAACGCGCGGTTGTGCTCGTCCATCGGGTGCATTTCAACAGGTTTGGATTCCATCAGGGCTCTCTCGATTCTTTTCGAATCCGCTTCGGCGGATCTAAGCTACCTTCTCGGCGATCGCCTTACGTGCGACCTTCGTCACGTATACCGTCGCCACGACCGTCGCCAGCAATCCCACGATGTAAAGCACCCATTCCTGGGTGGATCGCGTCCGTTCCCCACCGAGCATGGCGATGTCCCCCGCCAGGGAACCAATGTAAATATACATCACCGTGCCGGGCATCATACCGATCCACGATGCAAGAACATAGTCCCGCAGGCCAACGCGTGTCAGTCCATATGCGTAGTTGAGCAGGGTGAACGAAAAGACGGGCGATAGCCTGGTCAGGCCGACGATCTTCCAGCCCTCACGACCGACGGCCTCATCAATCGCCGAGAACTTCGCATTACCCGCTATCCGACGCTGAATGGCGTCACGCGCCAGGTAACGCCCAACGAGGAAGGCGCAGGTGGCGCCCACGGTGGAAGCAATGGAGACGTAGATCGACCCCCAGATCACGCCATAGACAGCTCCCGCGCCCAGCGTCAACAACGATGCGGGAATAAAGAACACACAAGCGGCAACATAGATCACGATAAATACGATGACGCCCGTCGTGCCATGTCCCTCGACCCACGCGAGCGCCTCCTTCAGCTTTTGAGAAATATCGAAAGCCCTCGCCACAAGGACCAGGCCGACCACGACGAGCGCTATCACGATCGGTTTCCAGGGGAGCGACCTACTGCTCATTAAGACTCCAGTCATAGGCGAGGTATTTCACCTTAATCCCGCCGCCGGTAAGCTGCGCGGCGAGGGCACTGTCCGTTACGTGCTCTGCCGCAAAGGCCAGCTTCGCCGCATCCGTTCCGCCAAAGTCCTCGCCAAACCATTTCAATATACTGGAAAGCCGGACCGTCTTTTTGTCTTTTCTAAAATTCTGGGCTCGACTGAAGAAATCGACGCCGTTGCGATGCAGTTGTTCCTCCAACTTCTCGGACGTGTAAGCTTCGGCCAGTAGTCGCGGACAGCCAATCGAGGCGCAGACAATTGCAAGGTGGATGCGCGGCTCGCCCATCTTACGCAGAATCTCGTGCTCGATCTGGTTAAGAGAATAGTCCTCGCCGCGCACCAATAACTTGTAGTCATCCCAGATACTGTAACCGCCGACACGACTCACCTTGTCCCTGATCGACTTCAAAGGATAAAAGTCGAGAATGCCCTGGAGCGTCAGCGCATTGTACGCGTTGATCCAAAAGGCCAGTTTCTCAGACCGCGAAAGCGTCTCCACCTTGATCCCTCCAAGTCGCGCGAGGTAGCGGCCCAGGGTTCGGGTATCCGATTTCTTCCAGGCACGGTAGTTCACCATGCCGTCATCGTTCACGTAGGCGCGCAGCAATCCGTCAAAAAGCGCGTGATCGATGCGCGCAGCAGGCCGCGGACCCGAACCCTCCTGTGCCGCCAGGGTCGTCGCCAAGCAACATAGCACGCTGCCCACCCAGCCGATCGCGCGATGGCTGCCGATTCTTGATACCTTTGCATTCATGTTCGGATCACGATCCATTTTCGTCGAATCGAGGCATCGTACAAGGATTAGATTTCGCCCGCTATCGAACTCTTCCTCTTGCCGCGTATGCAACCAGAACCGTAAAGATCTCAGCCAGCCCATGCCGACCCTACTTGGCACTGGACAGATGGGGCTGCATTCCCAGAATGGGTAGATGCGGAGAATGTCATGAGCGATAACCTCGTCATCTTCACGCGCTTCCCCGTTCCAGGCAAAACAAAAACCCGCCTCATCCCAGCCCTCGGCGCGACGGCTGCGGCGGAATTGCAGCGGCGACTTACTGAACACACCCTGGCCACCGTGGAACCGCTCGGCGATGACCGCAACTGCGCTATCGAAATCCGCTACGCCGGTGCGACGCTACCCTTGATGCGAACGTGGCTCGGTGATCAGCATACGTTCCGCAGTCAGTGTGATGGGGATCTCGGCGCTCGCATGGGCGATGCGTTTATTGCCGCGTTTGAGCATGAGGCCGAACGCTGCGTCATCATCGGGATCGATTGTCCTACCCTCGGCCTTAACCACGTCCGCGAGGCATTTAACGCACTACGGACCTCCGACCTCGTTCTGGGTCCCGCCACGGATGGGGGCTATTATCTGGTCGGACTAACCGCAGATCGCGCAACAACGGCCATCCCCGCCCTCTTTGAGGGCATGCAATGGGGCACGGATACAGTGCTCGAACGCACCCGGGACCGCGCAACGCAGCAAAAACTGTCCGTCGCCTTACTCGAACCGCTCGACGATGTCGATCGCCCCGAAGATCTGGCCCAACTAGAACTTACGACCCTCGCCGCCCGCACCAAACCCGATCGCCCCGACGCCGATCATGCTTGATGAAACGCCGGTTCAGCATTACGTTCAAGCCATGTCCGCCCGCACCGTAATTGCGCTACTGGCGCCTATCGCGCTCATCGGATGCACCAGTAGCAACCGCCAGGCAACCGACCTGCGGGTACGGACCGAACTGGTAAACCTGGGCGAACGTGTCGAACAGATCACCGAGCGCCTCGACACCATCGAGAACCAGAACGATCGCCTTACCAAGCAAATCGAAATACTGGAACGGGCCATGCGTGATGCACGCGATGTATCCATCTCTGACGCCCGCAAACTGACAACGCAACTGACGACGCTCAAGAAAGAGATAGTGGCGGTGGACATGGCGCGGCGCGAGGATCGCAAGATCATTGTCGACGAAATAACCGCGCGGGTTGCGGAAATGATGAAACAGCTGGCACCCGCCGCAGCGTCCATACGATCACAAAGCGGCTATGAACACACGGTCCAGCCACGCCAGACGCTCTCCGAAATTGCCGCGCACTACAAGGTCACGACCGATCGGATCGTCGAGGCCAATAAACTCGCGAATCCGAACAGCATTCGAGTCGGCCAGAAACTTTTCATCCCCGATTGAGCTTTTGCAACCGTGCCCTGGATTCAGACAGCCTTCAGCCTAAAACCACGGCCACGCGGATTTCACATCGTTACCGGGGAAATCATGGCCGCCGTTCCCGAAATCGGCTCGATTCGTATTGGTCTTGCCCATTTATTCATCCAGCACACATCGGCCTCGCTCAGTATCAACGAAAACGCTGATCCGGACGTCCGTGTCGATTTCGAATCACACATGAACCAGATGATCCCGGACGGGGCACCCCACTTCATTCACACGTTGGAGGGGCCCGACGACATGGCCGCCCACATCAAGGCTTCCGTGCTTGATACCGGGCTGACCATCCCTATCCGTAAGGGCGCACTCGCGCTGGGAACCTGGCAGGGCATTTATCTCTGCGAACATCGCGACCGCGGCGGAGCACGCCATGTCGTGGCCACGCTTCAGGGCGAACAGGATCAATAATACATGGGGTCTGACGTCACATGAGTAGCGAAGAGGTCACGATCTATCACAATCCCAAATGCAGCAAGAGCCGCGAGACCCTCGCCCGATTACGGCAACGCGGAATCGAGCCGCGGATCATCGAATACCTGGACACACCCCCAACCGCCGAGGAGATCGCAACCCTCGCCGGGATTCTTGGTCTGCCGTTGAGCGAATTGGTTCGCGACAAAGAGTATCGCGAACTCGGTCTGCCGGAGAACGCCGACGACTCATCATTGCGCAGTTTGATGGCGGAGAACCCGCGCGTCATCCAACGCCCGATCGTGCTCTGCGGCGGTCGCGGGGTCATCGCACGGCCGCCTGACCGCGTGGACGAGATACTATCATGACGACCTGGTTCCTACGTCGACGCGTCCTGCCGACGCTGATCCCGCTTCTGTTGGTCGCGCTAATGGCCGGATGCGCGACCAACCCGGTCACCGGCAAGAAGGAACTGACGCTTATCTCGGAAGATCGCGAGATCGCCCTGGGTGCACAAAACTACACGCCGGCGCAGCAATCCCAGGGGGGCCCCTACACGGCGTCACCCGAGCTCGTGCGCTACGTACGGTCCGTCGGCAATCGACTTGCGAAAGTCAGCGATCGCCCCAATCTGCCTTATGAGTTCACCGTGCTGAACAACTCGGTGCCCAATGCGTGGGCCATGCCCGGCGGCAAGATTGCGATCAACCGGGGACTGTTGGTCGAACTCTCGAGTGAGGCCGAACTTGCCGCGGTGCTTGCGCACGAGATCGTGCACTCCGCTGCGCGCCATGGGGCCAAGTCCATCGAACGCGCGATGGCTCTCCAGACAGGCGTGATGGCCACATCCTACGCCGCCCAGGGGCATCGCGATGGTGTCTGGGCTGTCGCCGGTGCGAACGTCGCGGGGCAAATGACCCAACTCAAATATTCGCGTGGCGCCGAACGCGAATCCGATCTCTACGGCACGCGGTACATGGTACGTGCCGGTTACAACCCCAAATCGGCCATCGCGCTGCAGGAGACCTTCTTGCGCTTAAAGAATGGCAAGCGGTCCGGACTCTTCGAGAAACTCTTTTCATCACACCCCCCCTCGGAGGAACGCATTCGGAACAACAAGGAAGCGGTCGCCGATCTTCCGCAGGGCGGATTTGTGGGGAAACAAGAATACGTCAAGGCCATGACTACTTTGCAACATGCCGCCGGCGCCTACCAGGCGTATGACAAGGGCTCAGCCGCACTGCGTAAGGGAAACGCCGGCGAGGCCCTTACGCTTGCGCGCAGGGCCAGTCGAATCGAACCGCACGAAGCGCTTTTCTATGGGCTGCAAGGCGATGCCCTGGCTGCCGACAAGCAGATGCGACCCGCCATAAAGGCCTACAACAAGGCCATCAGGCATAACGACAACTATTTCCTTTTCTTTCTACGCCGGGGCCAGGTTCGCCAGAAACTCGGCGACCGCGCGGGTGCCCGCTCCGATCTCGAGCGAAGCAACGCACTGTTCCCAACCGCCGAATCGAACGACGCCCTTGGACGCATCGCCCTGGCTCAGAACCGGCGCATCGATGCCGTGAATCATTTTCGCTTCGCCGCACAGGCAAAGTCGGAGACCGGTCGCGCGGCGTATAAACACCTTGCCCAGTTGACCATGTCCGACTCTCCTACGGACTTCCTGCGTACCACAGCAGGCATCGCCCGCGATGGTCGCCTCGTGGTCAGCCTGCACAACGCGGGTCCGATTGACGTAAGCCACGTCGTGATTGGTCTACGGCAGCAATACGGCAACATCGTTAAAACATCCCAGTTCAGCTACAAGAACCGGCTGCCCGCAGGCGCGAAGGTACAACTCCCCACCGAACTACGGCCTGATCTACAGGATCGGACACTCAACCAGGTGATCGGCGTGCAGGTATTAACCGCGCGCCCTTTATGATATGCCGACGAAATAACCGGTACACGACCGGTCCAGAACTTCTTTCACCCGCGACTACTCAGGTTGATCATGCCAGCGCGCCGAGGGCGGCGGCGTAGTCCGGCTCCTGCGCGATCTCCGGAACCTGTTCCGTGTAGAGAACGTTGTTATCGGCATCGAGCACGAGGACCGCTCGTGAGCAGAGGCCCTTCAGGCCGGAGTCCACGATCTCGAGACCATAATCTCCCGCAAAGCTACTGCGGAACGACGACAACGTGATCGCACCGTCGATTCCTTCCGCCCCGCAGAACCGGCCCTGCGCGAACGGCAAGTCTGCCGAGATATTCAACACAACGACGCCATCCTGCTCCGCCGCCTTCGCATTGAATGCCTTAACCGACATGGCACAGATTCCCGTATCGATACTCGGGAAGACATTTAGCACCTTCTTTTTACCGGCGTAGGTGGCGAGGGTCGCCTCTCCCAGATCGCCTGTGACCAAATTGAAATCCGGCGCACTCGAACCGACCGCGGGCAACTCCCCGCTGGTGTTGATCGTATCCCCCTGAAGCGTAATCGAAGCCATCAGAACCTCCGTTGTATTTCGAATGAAGCGAAGAGCAAGAAGCCGTACGGTACGCGGCTCGTTGACGGACTGTCAAGCTCACGCCACATCGCCCGGGTCACGCGCAGCAAGCCACGCCCCGGCAGCCACTCCAGATAAATGCAGCAATTCATGGGCCCGCTGCATCCCCTCCTCCTGGGACACGGAATCGCCGGTCAGCGAAATAATCCGATCAAAACAGGCCTCGAGCTCCGGACTGCTCTCGAGGCAGCCCGCAACGGCTATGACGGGTACGCCCTTTTCCCTGGCACGGGCGGCGACGGCACAGGGCGCCTTGCCGCCTAGCGACTGGCTGTCGAGTTTGCCCTCCCCGGTCACGACCAGGGCGGTTTCCGCCAGCAGGTCGTCAAACCCGCAGGCGTCCAGAACCAATTCAGAGCCGCGTTCGAGATCGGCTCCGAGTAGTCCCCTGCACGCAGCACTCACACCACCCGCCGCACCACAGCACGCCGCGTGCAGGACGGACACGCCCGTCGCCGCTTCAATGCATTCACCCAGGCGCAGGAGACCCGCTTCAAGAATTTCAACGTCGGCCGGGTTCGCTCCTTTCTGCGGACCAAAGACACGGGCCGCACCGCATGCGCCAACAAGCGGATTCTCCACGTCGCAGGCCACCCTGATATCGCACGCCTCGATCTGAGGATCCAGGTTTGCGAGATCGATCGCAGCAAGCTGGCAAAGACCTGCCCCGCCGCGCGGCACCGAATTGCCCTCCGCATCCAGCATGCCCACACCCAAGGCCGTGAGCATGCCGACGCCACCGTCCACGGTTGCACTGCCCCCAATGCCAAGAATGATCCGTCGCGGGCCCGCATCGAGTACCGCAGCAATAAGTTGCCCGAGTCCGTACGTCGACGTTACGAGAGGGTTGCGCTCGGCGGGTGCAATCAACTGCAGTCCGGAACAAGCAGCTAACTCGACAACGGCGGTCGTACCATCGGACAACAGTCCCCAAACCGAATCAATCGGACGCCCCAGCGGATCTTCCACAACGACCCGGCGGCGCTCACCACCCACGGCACGCAGCATCGCTGTTACCGTCCCCTCACCTCCGTCTGCGATCGGCAATTCGATGACGTCGGCATCGCCGAGCACCGAGCGAACGCCCTGTGCGATCGCTCGGGCGACCGAGACCGAGTCCAACGAATGCTTGAACGAATCAGGTGCTATGATGATTTTCGCCATTGCCCCGCCATTTTCCCGCCGCTATATTCTGCAAACGACTGTACACATTTGCTCCCTCTCATTCAAATTACCAGGAACGGATTCCATCCCGCCATCTGACGCACTGCGGGAAGCCATACTCCATGGACGCAGACATTCTGCTGGAAGATATCGACCTTTTCGTGGGTGGCACACATGCCCTGCGCCGCTTCTCGTGGCGGACGGACCCGGGGCAGAACTGGGCCATTTTGGGTCCCAACGGGTCAGGCAAATCCTCACTCATCAAGCTACTCGCCGGACAACTCTACCCGGTTGCGAAGCCGGAATCGCAGTTCCTGTTTTTCGGGCGTGATCGCATGCGTCCCGGCGTCAACATATGGGAGATCCGGCGTAGCATCGGCATCGTCTCGCCAGAATTGCAGTCCACCTATCTTCCCGAATGGACCGGCCTCGACGTCGTGCTCTCCGGTTTCTTTTCCAGCAACGGGGTATACGACACGGTCAGCGCATCCCAGCGGGCCGCCGCCCATGCCGCATTGGATCGCATGCAAGCCACGCACCTCGCACAACGCCCCATCGGCGCCGTTTCCTACGGCGAAGCACGCCGATTGATCATTGCACGGGCCTTGATCCACAATCCCTCGATGCTCGTCTTCGACGAACCGACCAACGGTCTCGACCCGGGATCCGCCGAAGACTTCCTTGCCACGATCGAGGAACTTGGTGAAACCGGTCTCTCCATTCTGATCGTGACGCACCATATTCACGAGATCCTGCCCTCGATGACGCACGTAGCTATCCTCAAGTCCGGCCGCGTGCATCATAGCGGCCCCAAAAGCAATATCCTGACAGCCGACGTACTGCACGACACATTCGGGACCCGGTTTAACCTCGTGCAGGATAACGGGCGCTACTGGACCGTGCCCGAGAGCACACATTAAGCACCGAACCGCGCGTGCCATGCCTTGAACGTGGCCACCTTCGCCGCACCGAATCGCCCGAGCCGCCTCAAGACCTCATCAATCGTGCGCTCCCTGTCGAGCGACAGGCTGCTCTTCGAAAAGAAATTGTCCGCGTAACAGATCAACTGTTCTTCCAGTGACACGGGTAGCAGGTCCCGGTCAGGCAGGGGAAGCTTCTCCCTGCGGATCTCTTCGGCCGACAGCCCTGTTCCGGTATGCCGCTCACAGACCAGGGCATGCCTCGGGTAACCCTCGGCATCGAGAATTTCGCGGCCCAGCACGCCGTGACATAGGTAGGGAGCCGATCCCGTGCATCCAATCTGCGGCGCGTCTGTCCTGACGATGCCGATATCGTGCAGCATCGCCGCCTCCGCAATAAAGTCGAGGTCCGGGTCGGCATCCAGTACGCGGACGGCGACTGCCAGGGCCTTCTCGCGCACACGCGTACTATGCGCAAGCAATATCCGCTCGGCATCTGAATCCGACACGTAGTAACGGTCGATAATCTGGAGCGGATCGATCATGTAGCGGCCCCGCTGAACATATTCGAAATGTGTCTCCTTGTGAAGCCAGAGCGACTCACAGCCTGACCTCCCGTTTACCCCAAACCCCACGCAATCGCAGGTCGTGGTCTTGACAGGCTGCGCACTGCATGATAGCGGTGTCAGCAATAAGGGGTACACGGCGCATGGCAAGCGAAACCATTAAGAAGCAAATCACGGGCGGAGTCATCGCCTTCGTGATCGGCCTTCTGCTTTGGCTCTCATCGGAGGCTTTTAAGAACCATGCCGTTCCCGAATACATCAGCGTTCTACGTCTCTCCGGATTCACGTTCATGATTGGCGCCCTGTTCTGGACCGCGACCGCCGCCATCAGCCGATTCGCAGACTAGAGAGGCACGAATCGCTCTCAGCACAGGGCGTTCGCCAAGCGGCACCAATCGGCTACCGACAGATTCTGCGGCCGGGCGCGCGGGTCAATGCCCTCGGCGACAAGCAACCCCTCGCCCTTCTCGCGAGTCGACACCTTGATCAGCGGCAAGATGGCGCGCAACTGCTTGCGGCGATGCGCAAACGCAGCGGAGGTCAGTCGATAGAACGCACCCTCGTCCGCAACCTCAACAGCGCCGCAATCACGCTCCAGTACAACGACGCTTGAAGTCACCTCCGGTGCGGGCCAGAAGCAAGTCGCACTCACTTTTCGTTCGATTCTCGGGCGATATAGTCGTTGCACCCAGACGCTCAGCAGACCGTAATCTCGCCCTCCCACCGCGGCGCAAAGCCGCTCGGCCACCTCGCGCTGCAGGGTCAGGACCATGCCTACCGGAACGAAGGTCGACTTCACGATCTCCACCAGGATTCGCGTTCCCGAGGCATAAGGCAGGTTCGAGACAACTCGGGCAACGCCTGCATCGGAGAACTGGGTGAGATCCTGATCCAGCATGTCCCCGCCAATCAGCTCGAAACCGGATATCGCCGCGAAGGACGAGGCCAGGTAGGCCTGCAAGCGGCGATCCTTCTCCACGGCAATTACCCGCCCGCATCGCGCGAGCAATTCGTCCGTGAGCGCTCCGAGCCCCGGGCCGATCTCGAGCACAACATCCTTCCGATCGACATTGGCCGCATCGACAATCGCGCGGCCGACATTTCCGTCGATCAAGAAATTCTGTCCGAGACGGCGACTGGGGCGAACACCAAGCTCCGCAAGACACTTCCGCACATAAGCCGGACTCGTGCGGTTCACGCTTAGTCCGAAGTCGCCGGGCGCGGCGTCGGCATATCCTCTTCGGTGATGACATCCGACACAATGCGCAGGTAAGATTTCTGCTTCAGGCGTTCGATCCAGGCAGTATAGAGTTCGCGGGAAGCTTTGTCCTGCAGGTCATCCACAATCTCATCATGCACGGCGGCCAGGGGGCGTACATCCGCGGCCTCGCGCGCCACAACCCTCGCCAGGTAAAAGCGGGCACCTACCTCGATCAGTTCACTCACTTCACCGTCCTCAAGACCCGCGACGGCGTCCTTGATCTCCCGGCGCAAATCATTGATCTCGAGCCAGCCTCGATCCCCGCCCTTGTCCCGATACGCGCCCTGCGAGTACTCACGCGCAAGCGTCTCGAACCTCGCGCCATCAAGGAGGCGCGCACGCACATCTTGTGCCGTGGCGCGCACTTCCTGCCCAGCCCCTTTCCATTCCATCATCGAGAGGCGAATCCGTGCGGGACGGGCGTAACCCTGCAATCGCTCCTCATACACCTCACGCACCCGGCCAGGCGATACGCGCACCTTGCTATCAACTTCCTTGTTGCGCAGGATAGCAATAATCACACGCTCACGATATGGTCGGCGCAAAGCCTCCAGGCTCATGCCGTCTTTCACCAGCGCATCCATCAAGCTCGTGCGGTCCATGCCGACGCTACGCTCAATCAATTCATCCACCCGCCCCTCAATGGCTTCCATGGGGATTTGCAACTTTTTCTGCTCAAGCAAGCGGTCGAACTCGGTCAGGATCAACGCGCGATCGACAAGAAGATCGACGGCTTCCGCGTAGGCGGCATTCACCCTGGTGACGAGATCCTTGCCCTCGTACGATCGCATCAACTCACGCCGCTGCGCGGAAATGGCACGACGAACCTCACCCACCGTCACAACCCGATTATTCACATAAGCAACAACGCCATCGATAATCTCCGCCGCACCCGTGGAACCGACGAGCAACGCAATAATCCCCAAAAAAGCGACCACCTTGTTCATGATAAAAATATGACAAACACGACCTGTTGCGGCAAATGCAAAATCCTGCGTTGACCCAACGGTACGCGCTTGCTAATATCTAATCACAGTGTGCCCATGGCGCATGCCAAAGGGGAAGCATTATCACCGCAGGCTGCTCGAGATCCCGACTGCCACATCCGACTGCCCTTGCGAAGCGTCCCCCGAATAATAATGCATAATCATAGAAAGAGTACGCATGTCATTTCTCTCCACAATAACGTCCCGCCTACAATCGTTCTGCCCGGGCAAGAGCCAGACCTACACGATCATTGATGGACCGTCCCTTTCCGGGAATGGACGCGGCGCGCGGGGCGAACAGACCCTCAAGCGTCTGGCGGATATCACCGAACGCGAGGGCATGAAGTTCTCGGTGGTATTCAGTGGTAGCCCATTCAGAGACATCAAGAATGGCGGTAAATATCGCGGCGTGACCGTTCACTTCTCTTCCGAGCAAGACGACTTTACAGCAACGGTCGAAAAGATCCTGCGTCGCAGCGGTTCTACATCTTCCGCTGTTGTCGTCACTTCTGACAAAGATCTCGAGCGCGCCGTTCTCGCCGCCGGCGCATCCGTCATGCGCGCATCGACCTTCCGCAAGGCATTTGACGACAGTCAGCAGGGTAAGTCGCGGAACGGATCGCGCAGCCGCCCGCGACGACGACCGGCACGACGCAAAAACAAGGACGATGACGCGGACGGACGAGAGGCCATCATGGCCGAAATCGATCTCGTATAGAAAGGATTCCGCCATGAATGGAACATCGCATCTCACCGCCTGGGGTATGGCCGCAATCGCACTCGGAATCGCCATCGTTGCCGGTTGTGAAATCAAGTCGAAATCCGATAACCAGAGCGGCCTCAACATTACTCCGAACTCGGTCGAGATCTCCCTTGGTGAGGCGATCGAATTTATCGCGTCCGGCGGTCTCGAATACGACTGGAGTCTGGAAGACGAATCACTCGGAAGCCTCTCGACCCGAAAAGGCGATCGGACAGTATATACGAGCACGCTGAACCCCGGCTCCAATCGAACCAGCCAGGTTTTGACCGTTCTCTCATTCATCAACAGCCAGAGCGGTAGCAACGTCGTCAATTTCCATGCGTCCGCCGAGGCCTTCATCACGATTGTTGGTGATGTCCCCCTGGCATCGCGCGTCACGATCACACCCTCTTCCGTCAGCATCAAAGAAGGCGAGACCATCAAGTTTTCCGCGATCGGCGGGTCCCAGTATAACTGGAGCCTTGCCAATGATGCGATTGGGCTTCTCTCCATTCGCGATACAGAAGAGACAAGCTACACGAGCATCGGCGACCCCGGCGAAGGCAAGACCGCACGGCAGGATTTGACCGTTACATCTCCCGAGGGATCATTCACCGCGATAATCACTCATATCGGCAACGAAACACCGGATCTAACGATAAGCCAGACCAAAACGGAGCTTGCGAAGGACACCACGGCTGATTTCACGGCGGACGGCGGAGACGGAACGTATACGTGGAGCCTATCGAACGTAGGGATTGGACTCCTTACAGCCCAAACCGGCGACGAGACATGGTACGTGAGCCATCACGGGACCAACATCCTCCTTCAGCAAAACGTGATTGTCAAATCGGCAGGAAAATCGACTACCGCGGTGATCACACATCTGAAGTTACCATAGCTCGCACCTATTCTGCTCGTGGATGCTGCTGCCCGGTGACCCACCCCTCTACAACGATCACAAGTGCGGACAACCCGCGCATCAAGGAGGCCTGCCGCCTTCGCCGCAAACCCTACCGTATCCGCACGGGCCTGATGCTGGTCGAGGGCACGCGCGAAATCGCCGCGGCGGTCGAACACCTGGCGGAGATTCAACAGGTGTTTCACTGCGATGCCCTGCTCCGCGACGACACCGAGCGCCGATTGCTCGATGACTGTCACTCCCGGGAGATACCCTGTACACCGTGCAGCGAACCTGTATTCCGCAAGTTGGTCTATCGCGAAAACCCGGGCGGCCTTCTGGCGGTTGCGCGCGCCAACCTGCCCGGAATCGAAACGATCCAGTTGTCAGCTTGTCCGCTCCTGCTGGTTGCCGTGTCGCTTGAGAAACCGGGCAATCTCGGCGCTATCCTGCGCATTGCCGACGCGGCCAACGCGGACGCCGTGGTTCTCTGCGATGCCTGCATCGACGCGGGCAACCCCAACGTCATTCGTGCCAGTGCGGGGGCGCGGTTCAGCGTCCAGATCGCAACAGCAACGACTGCCGAATTCCTGGCATGGGCAGGCCATAACAGCATTCGCGTGGTCGCGGCCACGCCCCGCGCCAAAGGCACGTATACCGACTACAACTGGACCGATCCCACCGCAATCGCCCTGGGGACCGAAGCGGAGGGGTTGGCGGAGAACTGGTTTCAAGAGGCGGACGCACAGGTCCGCATTCCCATGCGCGGGAAGGTCGATTCTCTGAATGTCTCCACCGTCGCCTCGGTTCTCGTCTTCGAGGCACTACGCCGGCGCGGCTAGTCCTCGACCTGCTCAAAATCCTTACAGGTGTCCGTTGCCGTTACTTCGCGGCCGTGCAGGTCGCAACGTTGCACAAATGGGTTCACCACGTAATTTGAGCAATGGCGACAGATAGCGGGTTGCCCTTCGTCGAAGATCTGGATCGGCGCATCCCGATCGTCGTCCGTAAAGATGGCTGCGGCAGGATTGCCCTTGAACGGAATCTCGTCATCCTCGGCGTAGACATGCCCACAGGCCATGCAACTCTGAGATGTGCCTGTCTTCACAAAGCCGTCGTAGACCGGCTCCTCCTTCAGCAGCGTGTCCGCCCCGCAGGAACAACAAATGATGGCACGCGAGGCCATTATTCCAGCACGGCGCGTATTCGCCGCACGCCGGCACTACAGGCCTCCTCTTTCTTGATTCGAAATTTGCCGAGCACACTGGTCTTCTCCGCGTGCGGCCCGCCGCAGACCTCGAGTGAGAATTCGCCAATTCGATACGTCTTGATCTGCTCAGCGTACTTTCCATCAAAAAGAGCCATGGCCCCCGCCTCGCGAGCGGCCTCCAGCGAGGTGACTTCCATCGAGATGGGCATATCATCCGCGATCGCCTGGTTCACGAGCACCTCGACTGCCTGCTTCTCTTCATCCGTCATTTTCTGCGAATGCGAGAAATCGAAACGCAGCCGCTCCGGGGTGATGTTAGAGCCTCGCTGTCGAACGTGATCGCCGAGCACCATCTGCAAACTCTTGTGCAGAAGATGCGTGGCGGTGTGCAGATTCGTGGTCGCATCCGAGTGATCCGCAAGACCGCCCTTGAAGGACTTCTGGGCACCCTGTTTGGAAAGTTCGCGATGCTTCGCAAAGGCTTTCTCATAACCCTCACGATCGATCGCCATTTTCTGCTCGCGGCAGATCTCCTCGGTAAACTCCATCGGAAACCCATAGGTGTCATAAAGTTTGAAGACCACGCGACCGGGGAGCGTAGCCTGACCGTGCTCTTGCATCTTCTGCACAACCTTGTTTAGTTCGTGCAGTCCCCGATCAAGCGTTTTCTCGAATTTCTCCTCTTCCCTGCCCAACTCACTCAGCACCCGATCACGGTTGCGATCAAGTTCCGGATACGCATGCCGATACTCATCCACCACTGTCTCAGCCAGGGAGCGCGAGAAACCCATGGGCAACTCAAGTTGCTTGGCAAAACGTACACAACGTCGAATCAGGCGCCTCAGGACGTAACCCTGGCCAAGGTTACTGGGCACCACGGCCTTGTCGTCCCCCAGAATGAACACCGCACTGCGAACATGGTCCGCCACCACTCGAAAAGCACGCGTCACGTCAGGGTCTTCCGACATCCGGCGGCTACAGGCGTCCTCGATGGCCTCAATTAAAGAAGAGAAGAGTTCGGTCTCGAAGACGCTGGGTTTCCCCTGCAGCATGGCGACCGTTCGTTCGAGGCCCATGCCGGTGTCAACATTGGCCTGCTGCAGCGGTTCGTAAAGACCCTCGGCGGTCTTGTTGTACTGCATGAAAACGTCATTCCATATCTCGAAGAAGCGGCCCGTATTGTCCTCGTGAAAATCCGCATCTCCATCGCCCGGCCGGGTGTCGATGAACATCTCGGTATCCGGGCCACAGGGCCCGGTCTGTCCGGCGGGTCCCCACCAGTTATCCACCATCGGACAAGCATGGATACGGGATTCGGGAAGGCCCAGTTTCTTCCAGATGTCAATCGAGGCCTGGTCGAGCGGAATACCCTCGATGCCTTCAAAAACTGTAACGGAGAGCAGATTCGGATCGAAGCCGAGATAAGCTTTCGATGTTAGAAACTCGTAAGACCAGGCGATCGCCTCTTCCTTGAAATAGTCCCCGAGGGACCAGTTGCCCAGCATCTCAAAGAAGGTCAAGTGACTCACGTCGCCCACCGCTTCGATGTCGCCCGTCCGGATACACTTCTGGACGTTGCACAGCCGGGTCCCTGCCGGATGCGCTTCGCCCAGCAGGTACGGCACCAGCGGATGCATACCCGCGGTCGTAAACAGGACGGTCGGATCGTTCTCGGGAATCAACGAACCACCCGAAATCACGGCGTGTCCGTGGTCCCGGAAGAATCCGAGATACATTTCTCTTAGCTCATCTGCCTTCATAATTTCACCACGACGTCCCGTCGGGTCCCCTTGAACACCAATCCCGAGGCCGAGAGAGCTAGCGCTTCGCCTCCGCGATCTTCTCCAGGACTCCAGCTACGATCCTGGCTTCAAGCTCGGCGTCATTCTCGAGCGTCCCGCGTGAGGCTTCGTGGCCCTGTCCGAGCTGCACGCCGTCGTAAGACAACCACGATCCGCGCTTGTCGACGATACCGTGCTTGATGCCGGCTTCCAATACGCTACCGGCCCACGAGATGCCTTGCGCATAGAGAATATCGAATTCGGCCTCGCCGAACGGCGGCGCCACCTTGTTCTTCACGACTTTCACCCGCGTGTGATTCCCGACCACATTACCGGCCGAGTCCTTAATGGCGCCGATGCGCCGAATATCGAGTCGCACCGATGCGTAGAACTTGAGCGCCCGGCCCCCCGGCGTTGTTTCGGGGCTACCAAACATGACGCCGATTTTCTCGCGGATCTGATTCGTGAAGATGCAGAGCGAACCCGTCTGCGCGATCGCTGCCGTTAATTTGCGCAGGGCCTGCGACATCAGGCGCGCCTGTAGACCCATATGAGAATCTCCCATGTTTCCTTCCAGTTCAGCCCGAGGAACAAGGGCCGCGACCGAATCGATGACAACCACGTCGAGCGCGTCGCTCCGGATCAAGGTCTCCGCGATTGTCAACGCTTCCTCGCCCGAGGACGGTTGCGAAACAAGTAGTTCATCAAGGTCGACCCCGATCTTCTCGCAATAACCCGGATCCATCGCGTGCTCCGCATCAATCAGGGCCGCCGTACCGCCCTTCTTCTGCGCATCAGCCATGATGTGCATGGCCAGAGTGCTCTTGCCCGAGGATTCCGGACCGTAGATTTCGACGATTCGGCCACGCGGAAGCCCGCCGATGCCCAGCGCAAGGTCCAGGGAAAACGACCCGGTTGAAATGGCCCGCGCATCGGTCTGGACTGAAGCCTCCCCCAGCCGTACGATCGCGCCCTCACCAAACTGCTTCCGAAGCCCGTCAAGGACCGACTCCAGGCCCTCCTCGCGCTTCTTGTTTTTTCGATCCGAATCCTTTTCTACTACCACTGCTTTTGCCATCAGACGCTCCTGTCATCGCATTCTAAATACCGGACTTGCCTGCCGTCGCCCACGCATAGCAATGTGCCAGCGCTCAGGCTGAGTGTAAAGTCTCAAGCAGCAGTCCCAACGCCGCATCAACGCTCTGTTTGCGGATGGCGGGCCGGTCCCCCGCGAGTCGGAGTTCCAGCACGTGACAACCCAGCCCGGACGCAACCGCCACGAAAACAAGCCCCACTGGCTTTTCTTCGGTCCCGCCGTCCGGACCCGCTATGCCCGTTACCGCGATTCCGTAATCCGCCCCACACCGCGCCCGAACACCAATTGCCATTTCTTCGGCTACCGGCGCGGAGACCGCACCATGCCTCTCGAGAATGGACTCTTGCACGCCAAGCAGGGCGGCCTTGATCCGATTCGCATAGGCGATAACGCCCCCAAGAAAATATGCGGAACTTCCACCCCGCGCCGTCAAACAGGCCCCTACGCCGCCACCAGTACAGGACTCCGCGACAGCCACCGTCTGATCACAAGCCAGCAGGCCCGCCGCGACGCGTTCAGCCACGTCGCCCATTAGTCGGCATACCCGTCGGGATGTTCCCGGTGCCAGTCCCAGGCACTCTGGACAATGTCCTCCAGACGCTCGAACTGCGGCGACCAACCAAGCGCCTCACGGGCCCGACTACCGTTGGCAATCAACGCCGGCGGATCACCGACCCGCCGCTCACCCGCGACCGTCGGAATATCGCAACCACTTATCGAACGAGCGACATCGATCACTTCGCGAACGGAGTAACCCTTCCCAATGCCCAGGTTATAGATCCCGCTCTCGTTGTGACCAAGAGCAAGAATATGCGCCTCCGCGAGATCGCCGATGTGAATATAGTCGCGAATACAGGTGCCGTCCGGTGTGGGATAATCGTTCCCCAGCACCGTAATCTGTTCCGATTGACCGAGCGCGACTCGCAGGACCAACGGAATCAGGTGCGATTCCGGATCATGATCTTCTCCCAATTGCTGCGTGGCGCCAGCGGCATTGAAATAGCGCAAGCAGACGCCGCGAAAGCCGCGGTAGCGTATGTACCATTTCAATACGTTTTCGATCATCAGTTTCGATTCGCCATACGGATTCGTGGGCGATTGCGGGCACGTCTCGTCGATCGGGATTGTATCCGGATCTCCATACGTCGCGCAGGTCGAAGAGAATACAAACTGCGTGACGCCCGCGCCCAGCATCGCTTCGAACAGGTTAATAGTGCCCACCACGTTGTTACGAAAATAGAGCTCCGGCTTCTCACAGGATTCGCCAACCAGGGCGTACGCGGCGAAGTGCATGACAGCTTCCGGATTGCAACGCGCGACGGCGTCCGCAATGGTACCCTGATCGCGCAGATCACCGACGATCAATTCGGCGCGCGAGTCGACCGCGCTTCGATGACCGTTTTCGAGGTTATCGAAAACAACCACATCGTGCCCCTGGTCCAGAAGTCGCTCCGCCGTGACGCTTCCGATGTAACCCGCACCGCCCGTGACCAGAACCTTCATTCGCCAGACGACTCGGCCTCTGCTGCATCGCCGAGCAACGCCTCGAGTTGCTTGACCCGCTCCTCGAGCTCAGTCAATCGTTTCCTCATTCGGGGAATACGCTGCACGGACGCCCGCATGTCGAAGGCTTTCTGAATCGGACGCGCGGGCTGACCCATAACCGTCGCTCCGTCAGGCACGTCTTTCATGACCCCTGACTGCGCCGCAATCTCGCAGCCTTCACCGACATCCAGATGCCCGCCGACACCGGCCTTACCCCAGATCACCGTGCGCGAGCCAATCCGGGAGCTGCCGGCGATGCCCACCTGCGCAACCAGGCCGCAGTAGTCTTCGATAATCACGTTGTGGGCGATCTGCACCAGGTTGTCGATCTTCACACAATTGCCAATGCGCGTCTCTCCGAACCGCGCGCGATCGATCGCCACGAGTGCGCCGATTTCAACGTCATCTCCGATGCGCACAGACCCCGTATGTGGGATCTTCTGTACGCACGGTACGCCGGCCTCCGTCTCCACGGTATAACCATAGCCATCGCTTCCGATCACGGTCCCCGAGTGAATGATGACACGATCCCCTACGATCGCACGTTCGCGCACCGTCACGTTCGGGTAAATCCTGCCCTGGCACCCCACGACAGTCGCATGCCCCACATAACAGCCGGCGCCGATTCGCGTTCCTGCCCCAATCCGCACACCCGGCTCGAGCACGCAATGGGCACCGATCCTCACATCGTCACCGAGCTGCACATCCTCGGCTACGACGGCCGTCAGATGCACACCGGGGTCCATGTCTATTTCGGGCGGCGCCAGCATTGCGGCAACAGCAAGGATCGCTCGATCGGGATTGTCGACTCGTAGTAGCGCGCCACGGCAGCTACCCTTCCAATCATGGCCCACGATCACCGCCGAGGCGGAGGTACGCCCCACGTCCGCGCCATAGCGCGGATTCGAAAGAAAAGTGATATCGCCCGGTCCGGCATCCCGAATACCGGCGACCGACCGGATCTCGCCATTACCGACACCTTCAAGCGTGGCCTCGATCTTGGCCGATATCTGAGCAACGCTTAATGACATGATTGCGTTCTCGCAGGACCGCCTCCGGCACCTTTGCGCCATACGCGTCGCGACGCCTAGTCCTCGATATTGACAACTTTCAAAATGTCCGCCGTGATATTTTCCACTGAACGCGCGGCATACACAACCGTCAGCGAGTCGATGACCATCGTGTAGCCCTTCCGAAGCGAATAGTCCCTGACAACTTCACGAAGCTCTTCCACCAATTTCTCACGCACGCGTCGATTCTGCCGCGCCATTGATCGTTCGATCTCGCGGGCGCGCTTGATGATTTCGCCCTCGTACGTCTTAACGGCGGTGAGCTTCTGCACGGCTTCGTCGCGTCGTTTTTCGCGCGCGGCTTCGCTGAGTGCTTCATCGCGTGCCGCGCGACGCAACTTAACGTATTCGCCGTTAAGCGCCTTAAGTTTCGCGCGCATGGCCTCGTGTTCCTCGCGAAATTCAGTCGCCTGCTCCTCAAGTTGGGCCTCGGCACGCTCGGCCTTCTCGTAGTTGCGAAGCAATTCGCTCATGTTCACCACGGCCATCTTTCTGTCGGATTCCTGGGCCGTCGCTCCCGTCACGATCAGAGCGGCACAGATACAGATACAATAGAAGCTTTTCATCTCGATCTCACCTTTCTGTCATTCCGTTGCATCGATCAGTTCCCGATCCAGAAACCTACCTTGTCTTCGTCGGTCAAATCGTCATCCTTCTTGAGCGGAACAGCGTAGCTGATTCGTATCGGAAACCCAGGAACATCCAGGCGCAATTCAACTCCCACGCTGGAGGCCAATTCGCCCAGATCGACATCATCGATCTCTTCATACACGTTACCAGCGTCTACGAATGCAGCAAGCCGTATTCCGTCCACCACCGGGACAATGTATTCGATGATCCCGTTTATCAGCGCTTCACCGCCAATCGGACGGTGGTCAATCTCTTTGTCATCGTCCCCCAACTGCACGACCTTCGGGCCCACATCGCGGAAATCATAGCCGCGAATGGTGCGCCCGCCGCCGATGAACAATTTGTCGAAAAGCTGCAGTCCATCCTCATCCCCATCCTCATCCTCGTCCTTACGCGTGAAGGGAACCACCACCTCCCCACGCAGACGAATCGAGAACACGTGCCCAAGCCACAGGGGGCAATATTGATCGATACGAAAATCCGCGCCCCAGAGTTCGGTATCGAACCCGAGGATTCCGCCCGAGGTGTGAACCGAGCCCGTGACCCGTCTCCCGCGGGACGGATTAAAGAAACGATTTCGAGTATCGCGCGTCAGGCGTAGCCGAATTGAACTCTCAACCGCCTTGACATCCTCCGTGAAGCTATATTCTGCTTTATGGTCGTCTTCATCGAACCAGATGTTGTTCGTATTGGTAACGTCAATAATCCTCGAGCGCTCCAGACGATAGCTCATGTCCATGCGGGTCCCACCGCCAATGGGTTTACCGAGACTAATACCCCCACCAAGGCGTGCGACATCGTAACCTTCAAAATCCCGCTCACGGCTGTACAGGTCGACCCCCAGCGACAGCTTCCGATCCAGAAACCACGGTTCCGTAAAAGCGATCCGATAATCCTGCCGACGCGTTCCCGCCTGGGCTCGAAGATTCAGCTTTTGCCCGGCACCCATGAAAGGCCAGCCGGAGATGTCAAAGTTGGCCTGGCTCAATTCGACGAACCCGATCAGCTTATCAACGCTGGAGAAACCAAAACCCAGCATCATGCTTCCCGTACGCTTCTCCACGATATCGATCGCGAGGTCACGACTCCCGGGATCGCCCGGATTCGGAAGCGGCTGCGCATTAACCTGCGAGAAAAACCCCAGATTACGCACCCTTGCCTCACTGCGCCGCACCTTGACGCCATCCCATTGATCCCCCGGATAAACCTGAAGTTCGCGCCGAATCACCTTGTCGCGCGTCCGGTCGTTCCCGCGAATCAGCACATTCCTTATATGCGTCAACTCACCCTCGACGATCCTGTATTTCACGTTCACGAGATCCCTATCAACATCCGGCTCCATCATCGGGATGGCGCGAACATTAATGTATCCGCGACTGCCGTAGTAATCGCGCAGGCGCCGGCTGTTCGCCTCTACAACGGGCAGCGTCGCTATCTCCCCGGTGGGGATCGTGATGAGAGCCTTGATTTCCTCCTCCGGAAACAACGTCACACCGGAAACCTCCGTCTCGCCGAAGCGATATTGCGGCCCCTCGACGATTGTGATGTCCAACGCATAATGCTCATCCGGGTCCCTGACCACCAGTGGCGTCTCAACCTCGACATCCAGAAAGCCCTCCGCGGCGTAGACCTGCGAAATTGCGTGGCGAACGACCTCAAGGCCATCCGGGTCGACATGGACACCCTTGTACCAACTGAACGGGTTGTACCATTTATAGGAGCGTACAACGCGGCGCAGATCCCGATCGGAGATATACGCGTTGCCCCAGATGCGAACCCGGCGAAGTCGCGCACGGTCACCCTCATCGACCGTCATGATGACCCGCACGCGGTCCGGACGATCCTCATCTTCCTCCATGACCCACGTGACCCGCGACGAGGGATAGAAATGCTTTCGATAATGATCGAGCACCTTCTGGCTACGCACAGCCAGCGTCCGATCGTCTATAAAATCACCCCCGTGCAAATCAAGCAGATCCAGCACGCGGCCTTCCGACGTACTTTCGACACCTAGAACCTCGATCGGGTTGGGGCCCAGCAGCCGGTACTTCGGAACAATCACATACGTCAACGAGACCTCCGTGCCGTCCTTCTCGTATTCAACGCGCACGGATGTAAACCGGCCGGTACCCAGCAACGCCTCTACATCGTTAGCGATCTGCTGTGGATCGAGGCGCGTGTTGGTCCGCACAGAGATATGGGCTTTTACAAATGCCTCGTCCAGCGGGGCCACGCCGGCATTACGGACCGTGACATTCCGAACCTGTGCCTGGGCCTCAAGGCGCTGCGCAGGCAGGAGCATGAGAAGCACAACAGCGGTGATCAGCACGGTCCTCATGGCAATTCAACCGGCTCTTCCATCTCCATCGCCCCCAAATCGTTGTCGCCGCCGCCGGCACGGTCCGCGAAACGAGTGAATTCTTCCTCGAAATTGAGATGCACTTCCCCCGTCGGGCCGTTGCGCTGTTTAACAATATCGACGATCGCCAGGGTGGCATCGCCAGCCAATTCATCTTCCGGGTAACGACAGGGGCGACGAAGCATGCAGACAACGTCGGCATCCTGCTCAATGGCACCCGAGTCGCGCAGATCTGAAAGTCGGGGCGTGCCCGACTTGTCGCGATTATCAGGAGCACGACTGAGCTGGCTGAGGGCAAGCACCGGCAGGTCCAGTTCCTTGGCCATGGCCTTGAGATGCCCCGATATCGCCGCGGTCTCCACCTGTAACCCCTGCCGCGAGTGCTCCTTCGAATGCAGGAGCTGGAGATAATCGACGACGACCAATTCAATTTTGTACTTTTGCTTCATGCGTCGTGCCCGCGCACGTAGTTCGAGGACGTCAAGCCCACCGGTATCATCCAGATGAATAGACACCTTGCTTAGTGCCGAAGCAGCCTGCGTCAGCGGACCATGGGCTTCGTTCGCCGAAACATATCCCCCTGAGATTTTATGCGTGCTCACGCGGGCGTGCGAACAAAGCATGCGAACCAAAAGCGCTTCACGTGACATCTCGAGGCTGAAGATCCCGACCGCGTGACTTCCGTCCTGCGACAGCTTCCCCAGCGCCACATTCTCTGCGATGTTCATCGCCAGCGAGGTCTTCCCCATCGACGGACGGGCGGCGATAATGATCATCTCTGCCCGCTTCATGCCCATGAGCACTTTGTCCAGATTGCGGAAACCCGTCGACAGACCGTAAATTCCAGTCTTCGTCAGAAACACCTTCTCAATGTGCTCCATGGCGAGCTTCACGGACTCCGACCAGGGCACCATACGACCATGCTCCGTATCGGTAATGCCCAGCAACCGCTGCTCGATGTCACTCAAGACCGTATCGGCGGAGTCCGTCGCACCAATGCATTGTCGTTCCGCGGCACGCGCCCAATCGATGACCGACCGGAGAATATGCTTCTCCCGCACCAATGAAATATAGTACTCCGCGTGCGCGGCGGTCGGTGTTGCATCAATGATGCGATCCAACTCAACCGCGCCACCCACGCGCTCCAGTTGCCCCGTATCACGCAGTTTCTGCGTCACCGTCAAGACATCGACAGGTTCGCCCGCCGAGCTCATGGATACGAGGACATCGTAGATAGAACGATGCGCGGGAATATGAAACGACTCGGCGGAAAGTTTACGCTCGATACAGAAATCGAGAGCACGCTCGGCGTCGAGCAGGATGCAACCAATCACGCCCTGCTCGGCTTCGTGACTATGCGGTGGAATCCGACCCGGTCGCGAACCGTTATCTTGAGAGGCCGGCTCCGCAGGCATTACGCATCATCCCTCGACGACCCGAACCTTAATCGAAGACTCGATCTCGGCGTGCAACTTGATCCGGGCCTCCGACTCGCCCAACTCCTTGATCGGGGCCAGCTCCACGGACGCGTCTTCAATTTCGAAACCCTTTTCTCGTAAATCATCAGCCACCTGCGCAGCCGTGACCGAACCGTACAGCTTACCGTCCTCACCGGCCTTGGCCGCAATTACGATCTCGATCTCGCTGAGGCGTGCCTGGCGCTCCCGTGCCCCATCGAGGTCGGCCGTACGTTCAGCGTCGCGCTCGCCCCGGATCTTCTCAATTCGCCGACGAGCCGAATCCGTGACCGGCGCACCCAGTTTATGCGGATACAGGTAATTTCGCGCATAGCCATCAGCTACATTAACGATGTCGCCGATCTCGCCCAAATTCTCCACATCAGAAACAAGCAGAACTTCTATACTCATCGTACGCTCCCGTTTGACCGTCGACGGTCCTAGCTAACCATTCCAACTTCACGTGCGCGTCGAATCGCGCGTTTCAATTGGCGTTGTTGTTTCGGTGTGGCACCGGTATAGCGCGCGGGGAGAATCTTTCCCTGCTCCGTGGTGCATTTCCGTAGCAGGTCGTAGTTACGCGGGTCAATTACCTTCAAGCCCTCAAGATCCCGAAGACGCCGACGCGTCATGTCCGTCGTGCGACGTCGGGGCTTCCCTTTATCGCCATCTGATTTTCGTTCACGTGCCATAATTAGTTCCTGATGTTATAGATCATTTAATACTCTGATTAGAATGGCAAATCGTCCTCATCCCCAACGGCTGCCGGAGCCCCCATGTCGGACGCTGCCGCCGGCGGAGCAGCCAATGGCATAGGTGCTGGGGACTGTCCTTGTGCGGGGGACTGTCCTTGTGCGGGGGACTGTCCTTGTGCTGGGGACTGTCCTTGTGCGGGGGACTGTCCTTGTGCGGGGGACTGTCCTTGTGCGGGAGACTGTCCTTGCGCGGGAGACTGTCCTTGCGCTGGAGACTGTGCTTGCGATGACGGCGCTTCCGCAGTGGCGGGTGGCCCATCCTCATACTCTCCACGGCGCGGACTACTGAGGAACTGCGTACGTTCGGCCACGACACTGATCCTGCTGTTGCGCTGTCCGTCTTTCTCCCACTCGTCATACTTCAAACGGCCCTCGACCAGCAATGGCGACCCCTTGGAAAGGTACTGCCCACAGGCCTCCGCCTGCCGTCCCCACACAACCACGTCCACAAAACACACCTCTTCCCGTTCCTCACCGGACGACGTGCGATACTTGCGGTTCACGGCGAGCCGCAGATCGCTCACGGCGGAACCCGTCGGCACGTAGCGAATTTCGGGATCGCGCGTGAGATTACCGATCAACAAGACTTTATTCAGCGACGCCACTGGTCTCAGCTTCCTCCACGACGGCCTGCGGTTCGGGCAGCGAATCATGTCGAACAATTTGCACCCGGAAAACATCGGGATTCAATTTGCAGCGCGCCAGCAGGTCCCCCATCTTCAATTCATCGAGCTCGAAAGTCACTCGCACGTACCGCCCTGCCGTACGCTTTTTCGTGGGTCGCGCAAAAGAGTAACGCCCGAGGCGTTCCGTGCCGGAGATACCGCCGCCGAGGTTCTTCATCTCTCCGTCGATCCGTTCCAGGATTTGCCCCAGATCTTCCTCGCTCACGCTCTCGTCAAAAATAAACAAGCCTTCGTATGCTCTCACGTCAATTCCTCTCAATAAATGGGCTCAATCCGCATCCCCGGCGTCGAACATCGTGCCGTTGTAGGCATTCATGGCCGCGTCATGTCCAGAATCGATAATGCGTAACACGGCATCGGCTGAATGTCTAATCATAACTTTTGCCAGGGATAGCTCCTCTTTACCGAACGGGCGAAGCACATGCTCCACCACATCCCTCTTCGCATGCCGCCCGACGCCCACGCGCACCCGTAGAAAAGCGTCGGTCCCCAAATGGTCGACGACTGATCCGAGTCCCCGGTGCCCTCCGGTACCCCCCGACGGTTTAATGCGTATGCGCCCCAATTCGAGATCGACATCATCCAATACCACGACGAGGTCATGCGGTGTCAATTTCCGGTAGCGCATGGCAGCGCCCACTGCATTACCACTCAAATTCATGAAAGTCAGGGGTTCCACCAGCAGGAGCGATTCGCCCTGCCAGGTCGCGTCGCCCGTACGAGCCTTGAACCGCCAGCTTCGCCGTAACCGGGACTGGAGACGATTGCACAATTCGCGTACGACATTGGCCCCGATGTTATGCGGCGTCTGGACGTACGCCTTGCCTGGATTCCCCAGTCCAGCGATCAACTTCACGTCAGGACTCGTCGGACGCGGCTTCCTTCTCGTCCGAATCCGGGGCATCGCCTTCGCCCTTGTCGCCAATGACCTTCGGTTCGCCCTCGGCGCCCTCTTCCTCCCCGACCTCAGGCTCTTCCTCAACCCGCGGCGCTTCGACACCCGCGACACCAACGGTCGGCTCCGCGATAATCTCCAACGCTGGATCGACCGTCACATCGGACACCCGCAGCAGGCCCCCGATTCCCAACGCCGAAACGTCGACCAGGATTTCCTCTGGAATGTCCATCGGCAGGCATTCGATCTCGAGCTCTCTGAGCAAATGATTAAGTGTCCCGCCTTCGGCGGAGACACCTATCGGCTCTCCAGTCAGATTCAACGGCACACCCACGCGCAGTTTCTTGGTCATCGAAATTTCCAGAAAGTCGGCATGCAAAATATTGTCGTGCAGCGGATCATGCTGAACTTCCTTAAGAAGAACCTTCTTCGCTTTACCCTTCTCCAGTTGAAGATCGATCACCAGGCTCTCACCGTGATGCCGCTGGAGCAATAGCTCGAAATCGTGCCCGTTAAGCTGAATCAGCTCAGAGCCTCCCGCCTCGCCGGTGTAAATCGCCGGAACAATACCGGTACGCCGCAAACGGCGCGCCGCACCCGAACCACTCACCGCACGGTTCGCTGCTGTTAATGTAATCTCGTCTGCCATGGGCTCAATCCTCCGCTAAGGAAAGCGCGATATAATGCCGAGTGCGGTCCCCGCGGTCAAGCGGTCAATTCAAGAACTTCCGGACCGGTCCTCATGACGCCCAGATCGCTTGTTTTGAGCTTACGGTCAAATCCGCAGCGGCCACGGAACACAAGGTTCAGAGTTCAATATCCGGCTCGAACAGCGACGTCACCGAAGCATTGGCATGAATGCGCATCACGGCCTCAGCCAGAAGTCCAGCGATCGTGAGCACGGTGATCGGAAACTTGTCATCCGAACCCGGCTGCAGCGGGATGCTGTCCGTAACCACCAACTCCGTGATCGGCGAATCCTTCAGTCGATCGAAGGCCATGGGAACCATGCTCGCGTGCGATACGACCGCAATGATTGATGTTGCGCCCTGATCCTTCAGCAAATTCGCCGCTTCACAAAGCGTACCGGCCGTCGTCGACATGTCGTCGACCATGATCGCGGAGCACCCCTCCACATCCCCAACGACGCTCATCGCCTCCACCTCCGTTGGCCCCTTTCGCTTCTTGGCGACCAGCGCGACACCCGCTTTCAAGCGTTGGGAGTAGCCCAGTGCCATCTTCAAACTGCCGGGGTCCGGTGACACAACAACCGGATTCTCCAGATACTTTCCTTCGATATACTTTACGAACACGGGGGCCGCATAAAGATGATCCACGGGAATATCGAAGAACCCCTGGATCTGGTGCGCGTGGAAATCCATGCTCAGAATGCGGTTCGCTCCCGCAGCCACCAACAGATTAGCAACCAGTTTTGCCGTAATCGGGACGCGCGGCTGGTCCTTGCGATCCTGGCGTCCATAGCCGTAAAACGGAATCACCGCTGTGATACGATCCGCCGACGCGCGACGCGCGGCGTCGATCATGATCAATAACTCCATCAAATTTTCATTCGGGGGCATACAGACTGACTGCACGATGAACACATCTCGCCCGCGGATATTTTCGCGGATCTTGACGAAGATCTCGCCCTCCGGGAAACGCGTGATATCAACATCGCAGAGATCGACCTGCAAATAGTCCGCCATACTCTTCGCAAGTTCGGGGTTGGAGCTGCCCGAAAAGATTTTCAGTTCCAGGTCTTTCTGCATGCCTGCCTTTTCTTAGAAGTTCACCAATCGCTATTCGACATCATCTCGTCAACCCGCTCGCCGCCAACTGCCGGTGGTTGCCCGACTAGGATTTGAACCTAGACTCAGGCCTCCAAAGGGCCGTGTGCTACCATTACACCATCGGGCACGTTGCGTCCGGCAAGAGCGTGACGACTTCGCACCATGCGTCCTCGCCCACCCGTCCACGAAACTCGCGCGCTATCTCTTCGGCCGCCCCGCGGCTTTCCGCCACTCCGAACATGGAAGCACCCGACCCGGACAACATGGCACCGGCTGCGCCTGAGTCCCTGAGTGCCCGAAGATACACATCCAGAATCGGATACTTTGCGACGGCGGTCGTCTCCAGGCTGTTGAACATCCCGTTGGCGAGCGCCGCAACGTCTCCCTCTCTAAGCGCCGAAAGGATACTAGTATGTTGCGCCTGTTCCCGTGTCAAGCGAACCGTATGCCGCGCGAAGATATCTTGCGTGGAAATGCATACCTGCGGATTGGCAATTACGAGTGTCCACCCCTCCGATCCCCCGTTGGCCATCGAAACCGGCTCCACGAACTCTCCGGCGCCCGTAACCGATACGGCGCCGCCATGCAACAGGGCCGGCACGTCACAACCCAGCTCAAACCCCAATTCGAGCAGTTCTGCGTCGCCCAGCCCCACTTCCCAGGCCGCGTTCAGTATTCGCAGGGTGGCCGCCGCATTCGCGCTGCCACCACCCAGTCCGCCGCCAATCGGGATTCTCTTCTTGAGGAAAATGCGGGCGCCCTTGCTGCAACCCGTTCGCCCTCGAAGCAGACGCGCGGCCGCTGTCGTGAGGCTGTTCGCCGACGTCAAGTCGGAACCATTCCAACCGGCCCCCTCGCCGTCCAGTACTGTTTCGATTAATCCCGACGTCACCTCGATCCGCATTTCGTCGTAAAGCGAAATAGGAACCAGAATACTGGACAGCTCGTGGTAACCCGTGTCCCGTCGGCCATGAACCGCCAGGCACAGGTTAACCTTGCCCGCAATGCGCAGCGTCTCACCATGATCAGCCATAGCGCGCGCAACTATCACAGGGCCATCACAACTGTCAAGCGCACCTGACTCACCAAGCGTGGAGCACGGCCGCTCGAACGCCCGCATCCACCTCGTTGGCCTCATCCAATTCGCAGTGCTCGACCAGGATTCGCTCCGCCCCGATGTTCGTCAGATCGCGCGCAAAAGCCCGATCACCCTCGTCGTCGCCCTCCGCATCGCGAACGAAGCGCATCGCTGCGACGACCGATGCCCCGAGCGCAGGGCATTCCACGCCCTGCGCCACCGCCAGCCGCATTGCTCCGATCAGCCGATCGTCCCTGCTGAGTTTTCGCGATACGTCGCGACCCACACGCACCAGTGTGTCCGCCAACGCCTCGTTCGCGAAACGCTCCAACAGGTCCCCAATATAGGCATCGAGGTCAGAACGCCCAAACACGGCAGGATACGCAAGGACCAATGCCTGCGCCGATTCCCGCATGCATCTGATCGTCGCTTCGCGCACAGCAGCATGCGTGACGGCCTCGTGTACATACGTAAGCCGCGGTGCGTCCCGACGCGCCGCGTATGCGAGCGTTGCATGTGCCATGTTATGAATGAATAGCTTGCGGTCGACAATAGCGCTGATGTCGTCCGTGCGTACCAGTCCGTCCACCGGCATGACCGCCGCGCGCAGAGCCGGCTTCGACACGATCAGCGATAAGTGCGGTTCCGCAACGACATGATCCGACCCGTCATTCGCAACAGGCGCGATCATGCGTCCGATGCAGGCCTCGACCCATGAAACGCCCGCAGCCCCTTCCGTTAGTCCGGCCTGCTTCAGGTCCTTCGCGCAGGCCAGCGCCCCGTGCTTCATGTTTTCGCCCAGAATCACGTCCAGTCCGCGACCGTTCCTCCCCGCCATGCCATGCGCCAGAACGGGGACCACGTGCTGCAACGCCCGCATACCGACCGACGTACCGGCCAGCGCGCCATCTGCCAGCGCACCGGCCAGCTCGGCGGCGACACGATCGCCGTCGCGGGCCGACACGCCGCGCACATTGTCAATTGTCACGATATGTTCGGGGCGACCGCTGAATCGCTCGATGATCGAATAGGACCCCCTGGCATTCAGGCGCTCGATTAAGGGCTCATCAATATCGACAAACACCACTTCAAATCCAGCCCGCGAGAAAATCGCGCCCATCACTGCCCGCCCCGCCGCTCCCGCGCCGAATTGTATAAAAGTCTGCATGCCCAACCTCTATAGCGCACCCGGCAACGGCGTGCAATTCCCGGACGCTCTTCGACGGTGGCCACAGGACCACGCGATGCACAGACTTGTTCATGCCGTCCAGTCCGCCTATATTGCTTGCGGCCCGACACAGGTCTGGCCAGAGGAGAGACCGGATGCCTGACAACGACGCCGTTTTGGAAGGACACGTATCGATTCATGCCGCACTGGCAGGTCGCAGTCGCGAGATACGTAGGATCCTGATCGACGAAAGAAAGCGATCCGCACGTGATACAGGCGCCCTCCAATCGACGGCAGAAGAGTCCAACACGCCGCTGGAATACGTGCCCGAGGCTCAGATCGATGCCCTTTCATCGGGACGTTCGCATGGAGGCATGCTGGCTGTGGTCGGCCCGCGCGAATTCATGCCCCTCGAGAATCTCGTAGAGCCACGGCAACCCTTCATCGCCATGCTCGATGGCGTTGAGGATCCCTATACTCTCGGATATTCGATTCGGGCGCTCTACGCATCAGGGGCCGATGGATTGGTGCTTCGCGGCCGGGAATGGCTCTCCGCTACCGCAGTGATTACACGCTCCTCGGCCGGCGCATCCGAACTGATTCCCACCGCCATCGTGGAGAGCCCCGAACAGGCTGCGGCTGTCTTTAGATCTCACGGACTCCAGATCTGCGCTACAGCGGCAACAGCCAATACCGGCTCGATCTATGATGCTGACTGGTGTGCGCCCACATTTATATTGATCGGGGGCGAACGGCGCGGAATCCAACGCGCGTTTTTGGATCGGGCCGATGCGGTCTACCATATTCCTTATGGGCGTCCCTTCAAGCAGTCCCTCGGCACCGTCTCGGCTGCAACACTCATATCCTTCGAAGTTGCGCGCCAACGAGATATCGCCAGCGGGGCCGGCAACGCCTGACAGGTTCGATCGCTACCCACTCCCCACCGCGTACGAATCACTGACCGGTGTCGGCTCGCGCACGACTGTGGTACCGCTTCGGAACCCAACTTTGCGCAAACCATAATTTGGTTTCTCAGGAATGATATTGGCCTTGGTCCATCACCGCTCGCATGGAAACTTTTTTGGCGGGATGATCCCCTCGCGAATCGAACTAAAACGGTCATTATTCCACCATCTGTTCGTTTCAATGGTAGAGAGCGTGTAAAAGCGTACAGCGCAAGAAAATCCAATGGCATTCATCCTGGATATAAGGGCGCAATCCACGATCCGGCCCGTATGTTGCTAAGCAACCCATGTATGGACGCGAGGCAACAGGGTGAGGGCACAGGGGTTTATCACGTGACCCCTAAACGAACACTTGTGTGTTCCGGGGAATGAGGGGCTTAAAATGGTTTGGATATTTCTAGTCATGGTAGCCGCAATCGTAGGAGTCGCAATCTGGAGCATGTCCCTCGATTCACCCGGTGAGCCGGACGAGCAAAGCGGGGCGGTACCGATTGACGTGCACGCCTCGAAACTCCTCGTACAGCTGGATGTGAATATTGATGATGCGCCAGGAGATGAGAAGTACGATTCATCGCAAGGCGAAAAATCTGGTATTCCGACATGGACAATCAATTAGCAGAACCACGAGACAGCACTCTCACTGTAACCGTCTACTCCTCCAAGATGACGATGCACTCCCCACCCGCTTTCAGTTCACCTGGAAGTCGGCGTATTCTTTAACCGCCCGCCCCCACCACCCGGACTACCTACCAAACACGCACTACCCCGGGGGTGGGCGGTCCTTCCAAACCATCCGGGCTTGTTTCACTCATGCCGACGCGTCCAAAACGCGTTGACAACACCACCCTCCCTGATTAGCGTGGCATCTGTTCGTAACGGATAGTCGTTGTGCCGATCGGCCCCGACCGTTCCGGACCCACCAATGGGGGTATAGCTCAGTTGGCTAGAGCGTCTGACTGGCAGTCAGAAGGTCAGGGGTTCGAGTCCCCTTACCTCCAGATCCTCGCATAAAGCGCCGAACGGCCCGCGATGAGGCGCCTTTTATGCCAGAATGTGCCGAGCGACGATGGCGTCGTGCTCATGACCGATGTCTACCTGCCGAATGGCCCCGGCCCCTTCCCTGCCCTCCTGGCTCGCACACCGTACAACCGCAGCACCTCCTTCCCGGCACCCTATACAGACCGAGGTTACGCCTACGTCATCCAGGACACGCGGGGGAAATTCGGCTCGGATGGAACTTTTCGGCCGCTTGAAGATGAAGCCCGTGACGGACAGGCCACCGTCGCATGGATCGCGCGGCAGCCCTGGTGCAACGGTCGCATCGGCCTGCAGGGTGCGAGTTACAGCGGCGGCATAACCCAGATCCCGGCGGCCACGGGCCGGCACGAGGCGCTGCGCTGCTTTGTATCACAGGTCTCACCGGCAAATTTCTTTCGTGACTGGATCCGCTACGACGGTTGCTTCGCCCTGGGCAATATCGTCTCCTGGATCTATCTGCACAATTCGGACCGGACAGCGCGATCGCGAGAGAACGTCGACTGGGAGTCGGCCTGGGCCGCACCCACAATTGAGGCCCTGGAGGCCCGATTGGGTGTCCCCATGCCCACCATGCGCAAGTGGATCGAGCACGACTGCGACGACGAATACTGGACGTCACTCAACCAGGGCATCCTCCACGAATCCATCTCCGTGGCCGGCCTGCATATCGCCGGCTGGTTTGACCACCTTTCGCGTGGCCAGCTTGACGGGTTCCGAACCATACGAGCCCGCGGCGCCACTGAGTTTGCGAGAAACAATCAGAAACTCCTCATTGGCCCCTGGGGCCATCGGAACGTGTTTTCAAGCGGACCGGAACACAGCACCTACGGCGACTGGAACTTCGGCGAGACCGCGGACCTGCCGGTCCCCGAGTGGGAAATGATGTGCTACGACTACTATCTAAACGAGACGGACACGGGGTACTCGGATCTTCCGCCCGTCTACCTGTTTCTGATGGGAGAGAACCGCTGGATGGAATTCGAAGAATGGCCGCCGCCTCAAAGTGAAATACAATCGTGGTATCTGGCCTCGGGCGGAGCGGCCAACACGATGCATGGCGACGGAAGCTTGTCTTGCGCGGCCCCTCCGCAGAACATGCAGGATGCCTATTCATACGACCCTGCGAATCCCGTTCCAGGATGCGGTGGCCCTGTTTACTGGGGACTGGAACCAAGGGGCCCGGTCGACCAGCAGCCGATTCTCGACCGAAACGACGTACTCGTTTACCGTGGTGCCGTGCTTATAGCGCCCCTATGTGTGATCGGCGAAATTCTGCTCGACCTCGTCGTGACGAGTTCCGCACGGGACACGGACTTTGTCGCCAAATTCTGCGTTGAAGAACCCAGCGGCGCGATCACCGTACTGACCATTGGATCTCTACGCTGCAAGTTTCGCGAATCGTGGAGTGATCCCAAACCGCTCACGCCCAACGAGCCCACGATCATCCAACTCCACCTGGGCCACACGGCTTATACCTTTCCCGCCGGATCCCGGCCAACGTTGTTGATCACGAGCAGTGAATATCCGCGCATCCTGCCCCACGCGAACACAATGGCCGCGCCCTGGCACGAAACCAACCCGGTGGTCGCGCGCAACGCCGTACGGCATGGGCCCAACCAAGTCTCACGAGTCCAGTTGCCGGTGATCCAATGAGGCGCCATCGACCATGAGCCTACGCGTTGCCGGATACCAAATGTCCGTCAGCAAGGACGTCGCCCTAAATACCGGGAAAATCTGTTCTGCGATTGACCAGGCAGCGGATGATCAGGCCGATATATTGTTGACGCCCGAAGGATCTCTCAGCGGATACACCCATCGCTTTGACGCAGCAGCCGTAGAAGACGGGCTTCGCGAAGTGACCGCGCACGCCGTTGCGAGGAAACTTGGCCTCGCCCTGGGCACCTGCTTTGTTGAGGCCGACGGCAACTGCTACAACCAGGTTCGTTTCTATCAGCCCGACGGTCAGTATCTCGGGTTTCACAGCAAGACGCTCTGTTGCGGTTCCGTGGACGGGCAATCCATCGGGGAGATCAACCACTATTCGGTATCGGAGCTATCTGTATTTCCCTGGCAACCGGACACCTCTATCGGCGGCCTGATCTGCAACGACCTCTGGGCCAATCCCGCGTGCACCCCGATGCCGGACCCTCATCTGACACAGCAACTCGCAGCAATGGGTGCCCGGATCATTTTTCATGCCGTAAACGGTGGCCGAAATGGCGATTCCGACTTCGATCTTTCACATCAGTTTCATGGGTCAAACCTCCGGTTGCGTGCACGCTGCGGCAACGTCTGGGTCGTGACGGTTGACAACGCAAATCCCGAGACACTGCCCTGCTCCTCCCCCTCGGGCGTGATTAACCCCTCGGGTGAGTTCGTATGTCGCGCCGAACCCCGGGGCGAGCAACTCTTCGTACACAGCATCGAGCTGAATGATCCGGCATGAATCCAGTCTCCAAGGTCCCCCGGCCCCTCAGATCGCTCCGGGGGCTCAATCCAGCGGATACATATGCAAATCGGGATGCGGCATCTTGACGCCGAGTAATTGCTGGCGCTGCTCACTGGCGTTGGTAAAGGCCTGCCAGGGCAAATCAAGATCCCCCTCGCGGTAGCGCTTCATCCACCAATGGCCGTAGTAGAGATAGAGACCGCGGCGACTACCCTCCGTATCGATGATACCGCCGGAATGCCAAATGGCACTATTGAAGAACAAGGCATCCCCGGGCTCGGCATGAATCGGCACCTCATCGCTACGCGGCAGGTGCTTCGACTCATCATCCGGCGGCAATGCCCGGCCACGGTGGCTACCAGGAACGACATAGGTGGGTCCACGGTCATCCGTCATCGGATCGAGGTAGATGATCGTATTGACGGAAAGCACGTTGTCGCCCGGAAAACTGAAGTCACGGTGCCACGCCCGCTCCGGGGCCTTGTGACCGGCTCGCTGGCAGACCAGATCAGCTTGAAGCAACTGCACCTGGTTCCCAAAAAAGGCCTTATGCCGGCCAATCAATGCCGGGTGCTCGATCAGTTCGAGAAACGGTTCATACTTCAGCAAGCGGCGCTGATTGAGATGCGCCAACTTTCCCACTTGCGCTTCCTTTTCCAGCGCGGCCTCGCATTCCGCCGTTATGTAGGCGACGTACTCCGTATCGAGCAGATTCCGGGCGACGACGTATCCATCGCGATCAAAGTTCGCGCGTTCACTGTCACTGAATGTGGTCTCGACTTGCGGCATCATCGTTCCACCCGGCACTCCCAACGATCGGTCAAAACCCCTCTAAGAGAAAGCGCAGCTTAGAGGGACCGGATACATTTGGCCAGCGATTATCCTGCGCGGCAGGACACCGTGCAGCAGCCGCCGGTTCGACCTCAAGATTCCGCTTCCGATCCAGCTGCACACGGGCTAAATTCAATTCGGCCATGCAGAAATCCCTGCCCAGCCGGAATGTGATGGCGACTGACCCGACAGACAATTTGCGCACGAGCACTGGCGACGTCCCGGACGAAATCGATCAGATCGTTATCTTCGGCGATGTGCACGGTCACCTGCCACCCCTCGAGGCATTCGAGCGTGAGATCAGCGGACTCGAAGGCGCGACCCATCTCATCTGCAACGGCGACCTGATCTACGGCGGCATTCACCCGGTCGAAGCCATCGAATGGGTCATGCAGCATGTCGGCAATTGGACAACCAGCGGCAACCACGATGAGATCGGATTTCAATTTGGGTACGATTGCGAGCCACAGCCGCCACACACAGAAGTTGGCGCCCTGCAACGACTCTCCGATACACAGCGCAATTTCCTGCGGAGTTTACCACATCGACTCGTGATCTCGTGGCGCAACCGGCGAATCGTCTGCATGCATGGCCATCGCTCACGGGACGACCGCAGCTGCTCATGGCTGTCTGATCCCACCACGCAGGCCGCCGACTTCCTGGAGGAGGATGCCGATCTCTGCGCGGCGAGCCACACGCACTTCGCCTACCGGAAGGACTCGGACGGCCGAATCATGGTCAACCCGGGTTCGATTGCCTCACCCATTCTTGGCGTAGAAGGCGCCAACGGCATACATATCCAGAGCGGCGAAACCGAGATCGAAGCGGGCGACAACCTGCGCAGTTCCTTCGTGATCATCCGCGAAAAGAACGGATGCCTGGAGCCCGAGATCCGCCGCTTCGATTACGACCGCCAATTGATCATCGATGAAATGTTCGCGACGGAGCATGGTGCCGCCGAGATCCATCGCGGATGGCTGCTGGACGGCGTTATCCGCATGTGAGGCGCTAACGCATCTGCGCAACGAGCCGGCGCAGGCCGTCGTCGAGGCGGCCGCGTGAGTCAAAAGTGGTTATGTTGTGTCCACCGGACAGCTCGACAAAGAATTTCGGTTCGGCGGCAGCCACCAGAAGCCTTTGCCCCATTTCGTAGGGGACCACCTCGTCATCGGGGCTGTGACAGATCAACTTCGGCACCTCAATCCGGCGCACCCGCTCGAGGTTATTGTACTGCGTTCGGCACAGCAGCCGAATCGGAAGGAAGGGATAGGTTCGTCGACCCATATCCGGCACAGACGTGAATGCGGATTCCAGCACCATCGCGCCCGGGCTATTCTCGACGGCCAGCCAGGTGGCAATGCCCCCGCCCAGTGAACGGCCTAAGACGATGATATCCTTCGGCTGGTAGCCCTTCTCGTTTACCAGGAAATTCCACATTGCCTGTGCGTCCTGATAGGTCCCCGCCTCCGAAGGCTTGCCCGTACTGTCCCCATACCCGCGGTAGTCAAACATCAGCACACAGAATCCGAGCCGATACAGTTCCCCCACCCTTTCTACGCGCCCACCAATATTGCCCGCATTCCCATGGCAGAACAGAATGCAGCGCTGCGCGCCCTCCGCCGGGACATACCAACCCGCGATCGTCTCGCCATCGGACGTCTTGATGCGCAGATCATCGAACGCCAGACCGAGCTTCCCCGGATTCAGTTCCACCTGCCGAACCGGGTAGTAGACGAACCTGTTTTGAGCGATCAACATCAACACGCACAGCCCCACGTACACCCCCGCGAGAATTCGTAGTATCGAAAACAGATGTTCGAGCATTTGGGTTCCCTTCGGGTCAGCACGCGAAATGGCTGGGGCATGCGACACCGATATCCATCCGCTTAACTGGCATCATCACGCCGCAACGCACCGCGAACTTTCGAGACCGCCTTACTGATCGGTCCTCGCGCGCCGTCGGCCGCATCAAGCGCCAGCTGTTTGATCGTCTTGAGGTCGAGCTTGCCGGACCCCAACATCGGCATTGATTCGATTTCAATGTAGTTCTCCGCGCGCGGTTTCCAGAGATTGGGCAAATCCGTATCGGCGAGCTGCTGATACAATTGCTTCGGATTTCCGGCGGCTTCGACATAGAGCACCATAATCTTCTCGCCCTTCTTCTCATCGGGGATGGAGGTCACAACCAGAACCTGTTCAGTCGCGCCGGCGCACTCGTGCAGTTTTTCTTCGATCGCGAGATGCGGCACCATTTCCCCACCTATCTTGCTGAAGCGCGAGATTCGATCGACCAGAACGACAAACCCGTCTTCATCCATTTTCCCAACATCGCCCGTGTTGTACCACCCCTCCTTCAGGACCTCGGCAGTCTTCTGCGGTTGATTCAGATATCCCATCATCACGTTGGGGCCCTTGACCAGAACCACACCCTTTTCACCCCAGGCCAGATCGGCGCCAGAATCGATATCGGCAATTTTCAACGCAACGCCCGGAATGGGATGCCCGATCGACCCGGACTTTGTTCCAACCTGATCCAAATCGCCGTCGACAACATCCGGGATATTCAGCGAAACTACCGGCGACAGCTCGGTTGCGCCATATCCTTCCAGCGGCCGGGTGCCGAATTTCTTCTCAAACGAAGCGGCGACGCGCTCCTTGAGCTTCTCCGCACCGGTCACGACGATCCGTAGCGTGCTGAAGTCCTCCGCCGATGCCTTGCGGATATAGGCCAACAGAAACGTGGGCGTTGCGAGCAGGATCGTGGATCGCTCCTCGCGTACAATCTCGGCAATTTTCGCACCATCAAGCGGGTTGGGATGGTAGGCCACGCGAAAACCCCAGATTACGGGACACCAGAGCGTGGCGGTGTATCCAAACGAATGAAAGAAGGGCAAGGCGGCGCACATTCCGTCTTCTCGATTGAAATGCGTTACGCGGCTGAACCCCTCTATATTCGACGTTATGTTGTGATGACTGAGCATGACCCCTTTCGGTTCCGCGGTGCTGCCCGATGAGAAGATCACGGTTGCCAGTTCATCAGGATTCCGAACACTGTTCCGATTGATATAGTTGCGTGGAGCAAACAGGGCTTCGAGCAATGCAGAAAGTTTGACCGCCGGCGAGATCCCGGCGGAGACGTCCTCCATGAATACCGTGCCCTCCGGCGCCTCGAAATCTTCCAGTTTTTCAAGAAAGGAACGTGACGAGATAATGGTCGTGATCTCCGTCTGGCTGAGCGCAGATTGAAAGGCATCCCGGGACGCGGTGAAATTGAGATTAACCGGGGTGCGCCCCAGTATGGTCAGGGCAAAGTTGATCAACGCCCCGCCCACCGTGGCCGGCAACATCACGCCCACCATCTTCTGACCCTTCGTCATGGGATCCAGCGTCTTTGCCAGCACAATGGCCGAAATCAACGCCTTGCCGTAGGTCAATCGCTTACCCGTTGTGTCCGACATCGCGGCGCGGCCCCAGCGTCTGCGCGCCGATCGTACGAATAACGGCCCCAATGTCTCCCCCTCATGCCGGAGCTCCTGCACCGTCTCTCCTCCGGTTTCGGTAATCCGCAGGCGCACCTCCTGCACAGTAGCGGTCGCCGGGAGAGGCCGGCCGAAATGTACAACCACGGGGTATGGAAACCGGCGTGGCCGCAGGGAACTGAGCGGCGGACCGTAGGCATGACTGAAGATGCTCCCCCATGCCCCATGAATATGCACGGGAATGATGGGGTAATCGGTTCCCCGCAATATCCGCTCGAATCCGGGTCGAAAGGCCCGCATGTGCCCGTTACGGGTCAGCGCGCCCTCGGGAAACAGGCAGACCAGGTAGCCCGCCCCAAGGGCTTCACGCGCGGCACGCAACGACCGCAGGATCTCCTTGGGAGGATCATTATGCGCGATAGGAATCACGCCCATCAGGCGATACAGCCATCCGAACCCGCCTCGTTCGTACATCTCACGCCACATCACGAACCTGATGCGGCGCTGCTGGGTAGCCGCAATCAACAACGCGTCCACCCATGTCACATGGTTCGGCAGCAGCAATGCGGGGCCGATCGCGGGCACATTCTCGCTTCCCAGTGCTCGGACGCGGTAGCAAAACCGTGTCAATAGCACGCACAAAAAACGGATGAAGAAGTCCGGCAGCACACGCAGGGTCAAAACCGTCAGGATAATCGTCAGCAACCCGGCCGCGAAAAATCCGTGGGAGGCCGTGACCCCCGGGATCAGGTAAATCGACTTGATCACAACCGCTGACAGGAGGATGCCAATGAAGTTACAGAAATTCATTGCAGCTAGAATCTCGCCGATCTCGTTTCGCGGGCTCTGAAGCTGAATGAACGCATTGATCGGCACAATGAACAGACCGCAACTGATGCCCAGCAAGACGCCGGAAAACGCGGCACCTGCGAAACTGTCAACGACCGAGAAGAAAAGACAGGAAAGCGTCAGCCCGATCGCACCAAGCGGCACAATGCCGTACTCCACATTGCGTCCCGAGAGTCGCCCGGCGAGCAGCGCGCCGATACCAATACCAACCGCGGCGGTGGTGAAAAGGTAGCCACCATAGATCCAATCCCAACCCAACACCTGCCGGGAATAGAGGATCATGTTCTGCTGGATAAACGACGCGAGAAAGAGAAAATATGCCGCCGCCATCAAGGCCATAAACAGGTAGGCGTCCTGCCGCGTGCGCCGCAGCGTCTGGTAGATCTTGACGACAAACAATAGCGACATACGCTGCGTGCCCTGCGCCGGCGGCGTGCGCTCGATACGCAGACTGCTCAGAAGCCCGATGACAGCAATCGCAACACAAAGCGCCCCGAGTCCGACATAACTATCCGGAAACAGTTTATGCAGAAATAGCGACGGCACGAAGGTCCCGAGGATGATCGCCAGATACGTCAAGCCGACGAGCACGCTGTTGGCACGCGAGAGATTCGTTCGCCCAGCCAATTCGGGAATGATTCCGAACTTGGATGGACTGAAGATGGCACTCTGGGTCGCCATCAGGAAAATGGCCCCGTAACACATGGCCTGGCTGCCGAGGCTGATTGCGATACAGCCAAAGACCATCACGACGATTTCAGCAATCTTTACCCAGACAGTAATCAGGCTCTTGCTGAGACGATCGGCCAGGACACCCCCGGCGTGTGAGAACAGGAGGAACGGGAGCACGAAGACGGCTGTCGCATCCGCCGTTATCCCTGCGGCCGCGGCCATGCTCTCGGAACTGCCGGAACCATAGCCCTTCAGGTAGAGGATGTAGAAGATGACCAGCAGCTTGAAGATACCGTCATTCAGAGCCCCGAAGAACTGCGTGACGTTGAGCCAGGCAAAAGATCGCGATAGTCGACTGGTCTCGGATACACTCATGATCTCTCAAAGGCGGTGAGAGGTTAAACCCGGGCGGCGATCGGAGCAAGCAAGGAGCGTTTGTCACGGAGACGATAAATCCCTCATGCCGCTTGACCAGCGAGACCGACCCCCCTATAGTCCCCTTTCATTCTTAAAGGAGATTCCGCATGGATAAGTTGAGAGGTTCGCTGGTATTCGCCGTTGTCATCGCCATGGTCGTCATCGCTGTGGGCGGGCGATTCTTCAAGGTTGTACCGACCGGTCACGTGGGCGTCGCTGCCCTGTTCGGCAAGGTCGTCGACAAGCCCTATACGCAAGGCCTGCATCTGCCGGTCAACCCGCTCTACCATTGGACTCTGTTTGACACGCGCCAGAAGACGCATAAGGAGGTCGCCGGTGTGCCGTCCCAGGACCAGTTGACGACGCGTCTTGAGGTCAGTGTGCAATTTCGAATTGAAGGCGACCAGGCAGCCCAAATCCTCAAGAATACCGGTAGCGCGGACACCGTCATCAGAGTCCACCTCGAACCCAAACTGCGCTCCCTGTTGCGCGAGCAAGGCAAGTCCATCAAACGTGCTGAAGATTTCTTCCTGGAAGAAACCCAACAGATTCTGCAGGAGTCCTTGAAACTGGGACTGGGTGAGTTCATGGCGGAACGTGGCGTCGAAGTACAGGACGTGCTGATTCGGGACATCGAGTTGCCCGGCTTCATTATCAAAGCGATTGAAGAAAAGAAGGTGCGCGAGCAGGAGGCCCAGAAACAGATAGCCGAACTGGGTCGCTACAAGACCGAGCAGGCACAGAAAGTTGCGCTGGCGGAAGCTGAGCGCGATGCGGCCGCGGCTGAGGCCGAGAAGGTCAAGGTACTGGCCGACGCGCAGGCTTACGAAATCGAGAAGATCAATGCCGCGATCGGCAACAACCCGACCTACATCCATCTCAAGGCCCTGGAAGCCCTCACGAAGATGGCGAAGGATCCCGCCGCCAAGATCTACTTCATCAATGGCGACAGCCCGCAGCCGCTGCCCCTGATGCATATGGGCGAGACTATCGGGAAATAGGCAGGGAGGCCTGAAGGTTCACAGTTGACGGGTTTCGAACCGTGAACTGGGCGCCTCCCAACCTCTGAACCCCGGGAGCTATAGCGACTGGCTGATCGCCAGTAGTGGCAAAAGGACCGCAAGGGTTACGGTCAGAACGAACGCACCGACCAGCAGGATCAGCATGGGCTCCAGAACGCCGAGCACGCGGCTTATATAGTTCTCCCACTGCCGGTTACAGCGCATGGCGGCCTTCTCCAGAAGCCGCGCGAGGTCGCCACTGGCTTCACCCGCCTGGATCCAGCCGGGCAGCGATGTCGCGAGAGGAGGAATGCGACGCACCGCATCCGACAGGGACTCTCCATGCATCACTGCATCCGTCTCACGATCCACAAGGCCCGTCACCCAGGCGCTGCCTGTCGCCCGCCCCGCCATCGGCATACCCTCGACCAGCGGAACACCGCCACGCAACAGGGCCGCCAGCGTCGTTGCAAAACGAATATTCGCGGTAATCGTCCGGCCCCGGCCGAATATGGGGATGCGATAGCCCAACCGATCCAACGTCATCGCGCCGGCCGATGTCTCACGCGATAGGCGGCGCGCCCAGATCCACCCGAGAAACGCCGCAAGCAGCAGCGGTACACCCGCCACGCGCAAAATACCGCCTGCGGCCAACATGAAGCGCGTCAGGAGTGGCAATTCAATACGGGTGTCCTCCAGCAGGCCCGCAACAAACGGCAGGCCGAAGCCAAGCAGGCCGACAGATAGCACCACGCCGACCACTACGACCACCGCCGGATAGATCATCGCATTACGGACCCGATCCCGCAGTGTTTTCTCTGAATCAAGCGTTGCCGCCAATTGCTGCAGGACATCGGCGAGCGTCCCGGTCCGCTCGCCCACCTCCAGTATCGCGCCTTCGAGCGGCGTAATCATGGCCCGCTCGACTCCCATCGCAGCCGCCAACGACCCGCCATCACGAATTCGATCACGGATTCCGGCCAGAACATGGCGGTGCGCTTCCATTTCCGGCGAGTCGATCAGCAGATCAAAGCATTTCTCGATCGAGATCCCTGCTTCCTGCAGTGCCCCCAATTCGTGATATAGGCCCGCACGATCTTCGCCCGAAAACCCGCCGCGTCCCCCGTATCGGAATCGCGATGTCCGGTCGTCCGCCGGGGCCACAGCGTCCGCGAGCGTGCCCCGGCGTGCCAGTATCGCGCGCGCGTCTTTCACGCTGCGGGCCTCGATCAGGCCCTTCTGTTGCCGACCCGCTTCGCTGAATCCCCTGTAAGCGTAGGTGGTCATACGGCCTGGTAGCCAACCACGTCGACAATTTCCTCCACGGTGGTCTGCCCGTCACGAATCTTAGAGACGCCGTCCTGCAACAGCGACACCATGCCCGCCTCGATCGCCAATCGTCGTAATTGATCAACATTGTTCACGGCTTCACGCATCTCGCCGCGCACGGCGGGACCGATTTCCATCAATTCGAACAGGCCCAGGCGACCGCGATAACCCTCACGACAATCGGGACAGCCCTTTGCAACGGGAATTTCCAAACCATCGAGCTCGCGACCAAAGGCGCCCAATGCCCCGATCTCCGCCTCCTGCGAGCGACGCATCTCCGAACATGACACACATAAACGTCGCGCCAGGCGTTGCGCAAGCACACCCCGTAGCGAAGCGGCCAACAGGTACGCCTCGATTCCCATATCCGCAAGCCGCAACACGGCACTGGGCGCATCGTTGGTATGCAAGGTCGAGAAGACCAGGTGACCGGTCAGCGATGCTTTAACCGCGATTTCCGCAGTCTCGAAATCGCGCGTTTCGCCAACGAGCACGACATCGGGGTCCTGGCGCAGAATATGGCGCAGGCCCGTCGCGAACGTCAGCCCGATTTTCGGATTCACCTGCATCTGGCCAATGCGCGGGACCTGATACTCGATCGGATCCTCGATCGTAATGATATTGCGACGGGTGGCATCAAGTTCATTGAGCGCCGCGTAAAGCGTCGTCGTCTTGCCACTGCCCGTTGGCCCGGTTATCAGCAGAATTCCCGACGGCTCGGTTAAAAGACGGCGGAAGGTCTCAAGCGCATGCCCGGCCATCCCCAAGTCCGCCATCGGCAGCATAGCTGCCTCGCGATCCAGCAGCCGGAGCACCACGCGTTCACCTTCCGCAACGGGGACCGTCGATATGCGCACGTCGATTTCGCGCTCACCGACACGCACCCGCGCGACACCATCCTGCGGCAAACGCTTCTCCGCGATATCCATACGTCCCATCACCTTGAGCCGTGAAACCAACGCAATCTGGAGATGCTTGGGCGGTGTTGTGTGATCATACAAAATGCCATCAATCCGATAGCGCACGCGCAGCCCGGACTGAAAGGGTTCGATATGGATATCCGATGCGCCCGCCTTCACGGCTTCGAGCAGAATCAGGTTGACGAGTTGCGTGATCGGCGCCGCTTCCGCGACTTGCAAGAGGTCATCCGCCGTAACGGCGTTTTCATCGACGTCCCCGGTCTCAATATCCCGCAGGAAATCGTCGGTTGTGTCTTCGCGATTATAGTAGCAGGTCTCGATCGACTCCGCGATACACTGCGGCGACGCCAGTACCGGCTGCAGATCTTCTTCCAGCAACAGGGATAGATACTCGTAGTCGGAGATCCGGCCCGGGTCTGCGGTCAGGACGGCCAGCCGCCCCTCGTACCGAACGGGCAAGAGCGCATGCGCGCGCGCCCACTCAACCGGAAGCTTCTCGACGAGACACGGATCGAGCATCTCCGATGTGACCTGCGCTACGAATGGAAGCCCGTACTGTACCGCCAGGGCGTGCAGGTCGGATCGTGCTGCATCATCCATGCGTGCCTTCTATTGTGTGCGTGGAGCGACGGACCTGACCTCAACATTCGTGGTGTTGATTCCGGTTCGCGTCCGCCACGCATCCGCCATGTCCTCCGCGACCGCAGCACTGGTCACCACGTGTGGGGTGACGAAGATCAACAGGTTCGTCTTCTTCTTGATATTCACCGTGTGACGAAAGAGCAGGCCCAGGATAGGTATCGAACCGAGAATCGGCACACGCTGCACGATCTCCTGCGAATCCTCACGAATGAGCCCGCTAATGATCACGGTCTTGCCGTTCGCGACGGTCACCGTTGTCGAAACCTCCCGCTTCGCAATGGTCGGGGCAAAATTCGCGCCGGCGGGCCCCGTATCGATAATCGCTTCGATACTCGGATTCAATTCCATCGTCACCTGCAGATCCGGCGTGACGTGCGGCGTGAGCGTCAACTTTATGCCAACATCGAGTCGTTCGATATTCTGTATGACGTCGCGCGTGGCCCCGGTGCCCTGGATGGTCGAGGTTAAGATCGGAATGTTTTCCACGATATAGACGCTGGCCTCGGTATTGTTCTGCGCCTCGAGCGTCGTATTCGCAAGAATATGCACATCCCGGTTGCGACGCAACGCGTCGACATTAATCGCCGCGGGAAATCCAATTACGAGGTTACCGTCCGCACCCATGCGCGCGCCGCGTGCCAGACCGAAGGTAATGCCATCAGGGAACAGACCATCCTGCAGCGAATTCAACAAGCTGGTCTGACTCTCATCCAGCAGCAGGCTGCCCTGCCCCACAACATCGTTCACGGACTCCGGCGCATTGAGGGCGGCCATTTGAAACCCAAGGTTCAGATCATCCGAAAGACTCACCTCCGCGATCACAAGTTCGATCAGCACCTGGTGCGGCATCGAATCCATGTCGTTCACAAGTGCCACAATTCGTTCGAAATCTCGCGGCGCAGCGTCGATGATCAACGAATGGGTAGACACGCTCGCCTCGATCGACATCCGCTGCGGTCGAGCTGCCTTGGGATCCGCGCTGGCACCCTTGGACAGCACCTTGTTAAGCAATGCGGCGGTTTCTTCAGGGTCCAGGTACTTGAGCGGTATGGCGCGCAATCCCGACGGCGAGTCCACATCCATATCTCCGATAATGCCCTTTAGTGCGTCGATCTGTACCGGTGTGCCTGCAAGGATCAGCGAATTTGCGCGTGGTGACGCGACAACGACCGGGTCCCGCTTACCGCCGGCCAGCGCACCTCCACTGCCCAGACGCGTACGCAGGGTGCGTGCGCGCTGCGCGGATGTTTGCGATCGCGTCCCGGCGATGGCCCGCGACAGTTCGTCAGCCAGCGATTGCGCATCGGCAAATTTCAGACGGACAATTTCCGTACCGCTACTCGCACCCGGCTGATCGATTTCCCGAACAATCGCTTCGATGCGACGAATGTTCGCAGCCGTATCCGTGATGATCAGATGATCCGTCGCCTCCACGGCCGCGAGCCCCCCCTTGGACGTTGCGCCAACAGTGGACACGAGGGCTTTTTGCATCTCGGCAGCACCGACAAATTTGAGTGCCAGCACGCGAGTGACAAGGCCTTGCTGCGCCACAACGGCATTTGTCGTCAAAAGGGGCGCCACGGGTAATCCCCGCTCCGGCAGTCTTATGACACGCAGCGTTCCGCGGTCTTCAACGACCGTGCAGCCGATCGATTCGAGAATTGAGAGAAACAGCGGGTAAACCTGGCTCGCGGGAATGCGTGGCGTAATAACCGTGACCTTGCCGTCGACGCCATGGTCGATAATGAATCGCTTTCCCGTGCGTTCGCTGACCAGTTTCACAAAGTTCTGCAGATCGACCTGGTCGAAACTAAAATCGACCAGCGGCTCCCGTACCGATCGATCAACGGCAGTCGCCGGAGCGACAACGAGGGCTGTGGCAATGACAAAATAGAATGCGTAACGCATGATTCTACGCCCAACCAACGGGCCTTCTCGATTATCGAATGATGCCACGTTTTGAGCCGCGAATAAATTCAATCAGATAGCGTACCTCTTCGCAGAGGTCCGGAGTGGTTTCAATTATTTCAAGGGCCGGACTGACCGCCAATTCCTTCCGGTAGAGCGTCCTGTAAGCGTTCTTAATCGCCGCAATGATCGCCGGTTTCACCGACTTACGCTCGAGCCCGATCTTGTTGATGGCCCTAACGGCAGCGGGATGACCATCAATGATCATATAGGGAGGACAATCCCGGGTAATCTTCGAGGCTCCGCCCAGCATGGCCATCCGTCCGACCCTGACGAATTGATGAATGCCGCTTAGTCCTCCAAGAATCGAATCATCCTCCATCGTAACGTGACCGGCCAAGGTCCCGCAGTTGGCGATGACGACGCGGTCACCCACCACGCAACTGTGTGCGACGTGCGAATGGGCCATGAGCAGCACGTCATCACCTACGAGGGTTGTCTCCCCCTCGTCCGTTGCGGAGTTTATCGTAACATATTCACGAATCGTAGTGCGTGTTCCGATTTTGACATAGGTAAGATTTCCGTTGAATTTGAGATCCTGCGTGCGCGTGCCGATCGACGAAAACGGATAGATTTCACACGCCGGTCCGATCGTTGTGTGGCCGTCAAGATAGACGTGTCCCAGAACGCGGGTATCGGATCCGATTTTCACATGCGGCCCGATGACGGTGTACGGCCCAACCTCAACACCATCGCCGAGTTCAGCCTGGCTGTCGATTATCGCCGTGGGATGTATCAACGCTCGACCTCGTCTCGACTAACGATCATACACATGAGCTCCGCCTCGGAGATCAGCTCATCGCCCACATGAATTGTCGCTTTAAACCGCGCCGTCTTCGATTTCATGCGCACGAGATGAGCCTCGATGCGGAGTTGGTCTCCCGGACCCACCATCTTGCGAAACTTCGCTTTATCAATGGACATGAAATAGGTCGCAGGCTCCTTGATGTCACAGTTCTTGATGATCAGGATGCCGCCGGCTTGAGCCATGGCCTCCAACTGCAGGACACCCGGCATCACGGGCTGATCGGGAAAATGTCCCTGGAAAAAGGGCTCGTTGATAGTCAGGTTCTTAATCGCCACGATATGGGTTTCGTCATAGTCAATCACACGATCGACCATGATCATCGGGTATCGATGCGGGATGCGCTCCAGTATTTCCTCTATCCTGATTTCCGGCATGATTCAGCTCCTCGTTCGCGGTGTTGATCGAAAAATGTAACACAGGCCCTGCCCGATGCAAACGTCAGACTGGCCGACGGGCTCTCCCTGCCGGCATCAACGGCAGGCATTCGCACGCTGTATCAGGTACCCACCAAGCGCTGCCGCCCCAACGAACGGTATCCAGACGATGATGTCGGCCGGCACGTCCGGCCGTCGCGTGAGCGCCTCGGCCAGTGCAATAAAGAGGTAGCACACAAACACGATGCCCAGGCTGACCGCAATGCCGACCGAGGACTCCTTGCGATGCCCCTTGATGCCGAGCGGTACGCCAAGCAATGCGAACGCCAGGCAAAAAGCCGAGAGGACAAGCCGCCGATTGAGCTCGACCGAGTGCTTCATGCGCTGGATCCTTATGTGCTCGCCGGTCAGGCCAGGAAAGAGTTCCGCTATATGAGGCAGGCTGTGATACAGCTCCGCAACACTCATATCCTTATGCTTCCGTCGATAGGGTCGCCGGTGCTCGCCAATATAAATCGGCGGAAGACTACAACTCTCCAGATCGGCCGGCCCCGGACGATCTGGCATTAGCGGGTTAACCCACACATCCTGCAGCGTCATTCGAATCCATCTGCGAGATCTCCCGATTCGAATAAACCCATGATCGGCACGATACTCGCGAACAAAACCAGAAACCCTCGCGTCGTAGATAATCACGTCCTGCACGCGTGCCTGGTCCTCCTCCTCCGTCTCCGATATCTTGCCGATATAAAACGTCAACCCCTCGATATCCCGCACAAACGATCCCGCCTCGAAGAGCAAAAAAGGCGATGCCGCGAAACGGTGAACCAGTTCACTACGTCGGTAGTGACTCTCCGGCAATACGTTACTATTGATATGCAGGCAGATCACCGTCATCAGGACCGCGACATAGATAGGGATGGTTGCAATGCGCCACATGCTGATTCCGCAAGCCTGCATGGCGACAATCTCTCCGTCGGATGAGAGTCGATTGAAGACGAGGACGCATCCCGTGAGCACACCCATGGGAATAGAAAACACAAGCGCCTCGGGAATACGTGAAGACACAATGGCCCAGATCAGCTCTGTGGAACCGCCACGAGCGAGCAGGTCCGTGATCTTGAAGACCACCGCCAGACAGAGCACAAACGTGAACACGACCAACGTCATCATGAAGACCGTCGTGAATGCCTTGAGGATGTAGATCTGCAGCGTTCTCATGCTAATGAAACCATGATCGCTAAGATTTCGGCCATTTACCACCCGGCCCCGCCACGCCAATCAGAACCGCACGCATGCTTGCCATCGGGACGCGACCGGACATTCGTGTAATGATTCTTCGGTCATCACGCGAAACCCACAAGAACACCCTGCCCTTGCTCTTATAGATTTTACCGAACGTAGATCGCGGCTCAAGCTTTACACAAGGAATCTTACCGAGACCCTTCAGATTAACCGTTTCATCCTTGATCCCCACCATGGTCAACTCGTAGGTCTTATCGTCCACGAACACCTGATAGCGCTGGTTCTGTCCGACGCCGAATCCACGCGATCGCATATAATACATAAACGTCAGGGCGTCTTGTGCGCCAGGCGCCATCATTACGGATCGGCTACGGTGCTTCTTGCGATCCGTGTGATAGGCCAGGCTGTCCTCATGATCGAACAGTGTGACTTCATCCTGGTAATGCCGGCCTTCATGCAGGAGCTGCCGATAGCGTAGCGCACGAAAACCGGCGGGGTCGACCAGGCTCTCGATGTAATCATTCACGGGGAATATTTTCGCGAGAACAGACGTCGTTCTTGCGTGATACTTGAGCGCGATGCAGGGGCGCCCCTCGAATACGGCACGCTCGCTCCAGATCGTTGCCAGGCCAACGCGCAAGGGGCCCCAATACAGGCGGTAGGTAAATTTTTCGCCAACCGGAAACCAATCAGGCTCCCGCGCCTCATCTTCCGCCGCGCTCGAAGTGACGGCGAGACAGAGAAGCGATGCACTGACGATTGCACGTATCATCCCCAGACACCCCTGGGGATCTGACCCGGTGCGCCGCCGGCGACGACCACGCATGACACGGTGACCGCGTCGTCCACGGGCTATTTGTCAGAAGAAACCGGGCTAACCACCGGCGCGACCGTCGACTCCGGGACATCTCCCTGTTCCGTTGTCCGGATATATATTTCGGTGCGACGATTCTCGATATTACCGGCGACGGGATCGTTCCCCGCCTTGGGACGACTGAAGCCGTAACCAACCGATTTCAGACGAGCCTGGGCAATTTCACCCTCATTGGCGATGTGGTTCAACACGGCCTGGGCCCGCTGCCTGGAAAGCCGCTTGTTGTAGGACGGAGACGATTTCTTACGTCGATCCGCATGGCCTTCAATGCGGGCCGTGGAACCGGCATCGCGTGCCAGGACCTTGATAATCACGGCGAGGTCATCAAAGTATTCCTCCTTGATAACGGACTTGTCGGTGTCAAAATTGATATTCAACTCGAACATCAAGAGGTCGTCGGGACCGTACAGGGGATTGGTCTTGTCCTCCACGATCTCGTGTCCGTCCGCAACCCCGCCGTCGTCGGTATCGCGGTCTCGGGGATCGGTCTTATGCGTATTGACCTCCGCACCGTCCTTCAAGCCGTCAAAGTCTGTATCGGGATTCGTGGGATCCGTTTCATAGCGCTTAACTTCTTCGCCATCAGAAAGGCCGTCATCGTCCGTATCCGGATCATAGGGATCCGTTCGGTACTGGTCTTCCTCCGTGTCGTAGAGACCATCGCCATCACTATCGAGACGACCGCCCGTGACCCTGATACGAGCTGAAATGCGTGCGCCCGGGGTCCAAATGATGCCGCCCCGAATTTCCCCGTTTGCTTCCGTATCCGATCCGGCAAACATGAACCGCAGGTCACCACGCACAGCCCATTCATCATTGATATGATAAATCACACCGCCACCGATACGAACGGAAGGATCCGCTTTATTCCCGAAGTCGTCCTCATAGATCATGAGACCCACCCCAAGGGCGATGTACGGATCCAATCGCTCCCAACGGGTAACATGATAGAGCGCGTCCAAGGCCAATCCATACCCGGCGGTGCTGCGCACGCCGGCCGACTCTTCGAGCCGATTAATCTTCATCCCGAATGAATTTCGCGTATTTCCGTCAATAGACGGGTAGATCGAGAGGATTGCCTGAAATGTCCATGGATCCGAGTAATCGTACGACGCGCCGAAAGTCATGCCGTAAGAGTCATCGACTTCCTCATCGCCTTCGAAATCCAAGAACCCAACCGCGAATGTGGCGCTCCAGGGGTGCTCGCTCCCCGTCTCGTTCGCCATCGGTGCAGCAACGGTGGGATCTGATGCGGTAATGAATATACCCGCGGCAGCGACAAGAACCATGAATGTCCGGATCATCGAATCAACCTCCTATAAGTTTTCGTAAGAACTGGAATCTCCCAGCAACAAAATCTAACAGACCATGATCGAATGGCAATTGGATATTTGGGATTGAAGAGTGGAACAAGAAGACCGGGATCGGAATCAGGAAGTCGGGACGGCCTCCCGATCAACCGAGGCCAGATCACTTAGTAGCGGTAATGATCCGCCTTGAAAGGTCCCTTGCGCTTAATCCCAAGGTAACGCGCCTGCGCAGCACTCAGCTCATCCAACTCGACGCCGAGCTTATCCAGGTGCAGTCGGGCGACCTTCTCGTCCAAATCCTTGGGCAACATGTACACACCAACCGGGTACTGCTCCGCATTCACGAAGAGTTCAATCTGGGCCAGCACCTGGTTGCAGAAACTATTCGACATCACAAAACTCGGGTGCCCGGTGGCACAGCCGAGGTTTACGAGCCGCCCCTCGGCCAGCACAATCAGGCTGCGGCCGTTGGGAAATGTCACCTGGTGAACCTGTGCCTTGATCTCCTGCCACTTGAACTTACGAAGCTTCTCAATCTGGATTTCGCTGTCGAAATGACCGATGTTACACACAATCGCCATGTTCTTCATACGGCGCAGATGCCGTTCGGTCAAAACGTCACAGCAACCCGTCGTTGTAACGAAGATATCCCCGATCGCACTGGCCTCGTCCATGCGCATCACCTCGTAACCCTCCATGGCCGCCTGCAGCGCACAGATCGGATCCACCTCGGTAACAATGATGCGTGCGCCTTGCCCACGCAACGACTGCGCGGATCCCTTCCCGACGTCACCGTAACCCGCCACCACCGCGATCTTGCCGGAGAGCATTACATCCGTCGCGCGCATGATGGCGTCCACAAGCGAATGGCGACAGCCGTAAAGATTGTCGAATTTCGATTTCGTCACCGAATCGTTGACGTTAAACGCGGGGAAGAGAAGTTCACCGTCGCGAAACATATGGTAGAGGCGATGCACGCCCGTGGTCGTCTCCTCGGATACACCCCGTATACCCGGAGCGATACGGTGGAAGCGCTTCGAATCCTTGCGCAATGACTTGCGCAATTGCGCCAGCAATACGGCTTCTTCAGGGCTATCCGGCTTACGCTTGAGAATCGATGGGTCCTCCTCCGCCTGGTAGCCGAGGTGAACGAACAAGGTCGCATCCCCACCGTCATCAAGGATAAGGTTGGGTCCGCGGCCGTTACCCCAATCCAGAATCCGATCCGTATATTCCCAGTATTCTTCGAGCGTCTCACCCTTCGTGGCGAAGATCGGCGTGCCTTGCTTCGCAATGGCCGCCGCGGCGTGATCCTGGGTCGAAAATATATTACAACTTGCCCATCGAACACGTGCGCCCAGCGCCTGCAACGTCTCGATCAGTACCGCGGTCTGAATCGTCATATGCAGGGACCCGGTGATCCGTGCCCCGCGCAGCGGTTTCTCGCCGCGGAATTCTTCGCGCAACTGCATCAGGCCCGGCATTTCTATCTCGGCCAATTCGATCTCTTTACGGCCCCAGACCGCCAATGCGAGATCGCTGACGATATAGTCTTTCTTCGTCGAACGTGCTGTCTTCTTTTTGCTCATATTCTGGTCGATCATTCTTTCCCGGGCCGCAGCCCGTCGTAAACGCTACTCAGATCGCCGCAACGAGGGCACGGACGCGATCCACGTTCTCCCATGTGAACTTCTTCAGGTCACGCGTCCGACCGAAATGCCCGTAGGCCGATGTTGGCTCGTAAACGGGACGCAGTAACTTGAGACTTTTCACGATCTCTGCCGGCTTCAGCCCGAAGACTTCGATAATCGCACGCTCGATCGCAACCTCGTTCGAGGCCGTACCGAACGTGTTCACATGGACCGAGACCGGATCCGGAAAACCGATAGCATACGCCAGTTGCACTTCGCAGCGGTCAGCCAGACCTGCCGCGACGACATTCTTGGCCACATAACGGGCCATGTACGCCGCGCTGCGATCGACCTTCGAAGGATCTTTGCCGGAGAACGCCCCGCCGCCGTGATGACCCAGGCCGCCATAGGTATCCACGATAATCTTGCGCCCGGTCAAACCGCAGTCACCCTGGGGACCACCGACCACAAAACGGCCGGTGGGATTGATCAGCAGACGCGTCTTGCGCTTCATCCACTTCTTGGGGATCTGCCGCTTGATAATCTCCTCGATGACCCCTTCCTTCAGTTTCTTGTAGGAAACCGACGGATCGTGCTGCGTCGAGACGACGACCGTGTCCACATACTGTGGCTTGCCGTCCTCGTAGACAATGGAGACCTGCGACTTGCCGTCGGGACGCAGAAAGGGCAACCGACCACTCTTACGCTTGGCCGCAAGTGCCTGTGTCAACTTATGCGAGAGCATGATGGGCGCCGGCATCAATTCACGGGTTTCTCGGCAGGCATATCCGAACATCATGCCCTGGTCACCAGCCCCCTGTTCCTTGAACATGCCCTGCCCCGGCGTCACTCCCTGCGAGATGTCCGGCGACTGCCGGTCAAGCGACACGAGAACCGCGCAGCTATCGTGGGAGAAACCCATCTCGGCGTCGGTGTAACCAATGCGTTTGATTTTATCACGCACGATGTCAGCATAGTTGACGATGGCATTGGTCGTGATTTCACCGCCAATGACAGCCATTCCGGTTGTGACCATCGTTTCGCAGGCCACCCGCGAGTGCTTATCCTGCTCGAGAAGCGCATCGAGAATTGAATCCGAAATACCGTCGGCCATCTTATCCGGATGCCCTTCGGTAACCGATTCAGAGGTGAGAATCGTCTTTCTGGAAGCCATGAATTTCTCCATTTAGTGCGTGGACGTCGCGACGGTTTCAGACAAAAGCCGGATTGTGCCTCGTCTAATCAACAAGTTCAAGAATTTCCGGTGCCGTTTTGCGAATCATTTCGCGGCATTTTTCGACGACTTCACTGGCTGTCGAGGCCTTTGCCGATTGCTTCGCCAGTTTTTCGGCGTCTTTGAAACGGATGCTTCGTACCGCATCCTTGACGAGCGGCACGGCGGACGGGCTGAGGCTCAGATCCGATATCCCAAGTCCAACCAGGAGCGGCGTCATGAGCGGGTCGCCCGCCATCTCCCCGCAGAGGCTTACCTTCAAGTTCTTCTTCTTGCCCGCTTCCACCGTATGCCGGATCAGTCGTAGAATAGCCGGGTGCGTCGGCTCGTAAAGATAGGCAACGCGTTCATTCACGCGATCTACGGCAAGCGTATACTGCACCAGGTCGTTCGTCCCAATACTAAAAAAATCAACGTGCTCAGCCAGCACGTCGGCAATCATCGCCGCCGCGGGTGTCTCAATCATAACGCCGACCCGGATCTGTTCGTCGAACGGTTCACCGGCCTCACGCAATTCGCCCTTGGCCTGGTCCAGCAGTCCGTTCGCCTCGCGCACTTCATCGACCGTCGTAATCATCGGATACATGATTTCGATATTGCCGTGTCGGCTTGCACGGAGAATGGCGCGCAATTGCGTCAGGAACATCTCCGGCTGCGCCAGGCAGAGCCGAATGGCGCGCCAACCCAAGAAAGGATTCATCTCGCTTGGCAGCGTCACGTGCGACAGGAATTTATCCCCACCGAGATCAAGCGTACGAATTGTGACGCGCTCCGGCGCAAGGCGCTCCGCTAATTCGGCGTAGACCACCGCCTGCTCCTCTTCGGTGGGCAAATGGCGCTTGGAGAGAAAGAGAAATTCCGACCGAAACAATCCAACGCCATGTGCGCCCTGCGCATGGATCTCCTCAATTTCAGTGGTCGATTCAATATTCGCGCGAAGATCGATCCGGCGACCGTCCTTGGTCTCGGCGGGCTGATCCTTGAGTTCCCTCAGGACCGTTGCGATCTCCTGCCGCACTTCGAGGCGATGCCCGTATTCGTCCAATCTCTCCTGGGACGGATTGATGACCAGCATGCCCTTATTGCCGTCCATCAGAAGCAGGTCCCCGGGTTGGACTTTCGCAGTGACGTCATGCAACCCGACCACCGCCGGAATCCCGATGGCGCGGGCCATGACCGCCGTGTGCGACGTGGGACTGCCGAGATTCGTTGCAAACCCGACCACAAGGTCCGTCTGCAGGGCGGCGGTTTGAGACGGCGCCAGATCGGCGGCCACAACGACGCACTGCGAGTCCACTTCATCGAGCTCGGCACCATCGCTGCCGATCAAGTTGTGCAGGATTCGCCGCGCCACATCTCTCAGATCCGCAACCCGCTCGCGTAGGTAGCTGTCGCTGATTTTCGAAAACACGTCCGCATGCTTCGCGGCAACCTCCTGTACAATTGCCTCGGCGTTCTGACGCCGTTCTCCAAGACCCTTGATGACTTCCTCAATGAACATGCGGTCATCAAGCAGCATCAAATGCGCGTCGAAGATACTGGCGTCACCCTGGCCAATACCCTCAGCCACGCGTTGCTGGATCTCCTTGATCTCCTGGCGGGTGACCGTAAGACTATTGAGGAAGCGCGTGACCTCCGTGGTCACCTCGTCCTCGCCGATCATGCGCGTCGTGAAACGTGGCTCATCGGATACAACCCGAAACACCGGCGCACTGGCTACTCCGGGGGATACCCCGATACCGTGCAGGATGAGTTCTTCTTTGCTCATGTCCAGAACTGGATCAATCTTCGTAGAACTTGCTGTCGATCAATTCCCGCAGGGCCTCGACAACTTTTTCGGCGTCCGGCCCCTTGGCCGTCACCTTGATTCGGACCCCGCAACTCGCCTCCAGAGTCATCAACCCCATGATACTCTTGCCGGAGACGGCATTACCGTCCTTCTCGACGGTTACCTCCGAATCGTATCGCGAGGCGGCCTTGACGAACATCGCGGCCGGACGCGCGTGGATTCCAAACTTGTTCGAGATTTTCAATTCGCGCGATATCTCTCCGTCACGCGCTGCGTTGCTTGCCGTATCATTCACTGGATGCACTCGCCTCGGTCAACGTGGTAATCAACTTCTCGTCCAACTCCTTGGCCGCATCATGACCCAGCGTGCGCAACTTCTGATCGAGTGCGGCAGCTTCCACGAGATTCGACAATGCCCGACCCGGCGCCACCGGAATTTCAACGTGCGGGACCTCCACGCCCAGCACATTGACCGTCGCACGCGAACCGGATCGACGGTCATCGCTTTCGCGTTCATCGACACGATAGAGACTCACGACAATATCAAGGCGCTTCTCGTCGCGAACACTGGTTACGCCGAACAGACTGGGCACATGAATGATGCCCAATCCGCGAATCTCCATATGATAGCGCGTGACATCCACGGACGCACCGATCACGCTCCCCGAACTATCCACACGCAGCAGCGTGACGTCATCGGAAATCAGCGAGTGCCCCTTCTCGATCAAGGCCAGGGCGGTTTCACTCTTGCCGACGCCCGGCTTCCCCTCGATCAAGACACCGACACCGTTGATCTCGATCATCGTGCCCTGAAACTTGACATGCTGGGCCATCAGGTTCTCCATCAACAGGGTTGCGGCGTTGACGAAGTACTTCGTCACCATCCTGCTCCGCAGCACGGGCACCTTGTTCTTTTCGGACAATTCGATCACCTCCGGCGGCAACCTACGATTGCGCGTGAAAACCACGCACGGAATGCGCGACTCGAAGAACGCCGTCAGGTGACGGGTCCGCCCCTCGACATCCAGAGATGAAAGATAAGCATTCTCCGACAGCCCGATGACCTGCATCCGTTTCTGCGGGAAGTACTGGTAGAACCCCGTCAGCGCCAATCCAGGACGGTTGATTGCCGCCTCCGCAATCTTGCGACTCAAGCCAGCTTCTCCGCTGCACAACTCCATTTCAACACGGCGCTTGCCGGCCTCCAGGAAGTCCGCAACGCTAACCTCGCTGCCGCGCCCCGCCGATTGGGTAATCTCATCCATCTTACTGTCCGGAGATTATCTCCTCAACCTCCGAAACGCGCCGGTGCTTATGGTCCTGCGCCTTGTCCCGCTGCCGGCGCAACTGCCGCTCGGCCTTGTCCAGCGCCGCATCGATCGCCGCGCGCAAATTCTCATCATCCTCCGCCGCCTCGATCCGAATATGGTTCTTCGCCTGTACGACAACTTCCGCAAGCTGGTGAAATTTCTGCGCGTCCAGAATCACATGAATATATTCTATCCGGGGAAATTCCGAGGTCAGGCCCTCGCATCGTGCCTGGACATGATTCTTGAGCTCATCCTCGATCTCGATGTGTCGTGCCGTGATTTCAATACTCATGCAGCTCTCCTTTCCTATTCTACATTTTAAAGTCATCACCGAGATAAAGGTTCCGACTCACCTCATCCTTACTCAGAAATTCACTGGTTCCTTCTCGGAGCACTTTCCCATCATAAAGCAGGTAGGCGCGATCAACAACGGATAGCGTTTCTCTCACATTATGATCCGTGATCAATATGCCCAAGCCACGCTCCTTCAGGTCGCGCACAATATTCTGCACATCGACCACGGCAATCGGATCGACGCCGCTGAACGGTTCATCCATCAGCAGCAGAGAGGGTTCGGTCACCAGCGCACGCGTAATCTCAAGCCTTCGCCGCTCCCCACCGCTCAGGGTAAATGCCTTCTGGTTTGCCAGGGGCGCCAACTCAAGCTCGTTCAGGAGGGACTTGAGCCGGTTACGCCTGTCGTTCGCCGAGAGATCGAGCGTCTCAAGAATGGCGCTGACGTTCTCTGCGACGGTCATCTTTCGAAAGACAGAAGGCTCCTGGGCGAGGTAGCCCATCCCCATTCTTGCGCGCCGATACATCGGCATATCCGTGATGTCGCGATCGTTAAAGACCACGCGACCCTGCCGCGGACGAATCAATCCGGTAATGATATAGAAGGACGTCGTCTTGCCCGCGCCGTTGGGGCCCAGCAAGCCCACGATCTCCCCCTTATTGACGCGAATGTTGACCTTGTTTACAACGTCGCGGCCACTATATGTCTTGACGATGTCCTCCGTGCTCATCAGCACGTCGGCGTCTTTCTTGCCACTCATATATTACCCGGAAACGCTGAAAGCCCTTCGTTTTCGCGATCGACATAGAATTTAAAGCGCACCTTCTCCTCCGACTGGATGCGCTGCTCATTGCGCCAGATCGTGATCCGTTCACCACGCAGCACGTTATCGCCCTGGGTGACCAGGGCATCATCAAAAAGAATAATCTTGCCCGTCCCCGTATCGTACGCCAGGCGGCGACATCTCGCGTGCCGCAAAGGCTGCCCCGGCATCTCCTGCCGTATCGTCACAACGTCACCCTTGGCCTCGATCACGCGCACGGTCTCATCGTCGGCGAAGTGCACACGTGCGAGTTCCGCCTTGAGATCCAACCGCGGGTCCTGAACAACAACGCGACCCTCGAACTGCGCCCACTGACTATCGGCCTTATATAGAAATTTATCCGAACGAATGCGCGTCACATTGGTCGACATTGACTTGCTCTCTTCCGACGCGCCCTCGCCTTGCAGAGATTTGCTCGTGAAATCCACGACCCCCTCGCCACGAATGGAACGTACGCGCTGATCTTCACCAAACGTCAACCAGAGCTTCGCTGTCTTAAAGACCATGCGCGCATCCGTCACGACGACGTTTTCCTCAAAAACCGCTTCGCGTGTCTCCGCTTCAAAGAAGAAGCGTTCCGACGTGATGACCGTGGCATTGGTCTTGTCTTCGGCCCGGATCAAACCCGGCAGTGCTCCGGCAACCAGCAACCCCACGATTACAATAATCCCTTGTGTTGAGCGTCTCACTTAAGTCCTTTCAGGAAGGTCAGGTCGTCCATGACCACACGTACATCGTTCAAGATAATCAACCGCCGGCTATCCAATTCGCAAATGTAGCCCCGCCCCGAAATCGTCATCTTCCCGCGCTTCACGACAACATCCGTCTCCGACGAGATCACCTTCTGCTTGTTATTGATCCGGCAGAAAGAAGACTCGACGAGAATGGGATTTCCGTCGGCGTCCTGTGTTTCCCATGTCAGATCCTTGACGTCCATGATGCCATCCTTGCGCATCTGCATCTTGCGCCCCTTGATCACACCGATCAGTGATCCGTCCGCGTTACGCAACGGGTACGTAAAATTATTGGCCACCTGTCCCCCGCCCTGACCCCACGCGGTCATGACCAGCAGTGAGAATATGACGAAGATAATCTTCATATCAGCGGTCTAGTGTATCGATTTTCTTAAGTATTCGCCATAGTTTTCCGGCCGCATTCAGCGTAATAGCGTTTGCCCCATCGGAAAGCGCGTGTTCCGGATCCTCATGCGTCTCCGTAAAAATCGCATCGCAACCTACTGCCGCTGCCGCCCGTGCCAGATAGGGCGCAAAATGTCCGTCTCCGCCGGATCGGTCACCCGCCCCGCCCGGGGATTGAACACTATGCGTCGCGTCAAACACGACCGGATAGCCCGTCTCGCGCAGAATCAGAAGGCTTCGCATATCGGCCACCAGGTTATTGTATCCGAAACTTGTACCACGCTCGGTGATCAATATCTTGCGGTTACCGGTCTCCTCGATCTTGGCCACCACGTGCATGACATCCGCGGGCGCCAGGAACTGCCCCTTCTTGATATTGAGCGGCATGCCCGACTCACCCATCGCCGTCACGAGGTCCGTCTGCCGGCACAGGAACGCCGGGAGCTGCAAGACATCCACCGCGCCGGCCGCGGCGTTGACTTGCCACGGTTCGTGCACATCCGTCATCACCGGCAGATCGTAACGTTCTTTCACTTCGGCCAGAATCTCCAGCCCGCGCGCGATGCCCGGCCCACGATACGATCGATGCGAGGTTCGATTCGCCTTGTCGAACGAGGCTTTAAAAATCAGCGGCACCTCGCAACGCGCCGCAGTTGCCTTCAAGCGGCGCGCCATGGCGAGACAATGTTCGCGGGTCTCGATCACGCAGGGACCGGCAATCATCACCAGCGGCGATCGGCCACCAACCGTTACGTTTCCCACTTTGACTGATTTTGACATCTTTGACTCGATTCCCGTCTACGCAAGCCCGGCAGCACGCAGCGCTGCCTCCGCACGCTCAACATCTTCCGGCGTGTCCACGCCGGGACCCACTTGTTCTGCCGGTATGACTCTTATGCGCGCCCCGAGATGCAACGCTCTCAGTTGTTCCAGTTTCTCAGCGATCTCCAATTCAGAAGGAGGGGCCTGGACCATGCGTGTCAGAAACTCACGTCGATACGCGTAGATCCCCACATGACGCCAATACGCGATGCCTGGATTCTCCCCCGCGTCACGCAGGTGTGGAATCGCAGACCGGGAGAAATATAGCGCCTCTCCGCGCGAATTCCAGACAACTTTCACCTGTGACGGGTCGTCGACTGCGTCGCTCTCCATGCGCACCGCGGCGGTCGCCATGTCGATCCCGTCTTCCCCCCTCAGACAATCGACGAGAGCGCCAATCAATCCGGGATCGAACAGGGGTTCGTCACCCTGTATATTGACCACCACGTCGGCCTCCAGGTGGGCAACGGCCTCGGCGATGCGGTCGGTACCGGTCGCGTGGTCGGGCCGGGTCATAACCGCCTCGCCGCCCGCCTCCACGATCACATCACGAATCCGCTCGTCGTCCGTCGCCACCAGGACCGCATCGACGCCGGGTACAAGACGCGCGCGTTCCAGCACCCACAACACGAGCGGGCGACCGCATAACGGCACCAACGGCTTGCCCGGCAATCGGGTCGATGCGTAACGCGCCGGTATGACAACAATGGTTCGCATATTCCTTCAGGGCCGCGCGGCGTCGGCCGCCGGGGCATCGCTCTTCTCGGCCTTCGAAACACGGCCTTCTCCCGAATCGACAAACATCGTCAGCGACCCGTCGCCGGCTCCGTCCTTGCGCTCAATCTCAATATACGGCTTCGCATCCGTTGCAATCCACTCCTGCTGCAACGATGCGATGCGCACGCCGCCGCCGCCAACCGCGTGACGCGCCTGCAAGTAGTAATGATACATGGATCGGTTCGAGAGCCGAACCGGCGTCACGCGAAACCGGATGCCGCTTGCAGCCGCGACCACAAGACCATGCCGGTCCATCCATCGAATCGCCGCGTCACTGATCGACAGACGCGTGCTCTCCCGAAACGAAAGCGTTCGATCCGTCAATTCCTCCACGCGCTCAAGCGAACCGATTTGCGTAAAGAATTCCGGCGACCAGATGCCCTCCCCGATCTGGATTAACTCTAGCGAGACTCCCCGTAAACTCAGGCGCTTGCGCAGCCTCCAGTCAATGCCGATGCGCATCTCGTCCACCTGGACGCGTCCCTCACCGGGATGCTCTGGACTGCTGATACCTTTCACGACGATATCGTACGGCCAACCGATGGCTGTCTTTTCGATTAGAATGTCCAGTCCCGTGATGCGCTCAAGCTCCTGCTCGACCTTTCTGTGAGCGAAATCGGATCGTGCGGCAAAGAGCCCACACACCATGACGATCGCGAGCATGATCAAGAACGTCATCAGGGCACGCCGGAACCGCCCACCCTTCCTTGAGCCCGGCTCGCTTACGGTGAAGTTCTCTTTATTCTTGGCCATGACGACGAGTGGTCCCGAAACCGTCTACTTCCGTTTCCCGAACAGAATGGTACCGAGCCGAATCCAGGTCGCGCCCTCTTCTATCGCAACTTCGAAGTCATGTGACATTCCCATCGATAATTGCTCGAGGGGATAGCCGCTGGACACGCGCAATGCGTCCCGCATCTCCCGCAGGGCCGCGAAGTACGGTCGCGTCGTCTCCGGGTCTTCATCGAATGGCGGAAGCGTCATCAACCCCATGATCTCCGTTCGCTGCAACTCCGATGCGGCCTCGAGCACCTGCGCTACCTCTTCCGGTGCAAGCCCTGATTTCGAGCGTTCCCCGGACACATTCACCTGCAGTAAAACCGGCATACTGCGGCCGCTGTCGTCACAGGCCTGATTAATCGCCTGCAACAACTTGAGCGAATCTACGCTGTGAATCATCCGGAATATCTCGACTGCGGGCCGCACCTTATTGCTCTGCAGATGCCCAATCATATGCCATTCCAGGCGACTCGAACAGAGAGGAATCTTCTGCAGCGCCTCCTGCACCCGGCTTTCGCCGAAAACCTCGACCCCGCAGTCCGCCGCCGCCGCAATCGCCTCGGGCACCTGCTTCTTGCTCACCGGAAGAATCCTGACGTCCCCCGGCGTGCGGGTGGATCGTGCACAGGCCGCGGCAACACGGCAGCACACCTCTTCATAATGTTCCGCAAATTGCATGAATTGGCTACTCCCGGCTAGATGGACTGGCGCCCATTCATGGCACGCGCAAGGGTCACGGCGTCCGAGTACCCGATACCGCTACCCGCGGGCAAGCCAAATGCCAGTCGCGAAACCCGGACGCCCTTCGCATCCAAATGCTCGGCGAGATAACTCGCGGTCGCGTCGCCTTCGACATCCGTGCTGAGCGCCAGCACGATCTCCGTCACGCCGGCCGATGCGACACGTTCGAGCAGTTTACCGATGGTAAGTTCGTCCGGTCCCTGGCCCCTGATCGGCGACAGTTTTCCCATCAAGGCGTGATAGCGTCCGCGATAGCCACCCGAGCGCTCGATGGCAACAATGTCCGCCGGTTCCTCGACAACACAGAGCAGGGCGTCGTCCCGCGAGGGATCCACGCATAGCCGACAGGGATCACTCTCGGTCGTCGTGATATTGCCGCATTGACCGCAGCAGCGAACGTTCTCGTGCACATCCTTCAATGCGTGTGCAATCTCCATCAGCAGACCGTCCGTATCGCGCGCAATCTGCACCGCCATACGCTCCGCCGACTTGCGACCGATGCCCGGCAAGCGACTGAGCGACGCCGTCAGGCGCGCAAGCGGTTCGTCCGTACTCATAACGACGTTTGCACCCCTCCGTGAACTACCCCATCAAACCCGGCAATCCCGGCAACCCCATTCCCGCCGTGATCTTTGACATCTCGTCCGACTGCAACTGGCGCGAGGCCTCGAGCGCGCCGTTTACCGCCGCCAGAACCATGTCCTGCATCATCTCAACGTCCGACGCTTCCAAAACGCGTGGATCGATCTTCAGTTCGGCCAGGCTCCCGTCGCCGCGCGCCGTCGCCGTGACCATCCCGCCCCCGCTACTAAACTCAACGGTCCTGGATGCGAGCTCTTCCTGTACCCGCTTCATGTCTTGCTGCATGGTGGAAGCCTGCTGCATCAATTTCTTCATATTCGACATCATCTTTTCCTTTCGCTTAGGAGGCCCTCTGCCGGTACTACTTCGCACCCGCTTCACGAATATCAATGATCGACCCCTTAAAAACTTCGATTGCGTTACGAACGGCGGGGTTATCCGCCCATGCGCCGGAATGCTCTTCCGACTGCGCGGCTTCATGCTCAACCGCCCCTTGATCCGATGGTATCGGCCGCGTATCCGTTTCTTCGATTACCTTGAACCCCACGCTAACCGGCCGTTGCAGGATCTCGGAGAGCACGTGCTGTATGCCGCGTGAAACGCGCGGCGATTGTGCTTTTTTCATGTTTTCCTCAAATTCAGGCTCGAAGCCGATCACGACGTGTGCGTCCTCGATCGTCAGCGGACGGGCGTCCGCCAGGCACTCCCGCGCCGTTACAGCGTAAACCGAAACACGACGCAGGATATCGTCCCAGTTGCCCTCCAGGAAAGCGCCTTCATCGGCGATTACCGGTCTTTTTTTTTGAGCCGAATTCGTCATCGTCGGAGCGGGCTGAGGGGCGGCCGGTTCCGCCACCGGCGGAGTTGCCTTCGAGCGCGGCTTGGACGTGGTCGCCGGCGTTGGCACCGCCGCCACGTCATTCTGCTCGCACGCCACGGCGCCACGCAGGGCGTTCACCGCTTCCATGACTTCATCCAGCGAGGCGACGGTCGCCGCCCGTGCACAGCGAATCAAGGCCGTTTCAAGAATTGTTCGCTTCGAGAGCGCGTGGCGCAAGCGGTTGTCAGTTGAGATCAATACATCCGTCAGCCGCAACACGCGACCCACCTGCGTCGTCGCGGCCTGTTCCTTCAGCACCGCAACCTGAGCTTCGGTCCATTCGCCGTCAGAAAGATCCCCGCCAAGCTCGATGCAGACCAACACGTTCCGATAATGCTCAAGCAACTCGATCACCAGGCGCTGAAGGTCTTTCCCGGCGGCGTCGAGTTCAGCCACAATCTCAAGTATGCTGACAACATCACCACCCAGAATCGCTGCCGCAAGGCGCTCCAGGGTTTCGCGCGCGACCAGGCCAAACACAGCGAGAACGTCGGGCTCCGTAATCGCGTCGCCCTTGAACGAGATCAACTGGTCGAGGGCGGACTCGGCATCGCGCAATCCACCGTCCGAGCCCCGCGCGATGGCCAGCAACGCATCGTCCGCCACCTTTACCCCCTCAGCCCTGGCGATCATCGCCAGACGCTCGATGATCAGGGCCGCGGGAATCCGGCGCAGGTCAAAACGCTGCACCCGCGAAAGAATCGTGGGCAGGATCCGTTGCGGCTCGGTCGTGGCAAAGATGAACTTAACGTGGGGCGGCGGTTCTTCCAGCGTCTTGAGCAAGGCGTTGAATGCCTGCGTGCTGAGCATGTGAACTTCATCGATAATGTAAATCTTGTAGCTGCCCCGCACGGGAGTGTAGGCGATCGTTTCGCGCAGATCGCGCACCTGGTCGACCCCGTTGTTCGATGCGCCGTCGATTTCCAAGACATCCAGGCTGGATCCAGTCGCAATCTCCTTGCAGATGTCGCAATCTCCGCAGGGCGTCACCGTCGGACCCTTGTCGCAATTCAGGGCACGCGCAAAAATTCGCGCCAGTGTGGTCTTGCCGATGCCCCGCGGCCCGACGAACAGGTAGGCGTGAGCCAATCGACTAGTCGTAATCGCATTCTTCAGCGTGGTCGTCACGTGGTCCTGACCCACCACGTCTTCGAACTGCTGTGGTCGCCACTTCCGGGCTATGACTTCGTATGCCATTTTGTATATTCGCTTAGCACGGCACCGCCACGCAGCGGGATGCCCGATCACACGCACGGACCAGGCGACCTACGGCACTCGCTCGTATAACATGCCGCTGCTACCTTCCGGTCCTGACGGGGTTCTGCCACCGCTCGATGCATAGGACCCGGCCCGATGACGTGCTCACGGGCATAGGCCGCGCGTTTCCAGCGCACTGCTTTTGATTGAACCTCATCTACACGGCCCGGATCAAGTTAATCTTCCGTCCGGATCGCCTTTCCTGCACGGTTGCGAGTAGACATCCTGCACACCAGCCAATATCCTGCCCGAGAACCGATTTTCGTCCACTTTCGACACTCAATCTAGCCCCGATGATCGATCTCCCCCTACCCCACGAGTTTTACATGGACCAGGCGCTACAGCAGGCGCGACTGGCGAATGAACAAGACGAGGTTCCCGTCGGTGCCGTGATCATGCACGCCGACGGCATGATCGGCCGGTCCTTCAACCAGGTGGAAACATTGAAAGACCCCACGGCCCACGCCGAAATCCTGGCGATCACGCAGGCCGCCGCCGCGCTCGGAGACTGGCGACTGACCGATACCGTCCTGTATGTGACCAAGGAGCCCTGTGCGATGTGTGCCGGAGCCATCGTTCTGGCGCGTATTCCCTACGTGATTTTCGGAGCGGTCGATCCGAAACGGGGCGGGGCGGTCTCGGCATTTAACATCCTGGACCATCCCAACCTCAACCACCATCCGGAAGTCATCAGCGGAATCATGGAAGCGGAATGCCGCGAGCTGTTGCAGGTGTTTTTTCGGCGCAAGCGCACGCCGTGCGAATAATCAGGCGCCTACCGGGCACCTCCGAGGGGATCTCTTTACTCTCAGCCGTGGAACAGAAATCGTAGATATCCAGCATGGCATCGCCGATGACCGTGACCTTCATTCCGATAAAAGGATGACACGGCACTCCGTTTCTTTTGTGTTCCGGTTGGCTGTTTCCGCCTCGCCGCATTCGCAGCCGGAGATCATTTCTGATATTCTACACCTGTGATCACGCGCAATAGAATCTTTACCGCCCTCGTGCTCTCCACATCTTTGACGGGTGTCGCGTGCCGAGCACTGCCCCCCCACGCGGCAGACCATATCCTCATAAAGTTCCGCCCGGATGCCGTGCGGAGCGTAGAGCGTATTGCAGATCTGCCGCGCATGGTTCACGCGCTCGACCTGCCGCCCGGATGCCGCATCGAGGAGCCCACCTTCAACCGCCTGTGCCGGACCCGCGCCGGCGTCGATCACGAGGCCAATCCGCGCATTAATTATGGGCGCTTTATGTACCTCCGACTGGGGCCCGGCCTTACCCCCGCCGATTGTGTCGCGCAACTGACCGGTCACCCGCTGCTTGAATACGCCGAAATCGATGCGATCGCCACCGGCGCGACCGTCGTTCCCAACGACCCCGCGTTCACCAACGGCGCGCAGTGGTACCTGACGAACAGCCTGCATACGGGAACATCTGTGCGGGCGGACAGTCACATTCCTGCGGCCTGGCACTACACGACCGGTTCTTCCAACGTGATCGTCGCCGTACTCGACTCGGGGATCTCGCCATTACTCCCCGAATTTGCCGGGCGTCTCGTACCGGGGTATGACTTCGTCAATACGAATGCATCCCCGCTCGATGATCACGGGCACGGAACATGGGTGACATCCATTCTTGCCGCGAACACAAGCAATGGGATCGGCATGGCCGGCGTCGACTGGCATTGCCGCATCATGCCGGTCAAGGTGCTGAACTTCACGAATACAGGCACGTACGGCGACATCACACAGGGCGTCGAGTTTGCGGTCTCCAATGGCGCGAAGGTGATCAACATGTCGCTCGGCGGCCATCCGTTTGGCTTCACGCTGGCCGATACAATTGCGAACGCCGTCACCACGGGTGTCGTCTGTGTCACGGTCACCCATAACGACGGCACAAACACGATCCGCTTCCCCGGTCGCATGACCGAAACGATCACCGTTGGCGCCAGCGACAGATGGGATCAACGCGCGTTACTGAGCAACTATGGCCCCGAGATCGATCTCGTCGCTCCCGGAAAGGACATACCCGTTCTCTCAACGAACGGTACAATCTTATTCGTCAACGGAACGTCGTTCGCCGCGCCACAAGTGGCCGGGGTCGCAGCACTGCTTGCCGCGGTTCAACCCGGGATTAATAACGAACAGGTTCGGACGCTTCTCAATGCCGGCGCGGATGACATGGTGGGCACATCAAATGATGTGACCGGGTTCGACCAGGAATATGGATGGGGCAGGCTTAATGCATATAACACACTGTGCCTGGCGCACATAACGGTCACGAGCCTCACGTTTAACGCGGGCAATCCAGTCCTGCAATGGAACAGTCCGCCCAATGCATCCAACCGCGAACCCTTTTGGATCGAATACATGGACCAGCCCGGCGCCTTTCCACGGACACTCATCCCGAGCAACAGCCTTACCTACTCGCCCGGCCACACCATCTGGACCGACGACGGGTCGAATACGATCGGAGTTTTCCCCCCGCGTGATCCCAACCAGCAATCCTACCGGATCCGCATCAAGGATCTCGTGAAATAACCGACCCGGGATCCCTTGTCCCCATGACGCACAATACGGACAGCACCATTGACCATGCACGCGAACGTCTCGCGGATGCGCAACGCATCGTCGGATTCAGTGGCGCGGGCATTTCGACCGAGTCAGGCATCCCCGACTTCCGCAGCCCGGGCGGAATCTGGGCCAGGAATCGAACCGTCATGTTCCCGGACTTCGTCGCGGACGAGGACGAGCGAGTCGAGTACTGGCGCCAGAAAGCATCGATGTGGCCGGAGATGCGGGATGCCGCGCCCAATGCAGGACACCGCGCCTTCAAACAACTGGCCGACGCCGGACGCCTCGCCGGCATGATCACCCAAAACATCGACGGTCTACACCAGAAAGCGGGACTCGACGACGTGCTCGAGCTTCACGGCACCACGGTCGAGGTCGCGTGCCTTGACTGCAAAGAGCGCTCCAGCATGGACCAGGCCTGTGAACGCGTGGCCGCCGGGGACAGAGCACCACGCTGCCACTCCTGCGGTGGGTTACTTAAGCCGGACACGATTTCGTTCGGCCAGAATCTCGACCCGCAGGTTCTTCAGCGCGCCTCCCGGCTAAGCGCGACATGCGATGTGTTCATCGCGGTCGGCTCGTCACTACTCGTGCAACCCGCGGCCTCTCTTCCGGCGCTGGCCCGCCAGAACGGCGCCGGGCTGATCATCGTCAACCGCACCGAAACGCCCCTGGACGGCCTGGCCGACATCGTGGCCCGCGAGGAAATCGGCCTGTTCATGCAGCAAGTGGTCAGCGATGCGTCATGAGGCTCGATCGCGACCCTATATGCTATCGTCTCGGCTGCGCGGCGTCAGAACGAAGACAGCAGCATCCCGACATAGATGAAGCCGGAGCGAAACTGTTCGATCGAGAAAGATTCATTGGGTGCGTGAATATTGTCTTCTTCGTGCCCAAAGCCCACAAGCAACGGTTCACCGCCGGACACACGCTGCAGGCTGGCGACAATCGGAATGGAAGCCCCCTCCCAGTAGAGCAAGGCATCCTTACCCGTCAGTTCCCGCAGAATTGTCTTCGCTTTCTGGAGGATCGGCGAGTCAATGTCCAGCCTGAGCCCCGGCCCACCGACCGCCTGATCGGAAATATCCAGATGTAACGCCGGCGGCGCATGCCGCTGCAGATGTTTCACGATGGATTCCAGGACCGCGCCGAGATCCTGCCCGGCAACAAGGCGCGCGCTGATCTTGGCCGTCGCGACTGACGGAATAATCGTCTTGCCACCCGCCCCACCGTAACCCGAGTGGATCCCGTTCAGGTCGAGGCAGGGCCGGAAACCGATGCGTTCGGCCGGCGTGAACGCCAGCTCGCCCCCGGCGGGTTCCACCCCGGTCTCGGATTCATATGCCGCCGCATCAAAGGGGACCTCGTTGGCCAGGCGTCGCTCTTCGGCCGTCGGCTCGACGACCCCGTCATAAAACCCGTCCACCAGTACATGGCCCTCATCATCGTGAAGCGTTGCGATCAGACGCGCCATAGCCACCGCCGGATTCGGCGCCTTGCCGCCATGTACGCCCGAGTGGAGATCGTACTTCGAGCCGGTCAAGGTCGCGGTGAAATGCACGATCCCGCGCAAACCCATCGTGATGCAGCCCGTACCCGGAATCTGCGTACCGGTATCACATACCATCAGGACGTCCGCGGCAATCAGGTCCTTCCATTCCTCCAATTGCGCCGCGAGGCTATCACTTCCACACTCCTCTTCGCCCTCGATGAAGATCTTGATATTGGGCAGCTCCACGCCCGACGCAATGAGCGCCTCAAGCGCCTTGATTACATAAAACACCTGCCCCTTGTTGTCCTGCGCACCCCGCGCGTACATCCGGTTGTCCCGCCATTCCGGCTCGAATGGCGGCGAGACCCACGCTTCCGGCGGATCGACCGGCTGAACGTCATAGTGACCATAGAAGAGTACCGTTGGTGCGTCGGCGGCGCCGGGCAACTCGCCAAAGACCACCGGCTTGGTTGCGGTCTCAAGCAGGCGGCTCTGCACGCCGATTGTCGCGAGGTGATCGCACAACCACGTCGCACAGTTTACGCAGTCCGATGCATGGGCGGCGTCGGCACTGATACTGGGGAACGAGAGGAATTCCTTCCACTTCTCGATCATGCGATCCTGCCCCGCCTCGAACGCGGCTTCGAGTGTTTCTTTATCCATCTCGCGGCTTGAGACCTGGCGGGCGGCTCGCGCTATTCCTCCGTTTCGGCGGTCAGCTTCATGCGCCGGACGGCATCATCACGGGTCACAGCACCGTCGACCACCTCCAGTTCGCGTCCATCATAGTAAAGCGTCGTCCCCGCATCCGTCACCACGAATGCCTTCGGCGGCCCCAACAATTCCTTGGCCTCGTCGATCGTCATTCCGACCGTGCTGGGCAGCGCGTAAAACGGGTCCGGCTCCTCTTCCTCGCCAGCGAAGAGTCCTTGAAGAAAGCTTGCGCCACCGCCGTCCGTCGCGGCTTCCAGCGACGAGTCCACACCTTCTAGATATTTGCCACCATAAACGAAAGATACAGCAATCAAGGCAACTCCAAGAAGTTGAACGACAAACGCCTTCTTGATCTCGCTCCAGTACTTGATCGTAAAGAACAATTGTGCGCCGGGGAGAAAAATATAGGCCCAACCCCAGCTCGGACTGATTCGGAATGCTGCCGCAATCTCCATAATGTTCCCAATGACGATCAGGAGCATCCCGGCGATGATCAGGACTATGATGACGCCCCCCATGGCGGTCGTGATTCTTAGAAACCGCGTTTTTGAAGCACGGTGCGCAGTTCCTGCTGGAACGCCTGCATGTCTGTCTCCGCGGGACGATAGTCCGGAGTGCTCGCATCGAGCGCGAGCCGACCCGCCTGGTCCAATCCCCACTTGGCGCTCACGCCATCACTAAACGTTACGGTGCCGCTGACAATCAATCCCGGTGTCGTTATCCGGTCGACCTCGACACTGACGGCACTGCCGCCGTCCGCCGGCACCTCTTCCTCGGTGCCTACCGGCGGGGCCGAGACATCGACGTTCGTCTGGACCGGTTCCTTGTCTACAAGATCGAGACCGAGGTCGAGCACCACGAAGCGCACCTCCATGTACGTCATCGACAGCTTGAATTCATCCTTGAGGCGGCGCTGCACGTCGGAGAGGCCCAGGCCCTCCTTAATCCAGCCCGTAACGGCTTGTTTCTGTTCGTCTGTCAAATCCATGTGGATGTCCTCGTTCGCCGTCCTTATGCGACGACGCATGTTGCATGAACTATCCCAGAGGTGTGATCGGTTGTCAATATGACACAGAGGACCTATCATCCTGTGATGCAACTGCCCGAAAAAGTTACCCGCAAACTACGCGACATCCCGGACAAGCCGGGATGCTATATGATGCGCGATAGGCGGGGCCGCATCATCTATGTCGGCAAGGCTATCTCGCTACGGAAGCGCGTCCAGGGCTACTTCCGCAAGAGCACCTTGCGCAACGCAGATCCGAAATTGCGGGGAATGCTCAAGAGCGTGGAGGACCTCGACTACATCGTTGTGCGCAACGACGCCGAGGCGGTCCTGACCGAAGGCCAACTGATCAAGGATTTCAAACCCCGCTACAACGTAAGCTTTCGAGACGATAAGCGATTTCTGCTATTGCGTGTCGACACAACCCAACCCGTGCCCCGTTTCCAAGTCTGTCGGTTCAAGCGGTCCGATGCCGCCACGCATTTCGGCCCCTACGCGTCATCCGGGGCCGCTCGCGGCACGCTGGACTTTGTTGAAAAACGATTCGGACTACGCAAATGCCGCCCCCGCGTACCGACCGAAGAGGATTACCGCCATTGCATCAATGATGTCGTGCGGTTCTGTTCGGCCCCCTGCACAGGAAAAGTCAGCCCGGAGGAATATCGCGAAAGGGTGGAAGAAGCCTGTGCCTTTCTGCGGGGAGAAAAGCCGGAGTACCTGAAAGAACTGCGCGCGGAGATGGACACGGCTGCCGAGAAACGAAATTTCGAGCGGGCCGCGGTTCTGCGCGACACGCTCTTCAGCCTGCAGCAATCGATCAAGCAGAGCGCACGCATGGTCAGCACCCCCGCCATGAAAGCCCGCGACGCCAGAAGCGGAATCGAATCGATCGCAACAGCTCTCGGGCTTTCAGAACCGCCGCATGTTATTGAAGGCTTCGACATCTCCAACATCTCGGGAACCTTCGCCGTTGCCTCAATGGTCTGCGCCGTAAAAGGGCTGCCGCAACGTAACCGGTATCGACGCTTTCGAATCAAGACTGTCTCGGGGATCGATGACCCCCGAATGATCGGAGAGGTGATCATGCGCCGTTTCGCGCGGCTCAAATCGGAGAAAAAAGAGCTGCCTGACCTCGTCCTTATCGACGGAGGGATCACCCAGCTGCGGGCGGGACGCGCGGCATTGAAATCGCTTGGACTCGAGGCCATCCCCTCGATCGGTCTGGCCAAGCGCTACGAGGAGGTCTATTGGAAGGACGGTGCCCCCACGATACGATTCGATCGAGATTCCCCGGCACTCAAAGTTCTGCAGGCCCTTCGCGACGAAGCCCACCGCTTTGCCCTGACCTATCACCGCCATCTACGTAACAAGAAGATTAAGGAATCCGCGCTGGACGAAATCCCCGGAGTCGGCAAGAAGCGCAAGATCCAGATCCTGCAACACTTCGGATCGATACAGCGGCTCATGAAAGCCGAACTGGAGGATATCGAGCACGTCCCCGGAGTCGGGTCGGAGACCGCCATGCTGGTTCACGAAGAAATGCGGCGATTAAAGGGTGGTCGATCCTGATGCGTGTACTCATCATAAAATTGAGCTCGCTTGGCGACCTGCTGCATGCATTGCCAACCGCACATAACCTAAAACAGGCCCTCGACGCATCCATTGACTGGGCTGTCAATCGCGAGTACGCACCACTCGTCACAACGTTCACGGACATCAGTCATGTTATCTCCGTCGACCGCCGTGCATTCCTCAAGAACATCGGCAGGTTACGCGCCGACATTTGTGCCGAGGAATACGACACCATTATCGACCTTCAGGGGTTGTTCAAGAGTGCGATCGTCGCGCGCATGGCAAACGGCGAACGACGCCTGGGCCCTTCCTTCTATCGCGAGTTTACCAATCTATTCTATTCTGATGTCGTTGGTCCGCGAAATCGGAACCGGCACGCCGTGGATGAATGCCTCGACGTCATTCGTTTTCTGAACCTGGACCGCACGGCCGTAACGTTCAACGTCGACTTTCCGAGGATTGCCCTCGGCGGCACTGGTCGATCCGTCGCGATCGCGCCCATCTCGCGAAGACGCGAGAAAAACTGGCCCCTATCGTCATTCATCCAACTTGCCCAGGCCCTGCAACACCAGGAGCAAACCACGATCTACCTCCTGGGCGCTGCTTCGGACCGCGCAGCCTGCGATCAAATCGCGAATGAGTTGAGCGGACCGGTTCAAAACCTGGCCGGCCAGACAAGCCTGGTTGAACTGGGCGGAACCCTCGCAGCCATGGACCTGCTGATCGCGAACGACTCCGGGATCCTGCACCTGGCGACTGCGGCCGGTACGCCCGCCCTCGGCATCTACATCACGACCAATCCCCTCCGGACCGGCCCCTATGGTGAACGCGGCCGCACGATTGGTAACGGCAACGGCGACCTGCCACCGCCCGAAGCGGGCATCCGTGCCGCGAAAGCGATGCTGGACCGATCCGCCGACTAGAACGGGTTAAATGAACCTGTAGCCGTAGAGGGAATAACTCGCGCGCCGTTCCTTCTGCTCCGGGCACAGGTTGAATACAAGTGGCGTCAGCATTTATTGAAGCGCTCTGGAAAGTCGTCCGTCAACCCGACTTCACTAAGATCGATCGACTGGATCCCCATCTTGAGCGCCGGCGAATCGGGCTGTAGGCGGAAGTCGCCGGCCTCCCAGTCAACGAAGAGGGGGTCCGCGACGGCACCGTTCTGCTCGTATCCGTCCTTGCGCATTTTGGCGAAAGGGTCATCCGCAGCCTGGATGAGCGAGGATGAGAAGTAGAGGTTGTAATCGAATTCGGCCATGTTTTCATACAAGCGACGTGGCGGGTGCGACATGTCCCCCCTTGTCTTCCTGTCCCCGTACAACCAGAACGACTCTTCACCCTCCGTATGGAAGAAGATGTTCCGCGCGAACGTGGCGCCGTCATGGGGGCGCGAGCCGTACAGGTAACCGCTTGGGCGGACATTTACGACCACGTTGTTGACCGCAGTATTGGCATGCTGGAAGCAGAGGCCGCCGCAGTTGGTTCTGAAAATGACATTCTGCTCGATGAGCGTGCCCCGCTGAAAATCGTCTATCCGAATCGATGAATTGAAGAGTTCATTGTATAGGTCATGGACATAGTTGCGGCGAATGATGTTTCCTTCCCCGGCACCGGTAATATTAATGGCCGCGCCGTCGGAAAGGAGCTGTCCGACCCGATACACCTCGTTGTCTTCCACAAGATTGTCGCGGGTGTGCAAGTATGGTGTTATCGGATCCCACCGGACGGCTTTCTCCCTGTCCCAGCCGAACGTGGCCCCACACTCCTGAACCTCTGTTGCATTCTCAATCTCATGCCAGCGAATGCTTCGCGAGCATTCCCTTACATTGAGCCCTCGCGCCGGGTCAAAAAACCAGGGCCTGACACCCCCCATGCAGATCCCCTTGCGCGGCATGTGGTGAATACAGTTGTTCGCCACCCGGTTCTCTGCGCTCTGCCAGAGGACGATCCCGTGTGCATGCCAGTAAATCTCCCCACAGTGATGGATGTGGTTGTTGACGACTTCGTTGCATTTGTTCACATCCTTGGTGCCCGGGCCGTACCCGATCAGGAGAACCCCGGCGCCACCCAGGTGATTGATCTCGTTGCCAACCACCCGGTTTGCCTGACAGTGCAGATCCAGCCGAATAGCCGACCCACCGCTATTGAAGAATTTGCAATGCTGCACAACGCATTGCTCGGCGCCACGCAGGCGAACGAGGGCGTCATCCTTATCAATCATCTCCCAGTCATGCTGGATGGATGCATCGTCTTTCGCGATAACACCACGATCGCCCTGCGTGAAATTCAGATCCTTGAACACCAACCCTCGAACCGGGGTATCCGTGGGGCCTTCGCGATCCAGGCTCCCTTCTACGCGGATCAGCTCCCTCAGGCAGGGCGCCATAATGCGATCGCTCGGCTCATCGCCTGTGGGCCAGAGGTAGATCTTTCCCTCACGCGTATTCAAGACCCATTCGCCAGGCGTATCCAGGGCCTCCAGCACGTTTTCGACCCAGATGGAGTCCTCCCCTCCTAACGGCCTGATGGCATAGGCCGCCTCCACCGAAGTCCGGGCAATGCCAGAGGCTACGTCAACCGACTCCAGGCCGAGCATATTCATCGTAAAGCCAACGCTGGGGCGAACCACGATCTCGACGTCCTCGAGATTCTCCCATGCCCTGAGTGCGCCCTTGGGAAATGGAAATGACCAGAGCGGCGCGTCACTCCCGCCATACCAGCAACAATCCCACTCACCCGCTGGCGCCGTAGACTCAAACCCGGCGGAGCGCGCTCGGGGCAGACGTCGATCGCCGTCGTACAACGTATAAAAGCGGTCCAGATTCGGCGGCACGTCAGCGACCCATATTTTCGCCTTCGCCGGCCGCGATCGCACGTCCCAGGGCTTGTCTCCGTCCAGTTCCTGCCAGCCGCCAATCCGGACCCCGGAGCTTAGAACCGGTTCCTCGCCGGGATATGCGCCGTAAATAATGGAACATCCCGCCGGCGCAGAATCTTCCAAGCCAAAGACGACGGTCTCCTGCAGGTAATAGGTTCCGCCCCGAATCAAAACGACAATGTCTTTCTCTGCCCCTCCCTGCTTCAACACTCGCACCGCATCTCTGGCCCGCTGCAAAGTGGTGAAAGGACCGTCCGTCCCGGCTTCATTCGGGTCAGGGCAGGTGCCCGACCAGTCATCGTTGCCGTTGGTTGCCACGAAAATATCCGCTTCGCCACTGCTCATGATCAACGTCTCCTTAGATCCACCTCTAACATGCTGCGAACGTGTTTTTCAAATCCGCCCCAGTATCCTTATCGGAATCATAGTAGGTCGGTTCCGAATCTCAATCCACAATGTTGATCTTGATCTCGTCCGAGTTGCCCTTCAGTTCCGGCGCGTACATGGCGTAGACCCTGGTGGGCAAGGCACTGAAACGGCCCGGAATCTCCGCACGCATGCGATAGGAGATACTGTGTCTCCCGCGCGCCAGGCTTCGCACGAAAAGGGCCACCCGTTCGTCGCGCAACTCCATGTAGGCGTGCATGCCGGCGCTGATGTAACCGCTGCGCACCTGGTAAGGCTCGAATCCGGCCGCCTTCATGTCTTCAAACAGGATGTACTCGTAGTCGTTCTTGCTCTCGACCACCAATTCAATCTCGATCAAGTCCCCACTCTTGACCGTATCGAGATTGGCCAACGGAACGCGCTTGTACTTCTCCACCTTCTGGTCGAGCGCCTGACCGCGTGAACCCGCGACCTTGATCTTCTTGTCCACAGCGACCAGCTTGTAATAGGCGCGCTCGACCTTGATTTCCAGGCCGGCCTTTGTGATGTGATCTTCAAGAGTGAAGTTGCTCAGATAGGCATTGAAGTACAGAGGCCCCGTGCCCTTACGCCGCACCTCGACCCGATGCTCCCCGCTGGTGATCGCCTTACCGGTCAGAACCAACTTGTTGTCGTAGCTAAAGAGATTGTCGGCATTGATCTCGACCTCCTTCACCTTGCGTCCGTCCAGCAGGATCTCGACCGTCATATCCGGTTTATCCTCACCACTGCTGCGGATGTACTCAGCGAAGGCCTCGATGCAGAGCGCGGTGTCACGCGTCGAGTTCCAGTAGGTCGCGTGCTTGCGGTTGTTGAGCAGGTACTTCACCAGGCGCGATGCGCGCTTGCTACCGGGCTCGACACGGGAGAGCAGCTTGAGATAGTACGCATGGGCCTCGTACTCGCTGCCGTACCAGTACCACCAGTAGCCCTGATGCCCCGGCATGTCGAGATACGCCGTCTGGTTCTCATCGTCCTCAACCAGATGCTGCTCGATGTTGCGCATGATCATCGCCAGTTTCTCATTCGACTCAAGCCTGTGCAGGGCGATGCCGTACATCGACTTAGCGTAGAGCGAGAGATGGTTGCGATCCTCGTAAAGGAACTCCAGCATCGCATCGTTCGACTTACCGGCCTCAACCAGGACCATAAAGACAAAGGCGTCCAGATTGTCGGCATGACGCTTCCAGGGTTGGCGGGGTTTTTTGTGCCGTCCGTTCTTGAGTTCCTTCACCTCTTTCTTCTGGTAGCGCTCCAGCCAGGCAATCCCTCGTTCGAAGACACCGGGCACGATCGCGACATCGTTTTCGCGTGCAACGTGCAAACCATGCACCACGTACGCCGTCGTATGCGGGTAGGATCGTTCGCCCCATCCGGAGAACCAGCCCCAACCCCCATCCGAAAGCTGCATCGAGGTCATGGCCTTGACGCCCTTTTTGACCATGTCGTTGACCGTGGCGGCGTCGAAGACCGGATTGCGCTTCCAACGCTCCCACTGCTTCGCGCGTTCGGTGTCCTCGCCGATCTCCTGCGCATTCAAATTCGTGCGCTTGGCCTTGATCGCCGCGAGATCGAGCCCCATGTCCATCAGGATCTTCTGGGTCAGCACGGTCGGCAGGAATCGATTCAATGTCTGTTCCGTGCAGCCGTAGGGATACTCGACCATGTACGGCAGGGCGTCGACCATGGCCACCGCCAGGGAAGGCGAATAGCGAATCTCCAACCGCGAATCGGCGATCCGCCGTGCTTCGGGCACGCTGAACGTTATGATCGCTTTATCACCGTCGGGACGAATGCCACCGCTGAAAGAATCCGTCTTCAGCATCCCGTGTACAAAGGCCGGGAATCTCATCTCCATGGCGTCCGATTCTTCGTCGGTCAACGCCAGCATGCGCACCAGGGCCTCGCCCTCCTTGACCACCTTGATGCGCCAATCGACACGCTGCTCCTCGTGCGGATCGAGGTCGATCCAACGCTCGAGCGCGTTATTCTTGAGATCCATAATCGGCGCGATCATGTCATTCACCACAAGCGACACCTTCACCCGCTTCCTTGTCTCCAGGTAGTTATGCACGTTGGCTGAAAGAACGACCTCGTCCTTCTCCACGAAAAAACGCGGCGCCTGCAGGCGCAGCACGAGGTTCTTGGTGGTCAGCACCTCGGCAATGCCCTCGCCCACCCTGGTGCCATGCCCCATGGCCCAGGTCCGCACCTTCCAGGTCGTCAGGTTCTCCGGCATCGTCAGATCGATTTCGGCCATGCCTTCCGCATCGGTCTCCACCGTGGCCGCCCAGAATGCAGTGTCGGCAAATTTCGTGCGGACCGTGGCCTCGACCAGCGGGGTCCCGCTGCCGGCGCCACCTCCCGCACCGGCCGCATGGCGCGACATGGGTGCTGCGGCATCCATCGCCATAGCCTCCATCTCCGGCGCCACGGCGTTCATGGCGAAGCTAGCTACGTCCCCCTTCGACTTCCGTCCCGCGGCCGGTGCGGAAGGCAATGCCTGGCTCAAAGAACGGGTGCGATCACTAGCGTCACCACGCTCTTCCACGATCAAATCGCCAAAAATACCGAGGTTGCCCATTCCGACGGCATTCTTCAGGTAGACATTATTGAAGTGCCGCATCAGGTTGTGCTCGCTCCTCGGATTGTGGTGCCGGCGCCATTTCCAGAAAAACTCCCGAATCGCCTGCACATTGGAGCCGCCCGAGATGTACTCGACGGACTTGTCGTAGATACTCATCGCCATCGTCCCGACAAACGGCTCGCCAAAGAAGTCCGTCAGCTTGACACGAACTTTCGCCTCCTCACCCGGCTTGTATTTTTCGGCGGACGGCAGCACCTCGACATTCAGCACACGCTTCTCGGGCGGCACGATGATCTCGCGAACCTCGGTATGCACCTTGCCGTCGTGGATCGTGACCGCTTCAACAAAGAAATTCGGCATGTCCTTCTTGCTGATGCCGATCTCGTGCAACGCGGTTTTGCCGTCCAAACGCAGCATCACCGGATCGAGATAGACGCTGTTCGCCGGGCGAACAAAGAGCAGTACCGTGGCGTCCTGCTGAGCCGTGTTGACGCGCAGCTGCACCTTCTCCCCCGGCGCGTACTCCCGCTTGTCCGTAACCAGCTCAACCTCGTTAAAGCGAAACCCGGCGGCATTTTCGCGCCGGCCCATGACCGTAAAGACGTAGCCCCCCTCGATTTCATGACCGGCCGCATCGGTAAGCGTATACGCCAACCGATACTGTCCGCTGCGCCCCGCCTTGATCTGAATCCTGGAGCGCCCCTCGTCATCCGTGTCCAGTTTCCATTCCTCGACTGCTTTCTCGACGAGTTCTCCCTTCTTGTGCCTGACGCGATAGAGAACCAGGTCGCCCTTCCCCTGCACCGGCTTGCTGTCCAACGTCTGGGCCGAGAAGTTCGCGTGCACAGTATCACCGACGCGGTAGTGTCCGCGATCAACCCAGGCATAGACCTTGAACGGTCGCCGCGCGACAAGCACCTGACCCTTGCCGACGATCGTGCGCCGTGACTGATCCACGACCTCGGCCGTAATCTCATAGCGATGGTCAAGGTCGGGATGGGCGTCCTTTGCGAACGACGTATCAATCTCAATCTCAATCGTCCCGTCCTCGCCAATTTCAACCTCGTTCTCGGCAACAACCTCCGGCGGGGACTGGCGTTGCGGCCACCACGAGGGCGACGGACGTCCACAACCCCAGCGGTACCAGCCGGGGTACCACTCGTAATCGTAGGCAAACCACCAGTAGCCCGGTCCGTAGTACCAATCCCAGGGCGCGTCCGGATACCAGTTCTGCGCATGGCTATTGCGCAAGACCTTGTACGTCACCTTGGCCTTCGTCACCGGTGCACCGAAAAAATAGCGCGCCTCGATTGTCGCCGTAATTTTCTCGCCCAACATCACCGGCTCGGTCGGCGCCTTGATCTTCACTTCAAACTCGGGCTTCTTGTACTCCTCCACGCGGAAGGTGCCGCCGCCCATGCCGACCACCGTGAGATTGTAGACACCCAGCGTCGCGTCTTCCGGCAGCGCGAATTCACCATTTAGCCCACCGTAGGCATCCGTCGTGAATACCTTCTCAAAGACCTTCTCCTGCTTCGGATTCTGGATTCGGACCGTGTACGAGCGATTGGCGAACTGCGAGAGGTCCTCCTGGTCATACTGCGCCTTGCGGATCCAGAACTTGAACTTCACGGATTGGTTCGGCCGATAGACCGGCCGGTCGGTAATCATGAAGGTCTTGTTCTGATTATATTGCGCGTCGTGACGCTGCCGGTACCAGACACCCGAAAAGCCAAGATAGGCGAGGCGCCCGGTATCCGTGGTAGCCGTCACAAGCCACTTGAAATGGCGCTGCAGATCGTCCTGCGCCGGAACACTCTGGCCATCCGCATTCGTGAACTCGGCAAACTCCGATGTCAGCACGTTATAGTACCGGCCGGTCGGCAGCTTCATCTTTACGCGTTCCTGCCGATAGCCGAAGAAAGCGAGATTGGCCTTCTCGACCGGCTTGCCCGTGCGCGCATCTCCCACGAAGTAGAGGATCTTCTTGTTCAGATCCTTGCGCAGGATGACCGTGTCGTTCAGCCAGATGATGATGTGGCTCGTATTACCGCCGGCCATCTTCGCCGTCAAAAGATAGGCACCCGCGTTCTGCAATGGGGTCTCGACGGTGAATCGTTTATCGAAGTGTCCTTTCCGCGGATCAAGCTTCAGATCCCAGTCCGCGACTTTTTTGTCGATGTACTGCTTCTGGTTCTGTTGCACGAGAGAGTAGCCGATCCGGTTCAGGTTGATCTTGTTCCCGTCCAGCCGTTTCGGATTTGACTTTAGATGGGCCTTAACATCAGCGAGCAGCTTGTCGATCTTCAGCGCGTGCGCCGTGAAATTGACAGCGTCCCCGTTTCGGAAACGAAACTCAACCGTGGCACCCCGGCCGGCCGGCTGCGTCATGACCGCCTCGAAACGCCCCCAGTTCTTTTGGATCTGGTCGATCTGCTTCTGCTTATAATTGTTACGGCCGGGTCCGAACTTTTTGATGCTTAGCTTCCAATATTCGACGGCACGTGGGTACTGGCGTCGATTCGTAAAGAGTGCAGCCAAGTCGTTACAGGCGTTCTGCGCGTAGCCGCCCCCGGCCTTAACCAGTTCCTGCAGGATCCGGATGTAATTGAATTCATCCGGAAACGTGAACCGTTGCACGCCGGTGGCCAGGCGAGCGACCGTTTCGTTTTCGGCAAGCGTATGCAGCGCATACGGCCCGCTCTTGTCGCCTTCTGCCGGCGTCTTATTAAAGAGATAACGATAGTACGCCATCGTCTGGACGCCGAACTGCTGCTTGAGGAACTGTGCAAACTGGTAGTGCACCCTGTTGACCAGTTGCGGGTTCAGCTCCATGGCCTGCACGAGGCACCACCGCCAGCGTTCCCCATCCGTGGCTGCGTCCTCAAACGATTTCGGAATGGCATGATAGACCGGGTTGCCGTCGGGGTCGACGGGGGCGCCGCTCGAGCGTCCCGAATAATAGTTGTACCCCTCATCATAGTCGGGCAACTCATCGAGGTTGGTCAGATACTGTAGACGCCAGGCTTCGTTGTAACCGCGATGATAGAGCAATGCCTGTGAAAAATAGTTGTAGACCTGTGCCAACTCGCCCTTGTTCTTCGCGTGATCCGCGACATGCAGGGCCTCGACCAGAAGCTGCATTGAACGCACGCGATCGCGCGCCATCGAGTTGAAATATTTCCCACCGCCTCGGTGTCGCCCCCGTTCGAATTCGCCCGCGATGATATAGCCGTACTTGTTCGCGCTCTGGTAGGACTGCGCCGCCGCGTACAGAAATCGCCAGCTCGTCTTGTGCACGGCGATCGCCTTCTCGCGCAGGGCATCGGTTTCCTTGACGCGATTGAGGCGCTGCAGGCAGTTGACGGCCTGGTTGAGATCGTTGCCGGCAAGCCTGGTATCCGTCCGCGGGTCCAGCACGAGCTGCTCGAAAAGCGGGTAGGCCTCCTTGGGGTTGCCGTCATTCAACAACTTCTGCGCTTGCGCGCGCAGCGCCTTGGCATCCGGCGGGACATCCTGACCGAAGGCGACCAGTACCAGTACGAGCGGGAGAATGCGCAAAAAGTGTTTCATCGTGTTCGCTTTCATATTGTGTTCGCTTTCATATCAATTAAACGTCCAGGCTTCCAGATTTCTTCAGGAAAGAGTCGGCGTGTGGATAGTTAGACGCCGGTCCCGTCCATATTGTTCCCGAATGGCGTGAAGTCAGCATCAAGGCAGCCTGAGTTGCGGCGTGCGCGTCGCGTGTGGCCGCCCAAGGCGGCCACACGATCCCGAGCCAATCGTGTCCGAAATATTCTGCGCTTTCGAAAACGGATCCGAACGTGACGGGCAGACGGGGTGAAGGCCCTGCCCCGGGGGAACGCTAGAAGACACCGTGCAGCCAGCAAGTGCCGAAAGGAGGATAGCACCGCCGGCCGCACGGCCAGACTCCGTGACGGCCCCAATTGTTTGCGACTAGCGAAAGCTGAATGCTTTCGCTTCCGCCTGCGTCCGAACCGTCTCCACGACGGCTTCAGCGAGGGTATTGGCGCCGACTTCGGTCAGCTTCTTCTTTTCCGCGGCGACATACACCCGGCGGGAAGCATTCAACTCTGCGATCCGCTTCTGAATCTGCACGCGGTTGCCCTGCATCTGTGCAACATGGACCCTTCTCTCTTTTGATGTCATTTCTCGCATCTCGGCAGGCAGCTGCTCAGCCTCCACGGCATCCAGGTCCATTTGCCCGCCCTGGCAGGCGTCGACGAGATCCCAGGTCGCATTCCTATAATGCACCGACGACTTGCTGACGGCCCGCGCCACGGCAGAGCCGATACCGGACAGATGTGAAGCGTTCGTATCCTGTTCTTCCTGTCGCAGGCGGCCTCCACGGCCCTTCTTGCCGTAGGCGATGTATGTCGCATTCAGCTTCACGCCCAGTTCGGCTATTTCGCGATCCTGCGGCGCAGCGACGTGCGCGACCTTTGCGTTGTGATCGATGTTCATGTAGCGACCGTCCGCGAGCACCGCGCCGGCCGCCCACTTCGTCTGCTCCCCGACGGCCAGTGCTCCACAGAATATCGTGTTGACCATAATTCCCTTCGCGATCGCAGCACGGCAAGCCTTCTGGAAAGCCACGGGTCCCTGCGTGAAAGGTTCGTTACCGGCGATGAAGATCACCTTGTAATCTGCGTTGCTATCGCTCCAATCGAGCTCCTCGACAGCAGTCTGGATCACCTGACCGCAGTACTCCGATCCACCATTCGTGCGCAGCCCGAAGAGCTCCTCCGAGGCCTGATCGAGGTCCGTCGTGAGCCCAAGGACTTGGCGAATGAATCCTTTCTTGCGCGACAGGCCATCATTCCCATATTCGTAGAGGGCGAGTTCGAAGCGCGGCTTCAGACCATTCTTCTCGGCCCGGGCGAATTCGTTGACGAATTTCCAGACCTGACCCTTGGCCTGCTCGATCAGGCCATTCATGCTCCCGCTCGTATCCAGAAGGATCGCCATTTGCACGCGCGGTTCGGGACGCACCGTCTTCGCCTGCACCGTTCCGAGCGTGAGACATCCTATCATCGTGTAACTGAGTAGTGTTTTCATGTTCATCTCCTTGTGTTTGATTACTTAGACGCTTGCGCGGCCTGTTTTGTTTCCAATTTCTCGTATCCGGGTCTTAATTCCTGTCATGTCCCAAGGATACGACGCCGGCGGGCGCGGGACGTCACCACTCCGCAAGCGGTCTGCCAAAGAGATACCCGAAGAGGCGCAGAGGACAATGCAGGGCCGATCGGCCCGTACGGCGCTCAGTCCCGATCCAGCGGCGGCTTGACGATCATCAGCCGGAACGAATGAATGGACTGCACAATCGCCATGACGGGCTCGATCAAAGCCCGCAAGACAGCAGGTCGCGGGAGGCATATCACCACGCCGTCAGGCCGAAGACAGAATGTCCAAAACCTCTTCGCGACTCCCGGCCGCCAGAAGTTTCGCGCGCGTCTGCTCATCACCCAGCAACCGACTCGTCTCCGAGAGAAACTGGATGTGGGGCCCCGTACGATTGGCCGGTGAAAGCGTCATGACAAAGATCCGCGCGTCATGGCCGTCCAGCGAGGCAAAGTCGACACCCGCCTTGTGAATCGCAAGTCCGGCAACGAGGTCCTCGATTGTATCCGACTTGCCGTGCGGGATCGCGATCCCATTCTGCATGCCGGTGGACATCTTCTTCTCCCGCTCAAGAATTGCCGTGAGCGCAGCAGCACGGTCAGGAATCTTGCCCGCCGCATCAAGCATGTCGACCATCTCTTCTATAATGGCCTCCTTCTCGGAGGACACGAGATCGATCGACACACAATCGACGCCCAGTTGTTCGAGTATATTCATGAAGCCTTGAATCTCACAGGGGTGGACCTTGTACACCCGCGATCGATCGATGTCCATGCTCAATCCGGCCCCGCGCCGGACCCCGTTTCCGCTTCCGATCCACGGCCCAATACGGCATATTATCACCGTGAATAGCGAAACACCTCCAACCCTGCGCCAGAGATTGCACGAAATCATCTTCGAGACCGAGTCTCGCGGCGGCAAACTATTCGACGTCGTGCTCATCTTCGCCATCATCGCGAGTGTTGTCGTGGTGATGCTGGACAGCGTGTCCCAGATTCACGAGAAGTACAGCACGCTGCTCATGACCCTGGAGTGGATGTTTACGATCGTCTTTACCATAGAGTACGTGGTTCGCCTGATCACGGTGACACGCCCGAGTTCATACGCCTTCAGTTTCTTCGGAGTCATCGATCTACTGGCGGTGCTTCCGACCTACCTCGGGCTGCTCTTTCCCGGCAGCCGCTATCTGCTCACCATTCGCGCCCTTCGACTCCTGCGAATTTTCAGAGTTTTGAAACTGGTTCAGTACGTCGCCGAGGCACGCTACCTGCAGCAGGCCCTGCATGCCAGCCGCCGCAAGATCATGGTCTTCCTCTTCTCTGTCCTGACCCTTGTCGTTGTGTTTGGATCCCTGATGTACGTCATCGAGGGTGAAAAACATGGGTTCACCAGTATCCCGATCAGCATCTACTGGGCGATCGTCACGCTCACGACAGTGGGCTACGGCGATGTCTCGCCTCAAACACCGTTGGGCCAATTGCTTGCGGCCTTCATCATGGTCATGGGCTACTCCATCATCGCGGTCCCGACCGGAATCGTGACCGCCGAGATGACAGCCGTCATGCGCCTCAACGATGAAGCCTGCCCCGAATGCGGTTCACAAGGCCACGACTATGATGCCAAACACTGTAAGTTTTGCGGGGCGGAGTTGTAGTTCGCGCCAGACACGCCACACGGTTTCAGCACGGTGGCCCCGGATAACGCAGGGAGCAAGAGGCCAACCAGGAGATTCCATTCGACCAGCTTGAGCACGTATCGCCTGGCTCATTGTGTACAACTCAAGGCCAGAGTGCCCCCTGTCCTGCCTCGCGCCCCTGAACCCCGAAGACTTACACCGTCGTCCACTCCCTATAGCCGTACGCGACACACGGAAACACGGCCACGTCCATCACTCCCGCCATCGCCTATGGCCCCACAGGTACTGCCCCGGATGCTCGCGAATCGCTCTTTCGAGTAGATCGTTTATCCGGTCCATAATCGCGCGCACGTCAGACTCACGATCACCCGTCGGCGGATGAACGATCGGCTCCGACGCCTTAAAGCGGTAGGACATGGGGCCGGTGCGAATGCAGACACCGAAGACCAGGGGCGCCTTGGTCACAAGATGCAGCATCGCCGGTGTTGTATGTGTGGACGCCGGGCTACCGAAAAAATCGATCTGAACACCGTGCCTGCCGGCATGCTGGTCGATCAACAAGGCCAGTATATCCCCCCTTTTCAAGTCTCCGAGAAAACGCAACGCATTCGCGTCGTGTTTCGGTGTCAGACGAAAGTTGTTCTGCGGCTTGCGCCGTTGCACGAGACGCTCGACATAGGGATTATTCATGGGCCGCGTTACACCGACGACGGGCTTCCAGTGCGAGACGAGCTGCGCCGCGATCTCCCAGTTGCCGAGATGCCCCGAGACCACAATCATCCCGCGGTTCGGATCATTCAATAACGCCTCGGTCTCAGGCGGCAGATCGATCTGCACTTTCTCGCGCCAGTTTTCGCAATTGAAAACGCGGGCCGAAGTCAGCGACTCGAGAACCACCATCCCAAAATGACGGAACGATTCACGCGCCAAGGTCTTCGCAGTGCGCGGCCCGGCAGCCACGCCACTACGCTGAATATTTTCGATCGCCACCCGCCGTCGCGAACCGTCCAGGCCATACCACAGATCGGCTGCACGGCGGATCAGCCATCCGGACGCCGCGGGCGGCAAACTATCGATCAGGCAAAGCAGCACTCGCAGCGCGCCGTATTCGAGGCCGTGCCGGATGGTCAATCCGTTCAAGCAAGTCGCTCCTGAAGAAAGGTGGCCAGTTCCCCAACCGTGCGCACATCGATCAACTCTTCCGCATCGAACTCGAGATCGAACGCTTGCTGAATGTCGTAGATCAGATCCAGGATCGTGAGCGAATCAAACCCGAGCGTTTCAATGGCTGCCGTATCGGCGATCGTATCCCAATCAATCGCTTCCTGCGAGGCGGCCTTCATCAGACCGCGTAACTTCTCCAATATCTCTTCGTAGGTCATGCCTGTTCCCATCGTCTGAATATCAGCACGGCGTTGTTTCCCCCGAAACCGAAACTGTTGTTCATCGCAACCGGCGACTCGACAATCATCGGTTCCGGGCCGACAAATGGAAGATCGAACAAAGGGTCGGGATTATCAAGATTCAGATTCGCCGGTACGCGCCGCTGCTCCAGCCCCAGGATCGTAATGATCGACTCCACCGCACCGCTTGCCCCGAGCAGGTGACCAATAAAGGGCTTGCTCGATCCCACGGGGATCCCATCCGCCGCCGATCCCAATGCGGCACGGATTGATTCGCTTTCACAGGAATCATTGCTCTTGGTTGCCGTGCCGTGGGCATTCACGAACCCGACGTCCGTCGGCTCCAGTTCCGCGCAGGCCAGAGCCCGCCGAATCGTGGCCACCTGGCCCGCCGAATCAGGCCGCGTAATGTGGGCCGCATCAGAGCCATCCCCGTACCCGATGACCTCGGCTCGTACGGACGCGCTGCGCGCAGCGGCGTGCTCCTCACTCTCCAGAACGAGTGCTCCGGCCCCCTCGCCAAGAATGGTGCCGTCGCGATCCTGGTCAAAAGGCCGGCATGCCGTCATTCCGTCCGGGTTTTTTGAAAGCACGCCGAGCTTGTTCCAGGCACCAAAGGTACCAAGGTCAAAGATGGCCTCGGTGCCGCCACAGAGCACCGTATCCGCGTAGCCGTCACGAATCGACCGGAAGGCCGTCCCAATCGCGACCGTCGCCGATGAACAGGCACAGATGATCATGTAGTTAGGCCCGGTCAACCCAAAGCGCATCGAGATCTGGGCCGATGTCGAATTGACCATGCAGCGTGGCACCGTCGTCGGCCGAATCCCCTTTGCCCGCATCTCTTCAAAACGCATGAAGGCCTCAAACACGCTGTGTCCGTTGCCTGCGCCGGTCGCAAACAAGGTGCCCACTGCTTGTTTCTCGTAGGGCGGCTCACCGTCTATCAGGCCGGCCTGCTCCAACGCTTTGGCGGAAGCCAGCATGCCCATATCGACCGTGCGGTCCATGGCGTTAATCTTGCGCCTCGCAAGTTCGTCGACCAGTTCATCGCCGTCCACCTCGGCCCCGTTCTGCGACTTGTACTCGGAAACATCGATCTGCGTAATCCGGTCGATTCCGGTCTCGCCCGCCATCATGCGTGACCAGAGCGCCTCTTCATTACAACCGAGCGCTGTCACAACGCCCAGACCGGTCACTACCACTCGACGCGAACTCACAGCAGCCCCCCGTTAACATGAAGAATCTCGCCGGTGATATAGGTCGCATCTGCGGACAGCAGGAAAACCACCGGCCCTGCCACATCGTCTGGGGATCCGAAGCGCCCCAGCGGTATCGTGAGCTTTTCGCGCATATCGTCGGGAATAATCGAGGACATGTCGGTCTCGACGAACCCGGGCGACACGGCATTGACCCGGATTCCGAAACGCCCGGCTTCAAGCGCCAGGCTACGGGTCATGCTGACAAGGCCGGCCTTGCTCGCCCCGTAATCTGCACCCATCCACCCGGCTGCCCGGTGCCCGGCAATCGAGGCAATGTTGACGATGCTTCCGGTGCCCTGCTTGCGCATGGCTACGTAGGCCTCTCGCGACGCTGTCATTGCGGCGCCCAGGTTGACACGCATGGTTTCTTCCCAGGCTTCCATTGTCATCGCCCGAAAAGCGCGCGCCTTCCCTGCGCCCGCGTTATTCACCAGTCCGTCGATACGGCCCGCCTCTTCGAGGAATCGAGCAACCGCGTCCGCTCCGCCGCAGGGATCCGAGAAATCGGCATCTATCGCGATCACACGATCGCCATGCGGTTGCAGCTTTCCGGCAGCATCCGCAACGTGCTCCGCTGAACGACCATGAATCCCGACCGTCGCCCCGCGGTCAAGCAACCGTTCGGCGATCGCATACCCGATTCCGCGCGTGGAGCCCGTTACGAGAATACATTGATCAGAGAAGTCCGTCATAAGATACCCACGGTCGGTTGGGTTGGCGGTGCGACACTATAAGGAAGCGGACGCCGCGGCACCACACAATCTTTGAAAAATGACATCCACATGATCGGCTTCGATCTGGACTGCGCTCCCGACTAATAGAGCATCCCGAACTGTTTACATACACATCTGAAAGCAACGTGATCCTGAACCACTCAATGCGCCCTTACTCGCCCCGGAAGCGTTTCTGCACGGCCATAGCCGATACCAGGGGACACCTCGAGATTCCCGAACCGCATGGGGCGCAGGTTATCACCCGCCAGCGCGGCAAGAAGCTTGCGACTGCACAAGCCGAAGGAGGCGGAGGCTCGGATCCAATTCTAACCAAGGGCATACTCTCCCGCAAAACACCCCCTGCCCCTTCCACCACGCGGCCAATCATATCGGCGGATCAGCTTCGATCCGGATCGGGATCAGCACTAGTGAGTCGCTTCATCCATTCTCCCAATCAGTGACGCCCGTTCCTGCAGGTAAAATGCCCCATTCGACCCCATTATCTTGAGCCTGGCGATACGATCGTTTTTGCCGGAAATCGTCAAAAACAGCCGAAAAAAACATTTTCACCATAAGCCAGACATTAGCATGTCCGGATTCCCTGTGCGAATATGATATATTTCCGGATTTTAGCGAATTACCGCTTTACTTGGGGCAGGCCGATCCCTACTATTGAACCGGATAGACGACTTAAAGCAAATATATCCCTGACCACATCTGGAGGACTGAATGCACATCTGGACGAAATTGACGATCATCGCGGCTAGTCTCGGCCTCGCTTTTACTGCGGGTGCCTCGACGATTCCATTCAGTGAAGACTTCGAAAGCTTCGCCAACCAGACAGATATAGATGGTTCCAATGGATGGGACACCGTCGACGTCGGCACAGCGGACGATAATGACGGTCGTGCTGTCGCCCAGAATGGCGTCGCAGCCGGCGGCAGCCTTTCCGCCATCGTCACGAATACCGATCTGATCAATAATTTCACGGACGACAGGACCAATCTCTTCGTGCAGTTCCTCGCGCAGCCTTACTTCGGTCCTGCCCCCGACGTGCCCGCGGATGCCAGCGCCGCCTTCTATCTGAATTCAACCGGCACAGTCATCGCTTACAGCAGCACCGTTGCGATCGCGCTCAATAACGAACTCATTGCTTCGAATGCCTTCGCTACCTTTGTCGTCAGCCTCAACTACAACAGCAGCTCGTACGATCTTTTCGTCGACGGTAACCAGATCGCCGATGATTTTGCTTTCTACTCCGGTGCAAATTCTGATTTCAACGCGTTCATGGTACGTGCGGATTCGGGGACAAACGTATCGTATCTAGACGATGTTAGCTTTGACGCAAGCAATCCGTTCTTCCAGATCACGAATGCAATAGCGAACAATCCCAATATCGAACTCTATATCGGAGACGCCAGCATCGGCGGGGTCTACAAAATCCTTTCGGCCGACAACGATGGCGGGCAACCGTACACCCTGCTCACAACGGCCACCAACCTGCTCAACCCCTTCCTGATTCTCGACCCGACGGCCTTGAATTCCCCAGTGATAACCAGTCGCTACTACAAGGCGGTTAACACATCAGGCTCCAGTGAAACGACGAACAGCGAAATCTGGGTCTTCCAGAAACAACCACGCGGTTCGAACACCTGGCACGCCATTGCTGCGGCGTCTTCTTATTCAGGCGGCACCAACGAAAACGGTCTCCACAAAACACTTGGCGACCAGCTTGCCAATGCACTCACGGGCACCGCCGCCTTCGCGGCGAGCGATCAGCTCTGGTTCTGGGATTATACCAAGAACGACTGGACCAACGCGCATCTTGACGGCACCGGAGAATGGCGTACGCAGGGAGGCTACATCGCATCCAACAATTTGCCACCGACGGCCGGCATGTTCGTAAAGACCCGCGCTGGCCTGCTCCGGCCCGCGACGACGAACAGCATATTCACCGGCATCGCTACGACCAATGCGACGCCCCTCAGCATGAAGACCGACAAATGGATCCTTTTTGCGTGGCCATTCATCACGGCTGCATACAGCCACGAGGGCACCGGCGACAACCAGGGCTGGGGCTTTGCGAACCAGGGCGGCACCAAAGCATTGACATCTGCAGGCGCCGACCGGCTGTTCATGACGCACAAGAACATTCCCTACGACATGTTCCTCTACACCAATGGCCGGTTCCGCATCAAAGGCACCGCGGTGGAACCCAACATCCCGTTGCAGCACGGAGCCGCGAACTTCTATCTCACCCGCGGATCCGATTTCAATTGGACCCCTACCCCGATCCCGTAGCCACGTTACGCAGGGTTTAGTCGTCGGCGGGATAACAGCGCGCACGTGCCGCGCCATCGACATTGATCAGCTCTCCGCTCACCAGGCGTGCATCGTCTGACAAAAGGAAAGCGATTACATCCGCCACCTCATCGGGCATGCCGATGCGGTGCTCCAGCGGATGGATACGCCCGTAGGAACGGATCAACGCATCCCTCTCCTCCCCCGTCGCACCCGCCAAATCTGTCTTCTCCGCCAACGGGGTCAGAATGGCACCGGGACGCACACCGTTACATCGAATTCCCCGCGGCCCGTATTCCACCGCGATACTTTTGGTCATCATTTCAATCGCTCCCTTGGACGCCTCGTAGGCGAAACCGCCGGGAAAAGAGACCCGACCGCGGATCGAGGATACATTGACGATAACACCCTTGACGCCCTGTGCCAGGAACGACGCAAGCGCCGTCGTGCAACCGTACGCGACACCTCGGCAGTTCACGTTCATGACCAAATCCCAATCTTCATCAACGAAATCGTGGGCGTGGCTCTCCTTCTCCGTGCCCGCATTGTTGACCCACCCATACAGCGTGCCGAGCTCAAGCGCCTTCTGAACCGCATGTTCATGGGTCTCGCGATCCGCGACAGAACCGTCTACGACAGCCGTCATGCCCGGAAATTCCGTCGCCATCGACTCAAAACCTGCCGTATCGATATCAACACCGACCACGCGCCAACCGTCGGCGAGCATTCGCGCCGTCGTCGCGCCGCCAATGCCTACGCTCGCGCCGGTGATAACCACAACTCGATCGGATGCCATTGCGCTCATGCGCGTAGATTCGCTGATCGAAATGACCTCGTCAATGAGATTGCGGACTGGTTTTCCAGAGCATGCCCGTTTCACCAGTGCCAACGGTTAACATATCGCCGTCTTCAATCACGAAGACCAGGTCTATGCCGTGGACAATCGCTGTCGACACATGGGCTATCCACTTGTAAAGGGCACAATCGAAGATGGACGGCTGATCTATCACTAGCATCACTGGGAATTTGCTCTCGCGACGAAGCCTGCTTCGCCGGTGGCGCGGACGATCTGCCCACCTTCAAGATCTATACGCAGGACGGCGATATCTTCCTCTCGATCCCCGTTACGGACAAAGACGCACGGCAGCCGACCGACGGTAGAGAGATTACGCGTCCTGAATCGCGGCCGGTGTTCGGTCAGCACCGTTACCATGGCTGTCGCAGCACTGTGAGCGCCGGGGCCGGCAACTAAACCGACGGAATGTTATCCAGCTTTGGACGAATCATGTTGACCGCAACGTTCTCCATCATGGCGCAAGGAACTCCGGAAGTTCGGATCGCAACCAGTCGACAATTGCCTTCGCCGCGAGGGCATGCGCCCTCGAATTCGGATGATGATCCGTGGGGTGCACCTGCAAGTCCGCATCGTCCATGCCTGCGAAAACCGGCGCCAGGTCAAGCACCGGCATCCCTGCATCGCGGGCCATTTTGCCGACCCGGTCATGAATCGGCTGCAGCGGGTAATTCTTCAGGTCCACCAACAATGGAAACATCACGAACGCCACCCTGCTGTTCGGCACGGCGGCCACCCGCCGCAAGTCTTTAGCAAAAAGATTCAGATTGGGTCCATTGATATCGGGATCATACATGTCCAGATACCACTGCTCGGTTTTTCGCTTGATGCCTCGCGCATCCAGCCAGCTGCCGACCAGGCGCAAAACACGCGAGAAACCGCCGTACCAGGCGCGGGCCTCGTGCGCGGCCTTGTAGCTGTCCCGAATATTGATCAGATCGTCGATGTAGTCCTGGGCAAACGTCAGCTTCGCGCTCAGCTCAATATCATTCGGGATAAAGACCAGCAGTACGCGCGAACAATTCAGTTCTTCCGCGGCCGCGTGCACGATCGGGACCTCATCGCTTAGCCCGATCGCCACCCGGCCGATGTTGGGAACTTCATAAACGGCCCCAAGCAACCGGCTCATTTCCCTGCTCAGCGTCTTCTCCTCCGGAACACCCTGCCCGTATACAAAGGAATCGCCAACCACTCCAATCCGCACAATGCCCGGTGCCGGGACAATCGTATATAACCGATCGCGCAGACCCTGCTCAGAAACACTTGTTTCGACTACCCAGGGTGTCTCGTACAACCGGTCCAGCGGCAACTCCACCGGCTTGAGCGAAAAGTCGGTATAACGCCAAAAGCCGCGCGACGTGTCGGGCCGTTTCCCGAAATCGCCATGCGGATTGGAAGAGTAGCAAAAGAAAGCGCGTTCAACGGGAGCCAGTTGACGCAAAACTCGGGTCGTGCGGATCGGCTGGGGCGGGAAAAACGTCAACACAAGCTCCGCGAGGAGCCAGGTGAGAATGACGGCTGAGAAGACCGTTATCGTTCGCAAAAGCGCTTTGTTATAAGCGGACATTATTCAGTGTTACCGGGTTCCCGTCCCAGCCTCTTTATGATCTCATTGGCAATAATCTGATGCCCCAGCGGCGTCGGATGGCAATCATCATGAATCAGGTCGATGTTGAAATACGCGCCTTGCTGGTGCTCATACTCGTCAAATACCATCTTTAGATCGATCACCCCCACGTCATTCGCCTCCGCCGTCTCGCGAATGGTCTCATTCACGCTGCGCATGCTGCCCAGGTTCCCGATCATGTGCTCCCGGCAATCCTCGAAGGACACCTCCGCATCGTCGTGACGCCCCATCTGCTCCAGCACGAAACCACGCAAATAATGCAAAATCGGGATTCGCTCGTCCGCCTCGAGCGCTCGCTCCAGTTCTTCGAGCGCAACCGGATACCCCTCTCCCTCCGGCAATCGGTTCAACCGTTCGACAAGGACCGGGACATCAACGTCGCGCCTCGAGTCATAGTAGAATGGCTGGGCATGCTTCCAATCCGGTGCCAACTTGTACTGGATGGGCATGGTGCACAGGAGCACGCGCACACCCTTCTCCTTCGCATCACGAATCATCATCTCCAGGTTCCGCCGGAAGTTCGCCAGGTAACGCGCCTTGATGCGTGGCCACAACTTCGGATCGAAGACTTCCGGGTCCAGCGGGTTCTGGAACGCCGTCGTTGTCCCGAAGAGATTTTGTTGCGACACATGATTCCCCGTACCCGCGTTCGCGGGGCGCAAAAACTTGCGCATCAGGAGATACTCCAGGCCAGCCAGGGCACGACTCCCCGCCAGTCGGCGCATCAACTTAACACGTGCCGCGCTCACTCCCGCCTGCGGGGTCGGCCGCCAGCGCACCCACTCGTTATTGCCAGTGAAAATGACCAGGACATCCGGCTCGTAATGCTTCACGACCCGACGGGCAATGGGAACCAGCGGCGCTGAATCGAAACCCACCTGCGCCACGTTGTAAGTCATGTACCCCGCCGTAGCCAGTGTTCGGTTCAACATCGCCGTCATCGTCATTTCATAAGGATAGGGATAACCGTAGGCTGCCGAGCCTCCGACAATGAAGATCGATTTACGTGGATTCGCGATGACGCCGCCCGGATAGATCAGCGTTGAGCCCCCCGAGGCATCGGCGTCTGCGATCAACCGATCCCCGACATAATAGAGCTTCGATTTCGGAGGGGCCGCAGATCGCACCATGATCGAGTTGCCCGGCCAGTCCACGTCATCGGGCGGCCGCGTGGGCTGGTTGTGTACCTCCATCATGCGCAAGGCGCTGACCAGCTTGTGCCTGAAGTTGAGACGGGCGTCTATCAGCCAGGCCAGCCCCTCCAGGAGGAGAAGGATGAGCACCAGCGGCATCAGCCGAAGCGCGATCTTGCGAATGGTTTCCCGGGGCATGCGGTAGGATACGACAGGGTAAGGGCCGGCTCAAGCGTGGGACGCTTTTCATGGCCTGACGGGATTTGGCCTGCGGACCGGTCTTGGCTTCTCCCATGCGCCTCCCTGGGCTTCACCGCTTATGCCCCTGCGGCGCACAAGTCAGCGGCAGCTACATGGATTCTGACAGCCTCATCCTCTTTGATCTCTCGTCCCCGATTTACTAGACTTCGCCCATGAACCCGATCCGTCAAACGATCCTCCCCGCGCTGCTGATCGTCCTGGCCATCATTCTCGTCTACGCGCGCACCGTCTCTTTCGATTTCGTCGAATGGGACGACCAGCAGAACATCCCGGACAACCCCCACCTGCGACCGGTAAGTGCCGACAACCTGGCGCGAATATGGCAAGCACCCTACCTCTACATCTATGCCCCTCTCTCCTACACCTTCTACGCGGTTGAAACGCTGTTGTCGCAGACGCTCGCAGGAGTCGGTCCCCTCGACGCCCCGCGGGCCAACGTCTTCCATGCAGTCAACGTCGCACTGCACACTGCCTGCAGCCTACTGGTCTACCTCCTGCTTCTGCGTATCGTGCGACGTCCCTGGGCCGCCGGCATAGGCGCGCTGTTGTTCGCCCTGCATCCGCTGCAGGCCGAGACGGTCTGCTGGGTAACGGAACAGAGGGGGCTGCTTGCTGCGGCGTTCGGGTTGGGTGCGGTGTTGGTGATAGTGACGACGGAAGAAGGAAAAGGCAGAGCCAGGCACCGTGAGTCTACGCCGCAGGCGGAGAGTCTCTGGTGCTCCGGAAAAAAGATAAACGGTTCATTCTGGGAACGCGGGTCCCGCAACGTGGCGGCCTCGATGCTCTTCTGTCTTGCCCTCTTGGCCAAGCCATCGGCTGCTACGATCCCGCTGACCGCGCTTGTGCTGCTCTGGCTGTGCGGGCGCACGGTCAAACGACAAGGCGTCCTGCTTGCGACCTGGCTGGCATTGGGTGCAGCCTGCATCCTCTATACCAAGCACCTGCAACCCGATCAGATCATGAACTACGGGGTACCTATCTGGGCTCGGGTCTTTGTCGCGGGCGATGCGCTGGCGTTCTATCTCTGGAAGCTCGTGTGGCCACTCGACCTGAGCTCGAACTACGGCCGCACGCCCGTGGTCGTCCTCAACCTTTGGTGGGGCTACGCAACATGGCTTCTACCCATGGTCGTTCTGCTCCTCCCGCTCCTGCTGCCACGGCTGCGTTCCGCGATCGGAGTGGCCCCGGCCCTGCTCTTCCTCGCGCCCTTGCTTCCCGTACTCGGTCTCGTTCCATTCGGATACCAGAATTGGTCTACCGTGGCCGACAGATATGCCTACATGGCCATGCTGGGGCCTGCGCTGGCGGTAGCCTGCGGCTCAGCCGTCGTGCTTAAGAAACACAACAGGACGGCCCTGATCGTATTGGGGCTGACGATCGCCACGCTGGGGCTTCGCTCTTTTGATCAATCGGCAAGTTGGCGTAACAGTAAGGCGCTCAACGCGCGGGCCATCAAGATCAACCCGGAAGGTCCCGTTGCACACAACTTCTTCGGCGTTGAGGCCGGCCGGCGCGGTGATTACCTGGCGGCTCGTGATCATCTGAACCGGGCTCGACAAGGAAATCCTCGCAGCGCGGAGGTCTGGAACAATCTGGGTATGCTGGTCGCCAAGCTAGGGCAGATCGATGAAGCAAAGTCGCACTTCGAGCATGCGATCAAGCTCAACCCCGATCTGGCTTCGGCGCACAACAATCACGCCCTGGCGCTCAAGAATCTCGGCAACGCCGACGCCGCCATTCACGGCTTTAAACGAGCGCTTGAACTAAACCCCAACCTCGCGAAAGCATGGATCAATCTGGGCATCATCTACGCTGAACGCGATGAATTATCGGAGTCCGTACGCCACTTGCAGCGAGGGCTGCGGATCGCGCCAGACGATGCCATGGCCAAGAATGTCCTGCTGCAGGTACGCGCGGCATTACGTCGCGATCAGTGAATGCGCTTCCAACCATCTGCGGCGCGCGCTGCAAATGAGCCCCGGCGATCCCATGACACTAGAGGCCTTGCGAATGTTTCGAAAGAAGCAGGCAACCTGCTACTTGGAGAACGTTCGACCCGCCCGGTTCGAGCGATACGGCAGAAATCCCGCCAAGCTCCTGAACTTGCTTGCGGCGAGCAAGCCCTGACCTATTCGAAGAAGATCGCCATGCCACTCGGCGGGGGGGCGATATTCAACTGCAGATCGGTGTCGTTCAGGATCAGGGTATAGATCAGGCCGTTATCCGGCACGCTGCCGATGGCCGGCGTACCGGAGTCGACGCCGTCCCAGGTCATGATCGTGAACGTACCGCCATTGGTCAGGCCTGTATCCACCACGTCCACAGTGCAACCGGTGAAAATTGGAGCAGCTCCGCCGGTAATGTCGATGCCGGTCACCACGGCCACGGCGTTCGTATCCGGATCGGCGAGACCGACTTCGAAAGTACCCGGGATCGCGAGACCCGCCGTGGTCGAGAACACCTGCTGCAGATGCGTTCCAATCGTGCCGTTAACCGTCGCGAGGGTGGTGCCGATATTGTTGATCGACGAGGAACTGCCCTTCAGGATGACCGATGCGCTTGCGCCGATTGTATCGATGGCGGCGTGATCGGTCGGGAAGTTGAACGTAGCGTTCGAGGCGACCCAAGCGCCCTCCAGCAGGCTCGCGCCGGAATAGGTGCTCGCATGGACGTCCCAGTTGACGGCATTCATGGTCCACGTGCCGCCTTCTGTCGTGAGTGTACCGGTGTTGCGCAGGAATCCGGAAGTGATGAACTGGGCCGTGCCGCTGGAACGCTTGAGCAAGGTGCCGGCGTTGTGCAGGGTCCAGCCACTGGCCCCGCCGTGAATGTCACCATTGTTCGTGACCATAAGTGTACCGCTGTTGTAGAGGGTAAAGCCGGACGAAGCGCTGATCCCGTTGCCTGCAGTGTTGCCGCCATGAATAAACGTTCCCGAGTTCGTCATCGTGCCGCCACCGGAAAAGGAGAAGGTCCCGTTGCCCGCGGTGAACATCAGTCCCGTTTGCGTAAGAGTCCGGTTCCCGATATTAATGGCGGTTCCGGCCGTCCACTGCACCCCGGGGTCAGTGACCCCCAGCAGGCATCCTTCCGAACCAGGATAAAAGGTTGCGGTGGTACTGATGCGGATGGGATTGCCCTGCACCTCGGGCGTGAAGACGTTCCATTCCCCGCGCAGAGCAATGTAGGACGTGTCGTAACTGATGAACGTCCCGTTCGACGCCGTGGAACCGATGCCCGATCCCGGGGCTCCAGCGAATACCCCGGCAAGTTCCAGCACAGATGAGTTACTCGAGATCACCGTGCCACCGTCGTTGATCATGCGGCCGCTCGTGTTCCATACACTGGGCGCACCGTCACGCTTGAAGATCGTGCCCTGGTTGATGAGTTCCAAATCCGAATTGGAGTAGAAATCACTGTCATTGGTCAGGATGATCGATCCAATGTTCACCAACTTCATCCCGCTACTGGTGAAACTGATGCCATTGTTTCCCCCGCCGCCGTGAATGATCGTGCCCGTGTTGGTGATGACTGAGTTTGCGCCTGAAAACGTCCAAGTTCCGCTGCCGACGGTAGTCAGCAGCCCGGTCTGCGTGAGGGGCCGGGTGCTCGATAGAGCGATCGTGCGTCCGGCATCCCAGCGGATGCCGGGGTCGCTGACTCCCAGCAGGCAACCTTCTGATCCAGACAAAAAGGCTGCGGTGGTACTGATGCGGACGGGATTGCCCTGCACCTCGGGCGTGAAGACCTTCCATTCCCCGCGTAGAGAAATGTAGGACGTGTCGTAACTGATGAACGTCCCGTTCGACGCCGTGGAACCGATG
>CAJWTS010000001.1 GCA_913047795.1 uncultured Verrucomicrobiota bacterium | reverse complement strand
CCGGCGTCGCCGCCATCGGGGCCAAGGTCCAGCATCCAGTCCGCTTCCGCGATCACATCGAGATTATGTTCGATCACGATGACCGTGTGCCCCTGTTCGACCAGGCGATGGAGCACGCCAATCAATTTTTCGACGTCCGCCATGTGCAGACCAATCGTCGGCTCGTCCAGGACGTAGAGTGTCCGGCCGCTGGTGGTGTTCCGCGTACGGGCCAATTCGGTTACCAGTTTGATTCGCTGCGCCTCGCCACCACTCAGCGTCGGGCTCTGTTGGCCCAACGTCAGATAACCCAATCCGACATCCTGCAAAAGTTGCAGTGCATGCCTAATCGATGCGTGGGCCTCGAAAAAGGTGACGGCGTCATCGATGTTCATGCTCAACACCTCGGATACGGTTCGGTCGCGATACGTCACGCCCAATGTCTCCGGATTGAATCGCGCCCCACCACAACTTTCGCAGGCCACGGAGACATTGGGCAGAAAGCTCATCTCGATCTTCTTCAACCCCTGCCCGCTGCATGAATCGCATCGTCCCCCGACAACGTTGAACGAGAAACGGGACGCGTCGTAACCGCGTATTCGCGATTCAGTCGTCTCTGCAAAAAGATTCCGAATGTCGGTCCAGAAACCGACGTACGTCGCCGGGCAGGATCGCGGCGTCTTGCCGATCGGCGTCTGGTCGACCTCGTGCACCCGCTGGATTTCGTCGTGTCCAAGGATCGCCTTGCATCCGGTAAGGGGCGGCCGCGCAGCCCCGCGTTTGCGCCTCGCCACTACGAACCGGTGCACGTTCATGTGGATCACGTCGTGGACCAGCGTACTTTTGCCACTGCCGCTGACGCCCGTCACGCAGACCAGCCGCCCCAGTGGTACATTGACCGCCGCGCAGCGCAGGTTGTGGCGCCGGGCCTGTCGCACGCGCAGCCAGCCCGTCGTGGCCCGCGGGGCACGTGCCGGGCGAGGCTCGAATAGAGGATGACGCAGTGGCTCGCGTAGAAACCGCCCCGTTACGGAGGCCTTGTTTCGCGATATCGACGCAACCGATCCTTGTGCGATGATCCGTCCGCCGCGTGTCCCGGCGCCGGGGCCCAGATCGATCACATGCTCGGCACAGCGGATCGTTTCGTCGTCGTGTTCGACCACGACAACCGTATTCCCCCGTTTACGGAGACTCTTCAACGTATCCAGCAGCATCCGGTTGTCGTGAACGTGCAACCCGATCGTCGGCTCGTCGAGGATGTAGCAGACACCGCGAAGATTTGACCCCAGTTGTGCCGCCAGGCGTATCCGCTGCGCCTCGCCACCGCTCAGCGTCGGCGCCGAACGGTCGAGGGTCAGGTACGGCAGTCCCACGTGGCCGAGAAACGCGAGACGTGACCGCAGTTCGGTACGAATGTTGTGGGCCACGGCCTCCTCGCGCGCGGTCAGCTCCATTTCCGAAAACGTCGCCCCGGCACGGCTGACCGTCATGCCCGTGTAGTAATCGATCGTGTGCCCACCAAACCGGACCGACAACGCCTCAGGGCGCAGTCGCCGGCCGGCGCAGGTCGGGCATGGTCCTCGATCCCCGGCATCACGCCACCAGGACTCCTCGCCCGTCTGTTCTTCGTCGAAGTCAGGCAGATCGGCGCCCGTGCCGAAACAGGCGGTACACCAGCCGTGCCGCGAGTTGAACGAGAAGAAACGCGGGTCAAGTTCCTCGAAGCTACGCCGACATCGCGGACAGGCGCGGTTATTCGAAAAGATGGCCGGCCGCGCGCCCGAGCGGGTCACCGGATGCACGTGCGCCACGCCCTTCCCGTAGTCGAGGGCAACGTCAACGATCTCGCGCAGCTTCGATTCGCCCGCCGCCGTGATGCGCAGGTGCCCGATCGGCAATTGAATGTCGTGCTCCTTGTAGCGATCCAGGCGTGGCCAGGCCGCCGTCGGCAGATCATCACCGTCCACCCGCAGATGCGCAAACCCCTTGCCGCCCGCCCAGGTCGCCAGGTCCGTGTAGTACCCCTTGCGCGCAACAACGAGCGGGGCAAGTAGATCGATCGTGGCACCGGAATACCGCTTCAGGATATCAGCGACAATCATATCGGTCGTCTGCGGTTCGATCGCCACGTTGCAGTCGGGGCAATACTGTGTACCCAGCTTCACGAAAAGCAGACGCAGAAAATGATAGATTTCGGTTACGGTCGCAACCGTGCTTTTGCGACCCCCGCGGCTCGTACGCTGCTCGATCGCGACCGATGGGGGGATGCCGAAGATCGCATCAACATCCGGCCTGGATGCCGGTTGTACGAACTGCCGCGCGTATGCGTTCAGCGATTCAAGGTAACGGCGCTGGCCCTCGGCAAAAAGAATGTCAAACGCAAGCGTGCTCTTCCCGCTGCCACTGATACCGGTAATCACGGTCAGCTTGTCCCGCGGGATTTCAACGCTCACGTTGCGGAGATTGTGCTCCCGCGCGTGGCGAATCCGGATCGATGGCGCCCGTGATGTCTGGCGCCCCGTTCGACGGGGACGGCCGGGGTCCCGTGCCGGCCCCGTCGAACGCGCGTAGGCACGCAGGGCCCGGCCCGTGTGGCTCGTGCGATGCCTGCGCAACTCGGCCGGCGGGCCGACGCAAACGACTTCGCCGCCCCCGTCGCCGCCCTCCGGCCCGAGATCGATGATCCAATCCGCGGCCTGGACGACGTCGAGGTTGTGTTCGATCACGATCAGCGAGTGACCCGCCTCCAGCAACGTACCGAAGGCGTTCAGCAGCGTGGCCACGTCGTCGAAATGCAGCCCCGTGGTCGGCTCGTCGAACAGAAACAAGGTCTTACCCTCCCCGTCCCGGCTGCGCTGCACGGCCCCCAGGTGGCCCGCGAGCTTGAGCCGCTGTGCTTCGCCGCCGCTTAGCGTGGGTACCGGTTGGCCGAGGGTCAGGTATCCAAGGCCGACGGCCTGCAACGGCGCCAACGTACGGAGCACCTCGCGCGAGTCGGCGAAAAACTGCACGGCCTCGGTCACGGTCATCGCAAGGATATCGGTCACGGACCGCCGCCGCGTGCTGCCGTTCACGGCGGCACCGGCCAGCTTGATGTCGAGAACCTCGGGCCGGAACCGGCTTCCGTTACATGCACCACAGCGGAGATAAACATCGCTCAGAAACTGCATCTCGACATGTTCGAAGCCATTGCCGGAGCAGACCGGACAGCGCCCCTGCCCTGAGTTGAAACTGAATGTGCCCGCCGTATATCCACGTTCGCGAGCCAGCGGTTCGCTGCCGAGCAAATTGCGGATTTCGTTGTAGGCCCGCACGTAGCTCGCGGGATTTGATCGCGTCGTCTTGCCGATCGGCGACTGGTCAACCATGATGACCTCGTCGACATGATGGTGCCCGCTGATGCCACGGTGCGCTCCCGCCGGGTCGCGAGGTTTGCCCTTCAACTTGCGCAAGGCGTTGTAGCAGACATCCTGAACCAGCGTCGACTTCCCTGATCCGCTGACGCCGGTCACGCAAACCAGTTTTCCGAGGGGAAAATCCACATCGATCGCCTTCAAATTGTTTGCCTCCGCACCACGAACGCGCAGCACATGACCCGTGCCGTTCGGCGATCGCGCGGGCCCTTCCACGCGGCGACGTCCGGAAATATACGCGCCGGTAACGGAACGTTTACTCTTGAGCAGGGCCGGCAGGCTCCCCGAAAAGACGATCCGGCCGCCGTGCTCGCCCGGTCCAGGGCCAATATCCACCACGCGGTCGGCGGAACGAATGACGGCGGGATCATGCTCAACCACGACAAGCGTGTTTCCTGCATCGCGTAAGCGATGCAGGATTGCGATCAGCCGCCCGATATCGCGCGGGTGCAGTCCGATGCTCGGTTCGTCCAGGACGAAGAGCGCGTTGACCAACGAGGTTCCGAGCGCCGTGGTCAGGTTGATTCGTTGCACCTCACCGCCGCTCAATGTTCGTGATTGCCGGTCAAGCGTAAGGTAGCCGAGGCCAACATCGACCAGGTACTGCAGTCGGCTGCGGATCTCCTGCAGTACGAGCTGCATCGCCTCGTCGTTACCATCCGGCAGCGAAAGCTGCTCGAAGAAGGCCCGGCAGTCAGTGATAGGCAACAGCACGATGTCATGGATCGAGGTCTGCGCATCCAGCCGCCAGAGCAGGGATTCCGGCTTCAACCTTGCGCCGCTACAGGCCGCGCAGGGCCGGTAGGCCCGGTACTTGGAGAGCAGCACCCTGATATGCATGCGATAGCTCTTGGTCTCGAGCCAGTCGAAGAAGCCGCGCACGCCGTACCAATGGCCGTCCTCCCGGCTCCCGTCGCCCTCGAAGACCCAACGCCGATGGGCGCGGGAGAGTTTCTTCCATGGCACATTGGTCGGCACCTTTTTCTTCTTTGCGAAGCGCAGGAGATCCGTCTGGCACTCGCGATAGCTATCCGTTTTCCATGGCCGCACAGCTCCCTCGGCCAGCGACAGCATGCTGTTCGGCACAACCAATTCTTTATCCACATCGATTGTGCGCCCGAATCCACGGCAGGTCGCGCAGGCCCCGATGGGCGAATTGAAGGAGAACATGTTGGCGGTGGCATTCCCGTAGTGGCGATCGCAATGGGCGCAGTGTAAATCGCCGGAAAACGACCTTGATTCGCCGCCGTCCGCGGGCTCAACCGTGACAACGGTCTGCGAATACCGCAACGCGGCTTCAAGGCTTTCGACCACACGCGATTTGCGCGTGGTGCCGATCTGCACGCGGTCCTGCACGACCTGCAGCCGCGTTTTCGACTCCTTTGCGAAGCGCGTGTAGCCTTTTGCCGCGAGTGCCGACTTGATCTCATCAATCGCGAAATTGTCAGGCACGGCGACGGGAAACGTGATCAGCACCCGCGCACCTGCGGCGTCGCGCCGCAATCGCGCGTAAATCGTCTCGGGCGTATCCCTTTGCACGCGCCGGTCGCATTGCCCGCAGTAGAGCTGCGCCGCGCGCGCGAAGAGCAATTTCAGGTGATCATTCAGCTCCGTCATGGTGCCCACGGTCGATCGCGAGGTGCGCACCGGATTGGTCTGGTCGATGGCCACCGCCGGCGGAATGTTGTCGATCCGGTCCACCTCCGGCTTGTCCATTCGATCGAGAAACTGCCGCGCATACGGCGAAAACGTCTCCACGTATCGCCGTTGGCCCTCGGCGTACAGAGTATCGAATGCCAGCGAAGACTTTCCGGACCCGCTGACGCCGGTCACGACGACAAGCTCGTTGAGCGGTACCTTCAGATCCAGATTCTTCAGGTTGTTCTGGCGGGCGCCTTCAATGACGATGGATTCGCGTGGCATAGTATGTTGTGCGTACTGAAACCGTCTAATCTAGGGGCCGTCGAGCGGCAGATCAACATCGGTCTCGTACCGCGTCGCGAGGCGTAGATGTCCTATTCATTGCGTCCTACACCCAGGCACGCACGCTGGCCTATGCATGGGCGAAGTTCTATTCCGCGAACGGCGTGCGCACCGTGCCGTACATTCTGGCAAGGACGACTTATGTCGGATAACATCCCTTCTATACACAGGGCAATATCCCGCACAAGTGGCACCCGTTCCTCTAAATCGCGCAGCCGATCTGTTGTTTATTTGTGCTGCCTGGTGCCAAGATGAACTGGGGCACTTCTGGATAAGAACATGTTAGGCCGTGGGGAGGTCCACTATGAAGTGGGAACTGCTGCATCCAGACCAGGAGCAAGCCGAGGATGTACCCTGTAGGCGGGCCGCCTTCGGCGGGATGCTGAGCCATGCTGGATGCGTCTACCTGTTCGGGGGGATAAAGGTGATGTACGGTCGGCCGAAAGGGCCCGGAGATCTTTCCGTCCAGGGCTCATTGAACGACCTGTGGCGCTACGATCCGGGTCGCGGCCGGTGGACGCGCCTGGAAGACCACGACGGGCGCATCGGGTTCAGTCCGTCCGATACCAGGCCCTGTACCCGGAAGCTCACGACCTGGCTGCCTGTGAACGACAGGCTTTATCTTTTTGGCGGATCCTCCGTGCAGGGTCCCGGCAAAGCGGAGATCAAACTGAACGATCTGTGGGCCTACGACCCGAAGACAGCCTCGTGGGAGTTGATAGAGCCTGACGACGGACGCGCATCAGGAATAACGGTGGATGGGCATCGTCCCGCCGGGTCAGGCGGGATGGGGGCGGTCGTTCTGGGCGATTCCCTGTATCTGATGGGCGGACATGGCGCGATGACGCACGCACAGCTGTGGACCTACAAGGTGCCGACCGGGAAATGGGAGCACCTGGGGTCTGCATCGGATGGGCGCAACGGTTGGCCGCCGAAACGATACTGTCCCGTGCTGGCCGGCTGGAACGGCAGGCTTTACCTGTGGGGCGGTCGGGACAGTCAAGGTCGAGGGCCGGAGTTCTACAACGATCTGTGGGAATACGATCCCGACGGCGGCGCCTGGACCTGCATTCAAGAGAACCGGGCGGATGATGTTGCACGGCCTTCCCCTCGGTACGGGCTGGGATACGCTGTGATCGGAGATCACCTGTATCTGTTCGGCGGATTCGCAGGAGGGGAAGGTGAGCACCCCCAACTGAACGATCTCTGGCAGTACGATCTTCGTGCCGGCCGGTGGGACTGTCTATGTCCACACAACGGTGCGAAGGATTACGCTGCTGGCACCGAACGTCCCGGTGTCAGGCGAATCCCCGTTATGACAGCAGGGGGCGAGTCCGTCTATCTCTTCGGGGGGCTGGACCTGGCTACCGGGCCGCACGGGGATGGGCCGCTGGCGGCGTACAACGATTTCTGGCGCGGAACACCGACCTGACGGGGCCTTTCTTTCTGGAACGGTTTCAACGACGGTTCCGGTATCCCCCATGCGGGAAGCGAAACGCATAGGTGCTTGTGCTGACGGCCAATAGGCGTGCTCACCGGCAGCCATCGTGCATGGAGTTGGTCGGGAAACACGAACAGCATTTGAAATCCCGGAGAATTCTATTTGGCGGAGAGGGCGGGATTCGAACCCGCGGTAGGGCGAAATTACCCTACAAAGGATTAGCAATCCTCCGCTTTCAACCGCTCAGCCACCTCTCCGATTGCTATACCGAGCGAAGCTCGGTTTGAACAGGGAGGAGGAGTTTACTGTGCCCGGCCCGGCATTGCAAATGCCGAAAGCCGCCGCTTGAACCTTGCCTCGCGGAGCCCGTATCCGTACCTTATCCATATGATGGTTCGCTTGATAGCCATGGCGATGATGTCTGCACTGATGGCCGGCTGCATCGGGCTCTCGTCGTCTCCGCCCGTGGTGCGCAACGTCGCCTATTATCAGAACGGTGCGCTGGAGGCCATCAACTACACCTTTGTCAATGACGAGAACAAGATCGTGTTTCACGGCACATGGACCGAGTGGTATCCCAACGGACGAGAAAAATTCCAGAGGGACTACAGTTACGACCGGGCCCATGGCCGCTGGGTCCAGTGGACATCGCAAGGAAGCGTCGAGGCCGTCTGGGAATACGATATGGACGACCTGATGGGCCTGTGGGTCTTCTGGTCTGAACCGGAAAGCTCACATTTCGGACGTTGGACATCCTGGAAAAATGATCGGGGTCGCGCAACGGAAGTAACCTATCGCGCGGACCGTCAAATCGACCCCGGGATCTTCTGGATCGAGAACGATGATCTCATTGCCAAGGGCGAGTACCGCGACGGAAAGGAATGGCGCGGTGCGTTCTATCGGAAGCTGCCCAACACGGCGCCCGACGAATTTATCGCGTACTACGACAAGGGCATGCTCGTAAGTCGCACGGACGTCACGGGCGAACCCCTGCCGTAACCACCTGCCGCCCGCGCTTCACCGACCACGCAGATTCAGACCTGCTTTTCCTCCTGCCGCGCCGTCGTCGGTCGAACGTCGACAAACAGCGGATAGAAAGCGAGCACATACAGGCTGAACATCCAAAGCTTCCCCATTAAGAGGGCCAGCCCGATGTGCATCAGCACGCCGATGGTCATCCCGAAGGGCCGTAATCGGCGCGGCACGAGCCAGAGCGGAGCCAGGACTTCGAAGATCAGCACACCGTATTGGAGCACGGTTACAAGTTCCAACGGGACCACCCGCAGGAACAGGACGGCGATCGGCGTCTGGTACCAGCCCTGCAGTTGCGTCCAGAGCACGTCATCGGCCACCAACCATCCACCGCGTATTTTCGCCACGCCGGACGCCATGTACCAAAGCAGCAGGAACCACTGCAGCGTACGGACCGGCCATGCGCTTATTGTCTGCTCGACCCGTCGGCGCCGACGGGCATCCCAGGACCCCACCGCACCGATCGGCATGGCCGACATGGCAAAACATATCAGTATGGCCGATCGATTGAGGCTGAAGCTGCCCAGCCAATCGAGAAGAGTCGCATACAGGAGCCACAGCCCCAGCAGGAACGCCGCGGTACGACTATAGACCCCGAACAGAAGCCCGAAGGAGACAACGTAGAAAGCGGCGATAAGGGCCCCCACCACCAGGCGCGAGGGCGCTGCCATTCGCCACGGCTGGAGATGCTGCAGCGCGGTGTCGTCAACCTGACCGATGTCTTGCAACAGGGTCGCCGTCTGGACCAGGGACTCTTCGGCGTAGAGCAGGCGATCGGAAAAGTAGACCAGGAGTGCAATCACAAACGCAATGCGGAACGCGGCAAGCGGCAAGGGCGAGGTTGCGCCAAACCAATACCGGGCCAGCCCATTCATCACTCGCCCCCCGTGTCGCAGGTATGCAGGGTGATTGCCGGAATGTCCGGCGCGGGATGCACCCAGGGCCGTATGGCCGCCGCGTCGCGCCGGCTCGGGATCCACACTCGCCGAAAATGTACGGCCGTCGTGCCGGGATAATGGTCGGCATAGCGCCGCCCAAGGCGTTCATAGATCAGGTCCCGCTCCGGCGTCTCTTCCCCGACGGAATCGAGAACGAGGAGCAACCGGTCCAGACGCGTCATCGCGCCATACAAGCGATGCCGAAACACCGGATCGGGGCGCACCGCGAACCGTTCCCCGTGCGCGTTCTCGAGAACGACTTCGTGTCGCGGCCACTGTCGGGCCGGGCGCGTAAAGAGTTCATTGATGCGCCAGAATTCGTGCATGCGCCACGAAAGCCAGGGCGGCCGGCGCTCGGTCACAACGGCGTACGCCAGCGGAAGACACAGCACGGCGGCGAGGAGCAGGGCGAGCGTTTTATGTACGCGCGACATAGGACGCCGCAACTCTAGCATATCGCGAACGCCCCGTCCGGACGACACGTCTTCCCGGTCACCCGGAGATACTCAGCGCCACGATAGCGTTGCCACTCGTCGGAGCGCTTGATCGTTGAGTTCGTGCTGTATTCCGGGCGTACGCGATGCTATCTTTTCGCCCCGTGGCGACGAACCCGATCAGCAGCGACAGTTACTCCCGGCTCCAACTATTTCGCGGCGTCGAAATGGGTGACGTTGTGCCGACCCTTAACAACTGCGCCGTCCGCGAGTTGCAGACCGGTGACGTGTTGCTAACGCCACAAGAGACAAACAATAACTTCTACATCATCCTGGAGGGGCGACTTCTGGTGCACCTCGACTCCCTCCAGAACGCATCGGTTACGAGCCTGGAACCGGGCGAATGCGCCGGCGAGTTGTCGATCTTCGACAAGGGGTACCCGTCGGCATTTGTTGTTGCCCCGGAGCCGACACGATTGCTGGCGCTGCCGGCAGATGCCCTCTGGAATCTGATTACGATCTCGCACAAGGTTGCGCTCAATCTCCTCTACATCATGTCCAAGCGCGTGCGAAACAGTAATCTCTCGATTGCCAGCAGTGAGCACCTTGCCAATATTGACCCCCTCACCGGATTGCATAATCGGCGCTGGTTCGAGGAAGTGTTCAGCCAAGAACTGCGCCGCAGCGATCGGACGGGCAAAGCACTTTGCCTCGCCATGATCGATATCGACCGATTCAAGAACTACAACGACAAGCGGGGTCACCCCGCCGGCGACCTGGCACTGTGCGTTGTCGCGGACGCTTTACGCAAGAACCTGAGACCCGCGGACATGCTGGCGCGTTTCGGCGGCGAGGAATTCATCGTGATGCTGCCGGAGACGGCGATCAAGACGGCTCTCGCCATCGCCAATCGCCTTCGCACCGCGACGGCCGAACGCAAGATTCACGATGAGGCCCTGGGCGATCTGCCCGCGGTCACCATTTCGATTGGTGTGGCCGAACGGCAAGCAGGGACGTCATTGGACGATCTGATCGCGCTTGCTGATAGCGCGCTGTATAACGCGAAAGAGGCGGGCCGCAACCGCATCTGTCATCGTCCGCTAGAATAGCGCCGCGTCCTTAACCCGGATATTGCAAGAGAAGCGCGGGAGCAGGTATGGTCAGGCAACCGTGCTTCAAGTAGAGTCCGCCAATTTCTGAGGAGAAATCACCACAATGATAGGGCAAATACTGGCGGGCTCGGAAGACGACATTCGTCGCGCGCACGATAGATTCCAGTCGCAGCCCGTGGACATGACCATGTTCACCAATGCGAATCGCGCGGCGCGCCCGTTCGCACGTACGATCGGGTCGAGCGTTTCCGTCGAGGGCCCCGGCACCTTTCTCGGCCGGGCGACACGCACGCTGACACTGGAACCGGCCGCCCGAAATGGATGGTGGTTCGAACGCACCGACCTCCCGGAGTCCCTGCCCATTCATGTGAGCGTGGACAACGTCTGGACAACGGCACGTAACATCGTCCTGCGTAGCGGATCCCCGCACAACTACATGCGCATGGTGGAGCACATCATCGCCCTCAAGGAGGGCATGTGCCTCGACAGCCTGACGATCAAGATGGACTCCGGAGATCCCCCGCTATTCGATCGCGGGAGCATGGACCTCGTGGAGGCAATCGATCGCGCGGGTATCGTCGACACAACCACGCCGGCACGCTATGTCGGTGTCCGCGAACCCGTAACGGTCGGTGGCTCCAACGGGAGCTTTCTTACGTTTCTACCCCCGGAAGGCGATCAGAAGCAGTTCCTGGTCGACTGCGCGATCGACTTTAAGACGGCCATCGGCAGGCAACGCATCCAGTTCGAGATGTCCGACGAGTCTTTGCGTCACGGCGCCTGCGCACGCACCAATACCACGTTTGCAAAAATGCTTTTCTGCCGGACCATCGGCAAGCTCTTCGCCGATGTGCGCAACCTTGGGTATACCAACCGCAATATTCTGATCGCCGGGCGCTGCGGCTACGCGAACAAGCCGCAGCTGATTCACAACGGCGTGTCGCTCGAAGCCGCGTGGCACCGCGCAGTCATGGATCTTGTCGCCGCCGTGGGCCTGATCGACCGCGGACGTTTCGCGGGCAAGATCGAGTCGTACCGCGCGGGCCATACCCTCGACGTGGTCATGATCCGTAATCTCTACCGGCGCGATCTGCTCGTGGATCTCTAGCTTGCGTGCAGGTCGGCGTGTTCCGTGTCTGTTGCCGGACGCGTATCTAATCCACGTTCACGCGTGAACTCGATCGCGTCGAGATACTTCACGCTTGCGCATTCATCTACGACGTCGGATCGACAAGCTGCGGGATCAATGATGAAGAACCGCACCGGGCCGCCCATGCTCTCGGGCAACGGTCCCTCTTCGAGGCGATAGATCACCAATGAGCGATCACGGATCGTTTCGATCGGAATACTCGCGTGGAAATCGTCGCGCGACGCATGGAGCGTGACGAACGTCGCATCGCTATGCGTGCCCGCCGCGCACATGATCGCTTCGAATCGAACCGCGCGACCCTGTCGGCCCGGCTCGATCACAGCCATATCCGGGACGTGGTCCGCCGGCGGAACCTGGTCGAAATCGTCGATCGACCATTCGAGCGAACGGTCGACAGCACCATAGACACGAAGCACGGTGATCATTTCTCTACCCCCTCAGCGCCAGGCCGGACGTCGTCACTTGATGTACCCCAGCCCACGCAACGCTTCCATTGTCTCCGGGTTCACATCGACACCCTCGGCGACGGGTCCGGGTGGCGGCAGCTTGGCGAGGTACGACTCGAGCCTCGAATTCATCGCGGTCCACGTGGCTTTTTCCCCGACGTAGAGATTGCTCCGCTCACCCGGGTCATCGGACACATTGTACAGCGCGTGGCGACCCTCGCTATTCCAGACGCACTTTATTGATCCCTCGGTAATGGCGCGCCAGTGCCCTTTGTCACTGATCGGCTTCGGCGGGTAGGTCTCCGATATGATCGGATGCGTGATCTGCGACGGTAGCTGCCCCTGCATGCCCGGCGGCAGCTCGGCATCCAGGCGATCCGCGATGACCGGGAAAACGTCGACCGTCTGCACGGGCGTCGACACACGGCGCGCGGGAACCTCACCCTGCGGGTACTTGACCAAAAGCGGAATATTGATCTCCTCGGGCGAAAGGTATTTCCCGTGTCCGTACCATCCGTGCTCACCCAACAATTCGCCGTGATCGGCCGTAATGATGATGAGCGAGTTATCAAATTGCCGGCGGCGGCGCAGGGCGTCAAAGAGCCGCCCGATATAAGCGTCCATGTACCGCATCTCACCGTCGTAAAGAATGCCCAGGCGCTCCCGCACGGGAAGCTGATCAAGAACCTTGTCACCGAGAAACCAGGTGCTGTGAGGAGACGGCGGATTGTATGGGAAATGCGGATCGAAATAGTTCAGAAAGAGAAAGAACGGTTGCCGTCCGGTGCCCTGCAGCCACGCGACGGCGGCATCCGTGATGCTGCTCCCGCGACGCCCGTCGACCTGCGTGATCCCCTCATCGTCGTAGTGCTGAAAACCGCGGTCCAGGCCGAATTCGGACTTCAACCAGGGGCCTCCGACGACGCCCGCAGTCGAATAGCCCCGTTCCGCCAGCCACTGGGCGAGCGTCCACTCCTTCTCGGCCATGCCGCGCGCACGGTAATGCCGCCAATGATCCGGCATTTCTATCGCATCCGTCAGCCGCAGCGGACCCTCAGAGTCGTAGCGGGCGCCGTGCGCAGTCGTGAATTTACCGGTAAAGAGCGATGCGTGTGCGGGCAGGGTCCAACTCGACGTGGAATACATTCGGTCGTATAGAACCGCGTCAGCAGCAAGGGCATCGATCTGCGGCGTCGTATCCCGGGCATAGCCGTAGCAACCGAGGCGATCGACGCGCGTCGTGTCCATCGAGATCAGGATCACGTTGGGCGGTCGCTCCGCTGACTTACGACGACAGCCGGGCACGAGGGCCAGGCCGGCGGCAACCATGGCGCCGGATTTCATTGCAGCGCGCCGGCTGATTCCTGTCGAACGAATCGAGTCCGGGTGGTTGTGCGGATCTTTTCGGCGCATGATTATTGCATGGTATCGCAGGCACGCGGAGCGCGTCGATATTCAATCCGGCTCGTCGTCGGCGCGCTGGGCTCACTCTTATCCGACGACTCCGAAATGCGGGCCGCGCGCCATCCCGGTCATGCTCGGCGTGCGAAAAGCGGATCGTTAGTGATCATTGGTGCCTGGGGAGGGATTCGAACCCCCACGGGATTTCTCCCTCGAGATTTTAAGTCTCGTGTGTCTGCCATTCCACCACCCAGGCATTAGCCATAAATTCGATACTTACTCCACTCTCAAACCTCTTGGCTGGGCACACCCTGTGCAATCCTTTCAAGCAGGTGCATCTTCGCTGCCATTCGCGGATCAGAATATCGCACGAACCGTGCCCTCATTCAACGCCTCGACTCCCGTGCAGGCTCGATCGTCCGAAACCGGAGCCAACGCGTCAACCGGGGGGAGAGGATAAAGATGCGGAGCGGCTCGTCTCACGCTGCGAAGGCGGGGTCGTTTACGTATGCCCCATGAGATCTGGCTAACCCGGCCTAAAGCCACCCGAAGCCGTACAGGCGCGGCCGGAGTTCCTGCTTTACCATTCATACGGTGCCCGCTTGAGCTGCTCGAACGCGCTGGCGTTGTAATCCAGCTGCGCGTCCACCGCCACGTCGTACAGCCCTTTGACCTCGCCTGCTGTGAGCGCAACGTTGAAGACGGATCTGTCATCCATATCGGCATTCAGGTGCCCCGTGTGGCGCGCCAATCTGCTATGCCAGGAGAACGCACTCCGTCAGAAAACGAACGACGTTAAACACGGGCACCTTTTCGGCCGGTGACGAACTCGCAGGCCGCGCCCCCGAGCAGGCTATCCAGTTCCTCCCGGCCGCAGATCCCCAGGTTGCGGTAGGCGTCCACCACAGTCGCGTAATCGCTCTTGAAACAGAAATCCGTGCTGCCGCCGCTGTATGGCCAGTCACTGGCCCAGGTGACTCTTGAAAAGCCCACGTGTTCTTTCAGGAATTTGAGCTGCTGTTCCAGGAGCGGATGGACCTTGTTCTTGTCGAACCACCACGGCATACACGAGCAGATCCAGAGGTTCTCCAGTTCCGCCGCCAGTTCGAAGCAGCGGCGATTGCTTGCCAGGTAGCTGGCCCAGTCCTTCTCCAGGATCGTGCCGCAGTCGCCGGCATGACTGATCATGAACCGCACATCGCTGAATTCCCGGATCACAGACTCGAACATACTGAAGTAGTCATCGAAATCCTTGGCGCGGTAGCAATGGGTCCACTCCCAGCGCTCCATGGTCAGCACCACGGGCAGGCCCCTGTCGGCCGCGAAACGGTAGACGGGCATGAACTCGGGCCCGTTGGGCAGGATGTTCTGCGATGCGGGCTGGGTTTCGCCGATGCCGTGGAGCCCTAGTTCGCAGCACGCCTCAAGCTGTTCGATACAATTCGGCTCGCGTGGATCGGGCACGCGGAAGAAAAAGAAACGGTCCTGGTGCGCGAGCCAGGACTCCCTGAAGTAGTCCCAGGTCTCTTCGTCGCTGTCGCTGTAGCGCCGGGATCCGGGTTCGATCTCGCCGCAGGCCGAGGTCAGCGTGCTGTCACTGTAGAACGTCAGGAACCCGCGGTCCACGCCGCAACGGTCCATGTCTGCAACCAGATCCTCCACGTGACAGCGCGTATAGCCGTCGAAGTTGCGTGGAAAGACGTGTACTTCGCAGTCAACAATCATCGTCGTTCACCGTGGCGTCCCGGATCGGGGTCTGCGAAGTGATTCCCCCCCAGGTCCACTCCGCGAGCCAGATAGATAGAAAAGTCCGGGTTGTCCTTGATTTTTACGCTCGTGGGAAAATACCGCATAGCGAATGCCGATCGCCCGGTGTCACTGGTGTTGGCATTCGAACCATGCACAATCTGTGCTTCGTGAATCGATATGTCGCCCCGATCCAGGACAAGGTCCACCGCAGCCGACTCGTCCATCTGTTCGGCCAGGATTTCTGCGGGGAAGACCTGTTCTTCAGGATTGCTCACTTCCTTGTAGTCTGAGAATCCGTTTGCGTGTGTGCCGGGGATCACCCGCAAACACCCGTTCGCCGTCGTCCAGGGTTCCAGCGCCAGGTTGATCGACACGATACGCATCGGCGCCTCAATCATAGACCTCCAATACGACGAGTCCTCATGCCAGGGGACCCGCTTGCCGGATCCAGACGGTTTGCGCAAAAAATGCGAGGCAAAGAGACCGATATTGGGCCCGATCAACGACTCGATGATGTCGAGCACGGCCGCATCGAACAACCAGTCGAACACGATCGGATTTCCCCAATGTGGACAATTGATCAACTGGGGCGTCTCCCCGCTCTCGGTCAGCGGCGACGTGGCATACGCATCTTCGGCGAACCTGCAAATGGCGTCAACGGTGGCCGGTTCAACCACCGGGCCCTTGACGATCAGGTACCCGTCGCGGTTGTAGTCTTCGATATCATGGGCTGAGAGATTTGCAGTCACGACGTTGGGATACCCGGACACGATATCCTGAAGACATTGTGAGCTTCAACTGATTAGTCGCCGACCGATCAGGCTGCCTCACTTGACCGATATGCATCGTCCTGCAACAGTACAACGCCGTGACGATTTCGAGGACAATCGATTGTCACAGTCGGCGTTGGGGGTATGCATGAAAACGATCAAGGGCTTGGAACGCTTGCCGCATACGACACTGCATCTTGGCGGACACGGCGACAACTGGCACATGACATGGGCTGACGACGACAAGCAATACGTCAGCCTGTGTGACGGCAACGGACCCCCGGGAACGCCAAACGACCGCTACCACAACAGCCGGGCCTACGCAATCAGCGGTGATCCGCCGGACGTGACTTTCGATTATGTCCCCGGTTATCCCGACCTGATCGGCGTCGACGAGCCCCAGGGTTCGAATCGATACTACAATTTCGGCATCCTGGCTCGAGACGGAAAACTCTACCAGTTCCTGAGCACGCCGAACCACCAGTTCCGAGAGCCGGACGCACGTTTTGTCGGGGCCAAGCTCATCACTTCGCCGGATAACGGCAGCACCTGGTCCAACCAGGACGGTTCGGCGCCCGTTGTATGGGAACCGTGGGAACAGCGTGACGGCCGAAACATGCTCTTCTTCAATGAACCGGGTGAGTGCTTCGCGCTGTTGACCGTTCTGCAGATGGGCCAGGGCTATCGCGACAATAGCGACGGCTTCGTATATCTCTATGCTCCGAACGGCAACGTCGAAGGAACCATGAATCAGCTGGTCATGTGTCGTGTGCCGACGGACAGAATTCTCAGCCGGGATGCGTACGAGTTCTTTGTTGAGCTTCGGCCCGACGGCAGCGCGGAGTGGACGACAAAGATCGAGGACAGGGGAATTGTATACACGTTTCCGTCCGGCTGGGTGAACAGGACGGTTCATCCGTATGCGTGGCATCCGAGCGTGGTTTACGATGCCCCGCTCGGCGTGTACCTGATGGCGAACTGGGGCATGGGCTGCTCGCCGGAAGGCAACTGGTTCGGCAAGCCAGGTTATCTCGGATTCTGGACCGCGCCCTCGCCCTGGGGGCCCTGGACGCAGGTGCACGAGGAAACCGAGTGGAAGCCCGAAGGTGACGTGAACGCGCGTGCCTATCAGCCGCAGATTGCGCCCAGGTGGATTTCGCCCGACGGGCTGTCGTTCTGGCTGGTCTGGACGGATTTCCAGGTTCTCAACGGGCGCATGCCGTATTACGCGTTCAACATGCAGGAGGTCCGGGTACATGCAGGATAACAAGCGTACGTTTCTTGACTTCATCGATCGTACGAAACCCTACATGGATGGCCTGTGGGACGAGGAGCACGGCTGGTACGCCGAGCCGGACCATGACACCGGCATACCGATTGCCGTGACCTATGCGAACGCGCACATGATCGCTACCGTGGCCATGCTTGCCGGTCACGGCCTGGCAGACCAAGAGGATGTTGCCCGGATTCGCCGCATACTGGAGACGCATTGGACCGTGGAACCAGCGTATATCGGCTCTACCTGGCGGCATGCACTCGGTGATCCCAAGCGAGATTACCACCATGCCAACGACCAGATTTGTGCGGAGGCCACTTACTTCGCGTGGAAGTATCGCGATGCCCTGAGATTGACGCCCGAGCTGGGGGATGTCCTGCGGACCCTCCTGACCGAAGACAACAAGATGGGGGACTACGACTACCACACGGTTCAGTACCCGCAGGAGGCGGGTTACGTGGACAACCAGTCTGCGAGCCGCTGGCTCTTGAATCGCCTGCAGTACGCGTATTGGGCCGGCCGGGACGACCTGGCAGACAGCATCAGGGCATGTCTGCGAGACTTCATCGGCGCGATGGACAAACCGCCGGGACCCGGGTTGTACCCGGATTTTGGATGGATGTACCGCAAGGAGAATGGCTGGGGCAGCTTCGAGTACAACGCCATGTGTTTCGGCGGCAACATCTACTATCCTGAGTTTTCCGACATTTTCTCTCTCTCCGAGGAAGAGCAGGCACGCATGCGTGCCTGGCAGCGCAAGATTCTTGGTACCTGGCAGCGTAATGGTCTGCCGAACTGGGACACACAATACGACTGCTATCGGCTCTACAACGGCCAGTACTGGGCATGGCTCTTCCAGGGCCTTATGGCCATCGCCCGCCCCGGGGCCCTGAACATGGGGTCTGAGGATCATCACTACGCCAGGTGGATTTTCGACCGCGCACTCGAAACATTCTCACGAATGGATACGTGGCGCCTGCGCAGCGTAGACGAGCATGACCCCGAAGACGGAGTGCCTCCCCGGGTGCTGTTCCCGATCGACGGTTGGTACGAAGACCCGCTCGACATGTGGCCCTGGCGAAAAGGGAAGGCGTGGCCCGAAGTGAACTCCAAGTCTGCCTTTGCGGCCAGCTTCCTGAGGCACGTCGCGCATGCGATCGAATTGGACATCCACGAGGTGGAGCCCCGGGAGCCTCACACGCTATGGCGCTGGGACTGGCATAACCGTGCCGTATACATTTCGACTCCCGTCTACGACGCTGCCAGTCTGCCCAGGGCCGGCACCTACACGATGTGGGAAAGGCCGCACACCGTCGGCAATCAGCACTGGGGCGTGTCCCGCATCGCCGCCCCGGACGGGCAGATCCTAACCTCGCTTGGAAGCCGCGAAGAGCACGGCCTGGAGAGTTTTTGTTTCCAGGTGCTGGACGAACACGACACCATCCGCGACGAGCCCGACGTGCAGGAAGTCGCGCGCGACGGTGTTCCGCTTTCATTTAAGCCCTATGATACGACGGAAATACCCTTGGGATTTGAAAAGGAGATTCACCAGCGCTGCACACGCCAGGGCGCTTCGTATCGTTGTGAAGTCGAAACCACGTTCAGGCATGACGCCATCGTCTGTACATACCGCGCCGAACGTACGGGACCGGCCAAAAGTGGCTCGGTGGTTCTGTCGATACCGGCCCGGCAGCACGTGCGCATTGCCTGCGTAAACAAGAATGGCGATCAAACCGACATCTGGGACGGGGAGACCGTGACACCCGTTGACGACCCGCTTACGGCCCGCTGTTTTCGCATGCGTTGGCCCGAGTGGCATGTGGAGCTGGTGTTAACGCCACAAGGGGGCGAGCTGGGTAACGGAGCGCTGGTGACGGCCCTGGACTACACACCGTATTCTTCTCCGCGACAGCTGGACCAGGACCGATCCCTGCTGATCTATCTCGCAAAGGACGAAATCGTCGAACGCGTATCCCTCACATTCGCGATTGCCTTGATAAAAGGTGCCGGGCCCGATATCCGAAGCCCGGAGGGGGACAGCCCCGCTCGCTAGTCGGAGCGCTCGACAAAGGCGTCGACGGATCGGAGCACGTCGCGCACTTCGTCAACCGGGATCCGCTTGACGTCAAGGCCGTCGCGCGCGGCGATCGCCGCGCCGATGCCGACTGCCTGGCCCATCTGCATCGTGATGCCCATGACGCGGATCGCAGAGAAGGCGAGTTCGTCGGCACTGACACAACGACCGGACATGAGCAAGTTCGGCGTACGCGCCGGCACCATGACGCGGAACGGAATGGAGTAGTAACTCTGCTCCTTCTGCGCCGCCGCGCCTTCAAGCTGCGTCGTACCTCCGACGCCGCTGTGACGATCAACGGGATAGCATCCCCACGCCACGGCATCAGCAAACTCTTCGCTGTTGTCGATCGGTTCGCGCGTCATGACATAGTCACCGCGCACGCGTCGGCTCTCGCGGATTCCGGACAGAATCGCCGCATGTGAATAGTACGCGTTCTCATAGCCGGCGACGTGCGGCTTGAGAAAACGATAAAAGAACTCGTCGGCCTGGCAGCGCTGCTCATGCTCCATGCGCACGAGTTCCGTGGTGCGCGTGGCGTCGACGTTGAGCGACCGCGTGACGTTGAATCCCAGTACGCCGGGCTTGCCGGGAAATCCGAACGGCGGTGAAATGGCTTCCCCGCCACGGGGATTGATCCACTTTTCGTCGGCCCGCAGATCGTCCCACAGCTTCTGGATCACTGCCCAGCCGGGAACGCGCGTGTCATCGATCCCGCCCACGAAGAAAAGCAAACTGGGCGGCTGCGTGTGGCCGTCGATCTCGTTCGGCAGAAACGATTCGCCGGCATAGGCGGCGATATCCGCATCCCCGGTGCAGTCGATAACGACCGTGGCGGCATAAGCGCCCGCGCCCTCCTTCTGCTGAACGAGCAGATGCGTGATGCGCCCCTGCTCCTGCAGCACACCGGTAACGCTGGTGAAGGTGAGAATCTCGACGCCCGCTTCTTCCAGCTTGCGTACGGCGAGCAGGCGATATTTATCGACGTCATGGCAGAAGTAGGACTGTGTCGCCGGATCCCCTTCGTAGGCATCCTCGGCCTTGAGGTCCATCAACAACTCGTACGGTATGCCACGGCTGAGCAGCTTGCCCTTCTGCCAATAGGTGTTCCCAAGGATCGGCAAGCCGGTCGCGGCAATGCCGCCTATATTCGGAAGCCACTCGACGATCGCTGTCTTGGCGCCCTGTCGAGCGGCCGCCAGGGCGGCACACACGCCTGCGCTGCCGCTGCCGCCGACAATGACGTCGAACGCGCCGCGCACGGGACTACGGGTCGACGGCAGTTCCACGGTATCGGCTGACGATGGCATACGGCTTGCTCCTGTCACGACTGACCTGCGTCCTCGCGAATCTCCTGGATGAGTTCCAGCGTGCGGCTGGTTGCGCGCTCCCAGGTAAAGGTGGCCGCCCACTGGAGCGCGGCTGTTCGCATGGCCTGGTAGTGCTCGGCGTTCGACAGGAGCGCGTCGATGCGGTCCGCCACGGCGGCCTCGTCGCCATGCGGCACCAGGTAGCCGGTCGCGCCATCTTGAATCGAGTCGCGCAGACCCGGCGAGTTGCTCGCCACCACGGGCGTGCCGCAGGCGTTGGCCTCAACCACGGACATGCCCCAGCCCTCCTTCGGCGAGGCATACAGGAGCACATCGGCCCGGCGGATCACCTCGACCTTGGCCTCTCCCGAGATCTGACCGACGAAGGAGACGTTCTGCTCCATGCCGAGTTCGCGCGCCATGCGCTTCAGGTCGTCCAGGTAGTCCCCCTGGCCGGCGACCTGGTAATCGATGTCCGGGTAGCGTTCGAGCAGGCGCCGGACCGCGCGCATGCCGATGTCGATTCCCTTGTATTTCTTGATGCGCCCCAGGTACAGAACCGTCGGGCGTGCATTGCGTTGATTCTCGGCGTGGGCCGTATACAGCCCGTGATCGAGGCCGGGATGAATGACGTGTAGACGTTCGGCCGCAACGCCTCGTCCGATCAGATCATCGCGCGTGCTTTCCGAAAGCACCTGGAAATGGCAGTTGCGATAGACCGCCGGAATGAAGCGTTCGAAGAGCCATACGTAGGCGCCAACCGGAAACGACGCCTGGTCGAACACGCTCTCACCGAAGAGATGCGGAATGTTGCACAGGACGGGTACATTCTTTTCCATCAGTGGAAAAAAGAAGGGGATTTTGTCGATGCCCTCAACGATGACGTCGTATCCGCGTGACGCCAGCTCACGGCGGTAGACCCGCGGTGCATTAAAATTGAATAGTGGCTGGTAACCACGGCGGACAATGTTCAGCCCGTTCATGACGTCTTCGCGGGGCACGTCGGCGTGCTGCGTACAGAGATAGTCCACCTGGTGGCCCTGATCGACGAGGCGCCCGTAGATCTCGAACAGGATAACCTCAGCCCCCCCCGCCTCGGGGTGTTCCGTGTCGCGATACTCGACGATGAGGATTTTCAAGTCATGTCCTGACGCTCAGGCATCGCGCTTCCACCGGCGCACCAGCGCACGATCGCGAGACAGGTTACCAGAGGTCGGGGTTATCCAAAACCCACTGAACCAGCTTTTCCACGCCCTCCGCCGGGCCAATCGCGGGCGTCCAATCGAAGGCCGCTCTCGACGCCGTGGTATCGGAGATATAGACCTTCTGATCGCTCGGTCGCCAGTCATCGTACGTCACCGGTATCTTGCGATCGAGGCGCGACTCGAGCAGATCGATCAATTCGAGCAGCGAAAGCGTGTGATCCACACCCCCGCCGGTATTGTAGACGCCGTGCGGCACATCGCTCCGCACAAAGCGGTCGTAAAGCTCAACCAGGTCGGTCACGTAGAGCACGTCCCGTACCTGCTTGCCGTCGCCGAATATCGTGACCGGAAAGCCTTTCATGGCCGCGATCGTAAACCAGGCCACCCAGCCCTGGTCCTCGAAGCCGAACTGGCGCGTACCGTAGATGCAGGACATGCGAAACACGCCGATGCGGTGCCCGTAGAGCCGTGCCCAATCCTGCATGTACAGATCGGCCGTAAGCTTGGAACAACCGTAGGGCGTGTGCTTGCAGAGATCGATATCGAAGGATTCCGGTATGCCGTTGGCATACGTGCCGGCAAAGTCGTATCGCTTCTCGCTCTCGACCAGTTCGACGTCATTGACGTTGTCGCCATAGACCTTGTTGGTGGAACAGAACACGATGGTTTTCTGTTCACCCGATGCTCGTGCGGCCTCGAGTACGTTGAACGTGCCCAGTGCGTTGACCATGAAATCGGGCTCCGGGTCCGTCACCGAAGTTGTCACGGCGGTCTGGCCCGCCGTGTGCAGGATCACATCGGCATCCGCCACGTACGGCTTGAGCAAGTCGTAATCGCGAACATCGCCTTCAACCATGGCGATTTCTTTGCGCGCGGACAGGTATTCCCAGTTGTGTCGTGCATTGGTATCGTTTTGCTGCAGCAGCTTTGCACGCGAAAGATTATCATAGACGACCACGTCGTCTCCCGCGTTGGCGTAGTGCTCCGCCGCGTGACTTCCGACAAAGCCGGCACCGCCTGTAACAAGAACTTTCATATTCAATATTGGCAGCTGCGGATCATACATGATAGGTGTTGCATTGCGACTCTAAACTGCCCTGTCGCCGCTACGCACGCGGTGAGTTTAATCCCTTGAGGCACGGTCTCGCACCACGCATGAGCGCGAAGTTGAGAATTCTGGTCGTCGGGTGCGGCACGATGGGCGCTTCGCATGCGCGCGCATACGCGCGCATGCACGACGTCGAGATCGTCGGCCTCGTGAGCCGCTCGCCGGATACCCGCGACGCGCTGTCGAACGAACTCGGTGGCAGGCCGACGTTCGACGAATTTGGCGCGGCACTCGATGCGACCCGTCCGGACGCCGTCTCGATCAACACGCACACCGCGACGCACGCCGAGTATGCCATTCGGTCACTGGACGCCGGCGCACATGTGTTTGTCGAGAAACCAATGGCGCTTTCGGTTGCGCAGGCGAAGCAGGTGGTCGCCACCGCACAGCGGCAGGCGCGCAAACTCGTGGTCGGCTACATTCTGCGCCACCATCCGTCGTGGATCACCTTCATCGAGCATGCCCGCGCGCTCGGCAAACCGCTCGTCATGCGCATGAGCCTGAATCAACAGAGCACCGGCGCGGAATGGGCCGCGCACAAGCGCCTGATGGAGACCCAGTCGCCCATTGTCGACTGCGGCGTGCACTATGTGGACGTGATGTGCCAGATGACCGGTGCGAAGCCCATCCGTGTCGGGGCAATCGGCGCGCGCCTCTCTGACGAACTTGTCGAGGGCATGTACAACTACGGCCACCTACACGTCACCTTCGATGATGGCTCCTGCGGCTGGTACGAAGCCGGCTGGGGCCCGATGATGAGCCAGGAGGCGTTCTTTGTGAAGGATGTCGTCGGACCCCGGGGCTGTGTCAGCATGGTCGCCAAGACAGACGTGGCCGTGGGGGGCTCCTCCGATATCAACTCCCACACGGTTACCAACGCGCTACGCGTCCACCGTAGCGCGTGCACCTCGTCCGGCGAGTACGCGCACGCGGATGAGGTGATCGACACGGTGGATGAACCGGACCACCAGGCGCTATGCGACCGCGAACAGGCCTATTTCATTCGCGCGGTCCGGGAGGACCATGATTTAGCGCAGCACATGGCCGACGCGATCAACAGCCTGCGGATCGTTCTCGCCGCCGATGAAGCGTATCGCACCGGACAAGTTGTTAGCCTCAACGACTGACACCTGTGCTAGACTTGCGATTAGGAAGGACAATACGATAGATGAAATTTCAGACCGCCTGCCTTGCAATCGCGATCATTCCCATATCCCTTGTGGCCGGTCCTGCGCCCGTACCGGACGCGTCCTTTGGCGGCCTTCCCGGCGGCGGCGGCTTTCAGATCGGCCTGGGACACGAACAAACGGAGCGCGCGATCGTGATGGGCGGCACAGCGGACGACCTGCTCGAGGTGAACCTGACCCTTGGTTACGTCGCTTACGAGGCCACATCATGGCTGACGCTCATGGTCGCCGGCGGCACGCCGGATGTGGAGGGCGAAATCGGCAGCGGTGGCGGCGATACAGACGAGTCGTATCTCGGCCTGGGCCTCCATCTTGCATTGATCGATATGCCGACCGAAAACGAGACATTCGAAGAGGCTAATCTCCGCGTTGCCGCACGCATCTCGTACAGCGATTTCGAAGGCGACCGGGCCGGCCTGGCCCTGGCCTGGGACGATATCCGCGTCGACCTCATCGTGGGATACGACATGGTCGCCATCGACCGGGGCACACTGGGTCCCGACAGGCGCTACCACACGTTCATATACGGCGGGCTTGTTAACTCGACGATCGACGGCACCTCCGGCGGAACGACCGCGTTCGAAGAGAACGAATCGTTCGGATGGACGGCCGGGCTGGAGACCGGCTGGCGGGACCGGCTGACGTTTGGCATTCAGATCACCGTATTCGAAGAACTCTCCGCGGGCGGCAGCCTCGGCTACCGATTCTGAGAACAACTGGCTGAACCGTGCCCAACCCGATCGATACCACCGAATGGCAATCGCTCGCGGAACATGCGGGCGCGATGGAGGCCGTTCACCTGCGCGAGCTTTTCGCCGACGACCCGCAGCGTGCCGAACACTTGTGCCTGAATCTCGCCGGCCTGCGCGTCGACTTCTCCAAAAACCGGGTAACGGCCGACACCTTATCCCGGTTGACCGCCCTTGCCCGCGCCATGGCGATCCCCGAACGTATCCAGGCTATGTTTGCCGGTGAACCGATCAATTCCACCGAGAACCGCCCGGTCCTGCACGTCGCCCTGCGCGATCCCTGCGGCGATGCGGCGGCGGTCGCAACGGTTCAACAGCAAATGGCGACCTTCGCCAAGTCTATTCGCAGCGGTGCGCGGTCCGGACACACTGGCGAACCCATTCGCAACGTCATCAACATTGGTATCGGCGGTTCGGATCTCGGTCCCGCCATGGCGACGCAGGCCTTGCGTCCTTTCTGCGACCGTGCCCTCACCGTCCGTTTCGTGTCGAATGTGGATGCCAGCGATCTTGTCGAAGCGGTGCGTGATCTGGAGCCCGCGAGCACGCTCTTCATCGTGGCTTCAAAGACGTTCACGACTGACGAGACGTTGACCAACGCCGCATCCGCTCGCGCGTGGATCACGGATTCACTCGGTGAAGCGGCTGTCGCGGATCACTTCGCCGCGGTCTCCGCGAATCCGGAACGAACGGGTGCCTTCGGCATCCGTCCCGAAAACGTCTTCGAATTCTGGGACTGGGTCGGCGGACGCTATTCGTTATGCTCGGCCATTGGCCTGCCGTTAATGGTGGCCGTCGGTCCCGATCATTTCGGTGCCATGCTGCAGGGCTTCAACGCCGTCGATCGCCATTTTCGGGATACTGAACTGGAACGCAACGTACCGGCGCTACTCGGTCTGCTGCGCATCTGGTACGGAAATTTTCTTGGCGCAACAACGCACGCGGTGCTGCCCTACGATCAGTACCTGGCCCGCTTTCCGGCCTACCTGCAGCAACTCGAGATGGAGAGCAACGGCAAACGGACGCGCATGGATGGCGAGGCGGTTGACTATGAAACGGGCGCCATCGTCTGGGGCGAGCCCGGGACCAATGGCCAGCATTCGTTCTACCAACTGCTGCACCAGGGCACGCGACTGGTCCCTGCCGACTTCATCGCATTCGCGCGCTCACAGAACCCGCAGGGCGAACATCACGACAAACTCTTCGCCAACGTTGTGGCCCAGGGCGAAGCGCTGGCGTTCGGACGCACCACCGATGAAGCGCTGGCCGAAGGCATCCCTGCGGAACTGGCAGCGCACCGCACCTTCGATGGTAACCGGCCAAGCACGACGATCGTTGCCGAGGAACTGTCACCCCACGTATTGGGGTCGCTGATCGCGCTCTACGAGCACTCGGTCTTCGTGCAGGGAGCGGTGTGGGGCATCAACTCGTTCGACCAATGGGGTGTCGAACTTGGCAAATCGCTCGCGCGGACGATTCTGCCGGAGTTGCAATCGGGCGCTGCGGCCGAAAGCCACGACACCTCGACCAACACGCTGATCGACTGGTATCGCGCGAATCGACGCGGCGCGACGGAGTAAATTGAGCGTGGATCGTGTCCGGAAGGTTCTGCCATTTATTCCAGTGTGCACACAGGAAAACGAGAAGCGGCCGTCTGGATATGGCTGCCGAAGACTTTTCTGCGAAAGAACGCCTGGATACCAAAGGGGGAACCCAACGAGCCCTGAGGTCTTGCGCGGTCAACACGATGCTGCAAGCATCCTGAACCGCTTCCAATAATCACGATGTTGCGGGGGCGCTGCGACTCACGCCAACACCGGTATCAACTCCTTACAGAGTCGTCGCATGCGTGCGATATCCGGATAGCACGCCTCGAGCCGCCGAAAAGCGGGCGGATGATGCAGATGGCGGCCGTTGCGCTCCTCGCTCGGCACCACGGCATGCAGCATCTCGTGATAAACAATGTATCGGATGAACTCAGGGGGCACACACGCGTCATCCAGGGAGGGATGAATGCGAATCGACTGGTCTTCGTCGCGGAAGGAGCCGTAACGAATCGATCGCCGACCCCCACGGCCCATCGCCCGCGGCCGCGAGCCCCAGCCGATGCGGCAACGCAGGCTGTCGCTGAAGTATTCGCCGTTCACTTCGTCGTAGATGGTCCCCAGGTCATAATGCCGTCCCTTCTTGCGCAGGCGTGTACGTCGGGCCGCCGGCACCGCCGGCACAATCGTCTGCGCGTGCCGAACCACGACACGCCAGGCCGCGCGGTCCCGCTTACGGAGATATAAGTCCAGTGCCTCAATCACGTCCGCGGGCGCATCAAGAAACCGCTCGTGCATGCGAACGCGAATAAGAGCGATGGGCTTGAATTCCACGGACAACATGGATACGCGATTGCGCGTCAGGGTGATCCGCACACGAACGCGGCGGCGACGATTGAACAGCTCTTCCAGTTCGTGCCGTGTCCGGCTCGGGCCGTGCGAAAAAAGTTCCGGCTGGATCGCCGTCCCGTCGGTCCCGATTGGAGCATTCTGCGACATACCGCCTGGCGTCCGTACCGGTCACATACGTTCGATGTCGGACCGCGAGTCCGGTCCCTCTCGAAAAGGCGGCGGACTGATAACGACGTCGTCATCTCCAGCGGCGCGGCGCGGCGGAGGCTCGCGGTGCCACGAGGAATAGACGGCCTGCTGAAGCTCCTCCTGCGCGCGCACGGAACGATACTCGCTGCCGGCCGCCATGAATATAAAGAAAGCGATGAAGATAAGAACAAGCCCCTGGCCGGACTCCAGCATCCAGTACAGGCCGAGAATTCCGAATAATACAGCGAAGACCCGCCCCAGGCGCGACGCGACCAAGGTGGCCTTCAATCTACCCACGCGCGACGCGAGCAGCGCCCGGAAGATGCGCCCACCATCCATCGGAAAGGCGGGAATCATATTGAAGAGCACGAGACCCAGGTTGACCATGCCCAGAAACGTCAGCACGTTAAACGGCACGCCCTGAAGAATGAAGGTCGGCCGCATGTGATCCCCCGCAAAATCGAGCATGAAGAAGAGCGCCAGGCTGACGAGGGGTCCCGCGATCGCCATGAGGAACTCGTCTCGCGGGCGCGACGGGATGCGCTCCATCTGTGCAACGCCGCCGATGGGGGTCAACAGAATCTCGCGCACACGGCAACCCTTTCGAATCGCGACCAGCGAATGCCCAAGTTCATGCAGCACGATGCTCGCCATGACACCGGCGCAGATAATCGCGGCCTCGATGGTCAGTCCAAAACGATGCGAAAACAGCGGCAGCAACAGAATCAACGTGACGTGCAACTTGATGGGAATGCCCCACACGCGTGTTAAAGTAAATGATAGGCTGGACATGGACTTTCTGATCTTGAATCACAGTATGAATCAACCATCACCCTCGCGAAAGGGTAAAGCGGCGCGACCCGCCGAGGGCAGCTTGACATCAACTTCCGGCTCTGTTCAGATGGTTTTTATTAACGCAGCTTGAGCGGCCGAACATGTCCCCCGAACAGACTCCCAGCATCAGTGTTATCGGCGCGGGATATTGGGGGCGCAACCACGTCCGCAACTTCCACGAACTGGCCGCCCTGCGATCCGTCTGCGATGCGAATCCCGATACGCTGAAAGAGGTCACGCAGGGCCTGGCGGGCGTAACCACCACGACGGATCCGGATGCCGTATTCGCCGACCCGGACGTCGCGGGCGTGGTGATCGCCACGCCCACCGAAACGCACGCCGACGTCGTCGAGCGCGCGCTTGAAGCGGGCAAGGACGTGTTTGTCGAAAAGCCGCTTTGTCTCTCCGTCGCGCGGGGGCAGCAACTGGTTGACCTTGCGGCGCAGACCGATCGAATCCTGATGGTCGGCCACATCCTCTGGTATCACCCCGCTGTGCTCAAGCTGAAGGAATTCGTCGACAGCGGCGAGCTCGGGCGGGTGCAATACATCTATTCCAATCGGCTGAACTTCGGGAAAATTCGCCACGAGGAGAACATCCTGTGGTCGTTTGCGCCGCACGATATCTCCGTCATCCTCGGACTGCTCGGCGAGATGCCGGAATCCGTGCGCTCCCAGGGCGGGTATTACCTGGACGACAAGATCGCGGACTCGACCGTGAGCCTGTTGTCCTTCGCTAACGGTGTGCGGGCCCACATCTTCGTCTCCTGGCTGCATCCGCACAAGGAGCAGCGCCTGGTTATCGTGGGCGATAAACAGATGATTTCCTTCAATGATGTCGCCGACTCGGACAAGCTGCTGCGCTACCCGCACGCCGTGGAGTGGCAGAACCGTATGCCGGTCGCCAACAAGGCCGATGCCATTCCCATCCCGTTCGAAATGGAGGAACCCCTGAATGCCGAATGCCGCCACTTCCTCGACTGTATCCGAACACGCGCCAAGCCGCGGACGGACGGCGAGGAGGGCCTGCGCGTGCTGCGCGTCCTCGATCAAAGCGAACGGTCACTGCGTGCCGAACGCGAGCGGGGCATCGCGGCGGATCTTGCGACTGACTACACGACGCATGCAACGGCCGTGATCGACGACGGTGCCGAGATCGGGGCGGACACCACGATTTGGCATTTCACGCACGTCCTGCGTGGCTCAACACTGGGCACACATTGTAAGATCGGGCAGAACTGCGTGATCGGCCCGGACGTCGCAATCGGCAAGGGCGTCAAGATCCAGAACAACGTATCCGTCTACAAGGGCGTCACGCTGGAGGACCACGTCTTTTGCGGACCCTCGATGGTCTTCACCAACGTCTACAATCCGCGCAGCGAGATTCCGCGCATGGATGAAGTGCGCCCCACACTCGTGCGGCGCGGCGCGACGTTAGGCGCAAACTGCACCATCATCTGCGGCATCACGATCGGACGATTCGCAATGATCGGAGCCGGTGCCGTCGTGCGTGATGATGTGCCCGATTACGGGTTCATGGTCGGCGTTCCGGCGAAGCAAATCGGCTGGGTCAGCCGGCACGGACATCGACTGGTTCCCGATGCGGACGGCACGATGACCTGCGTCGAGAGCGGCTGGCGCTACGAGGAGTCCCCCTCAGGCGAACTGCGCTGCCTCGACAAAAACGAGGACGCGCCCCTGGACGCTTAAGCCCATGGACGTTCCGCTTCTCGATCTCCGCGCGCAATACCGCTCCATCAAGGAGGAAGTGGACGCTGCCGTCGCCACCGTCTTCGCGTCGCAACACTTCATCCTCGGCCCGGTCGTCGTAGAATGCGAAACCGCCGTGGCCGCCTATTCGAACTGCGATCATGCGGTCGGCGTCTCCTCGGGTTCCGATGCGCTCCTTGTTGCGTTGATGGCCGAGGGGATCGGCGCCGGAGACGAGGTGATCACGACGCCGTACACCTTCTTTGCAACGGCCGGAGCCGTCACGCGCCTCGGCGCAACGCCGGTTTTCGTCGATATCGATCCGGAGAGTTTCAACATGGATGTCACGGCTCTCGCCGCCGCCGTCACGCCACGCTGCAAGGCGATCATACCGGTCCATCTCTATGGACGCATGGCCGACATGGACCCGGTCATGCAGGTGGCGCGCGATCATGACCTGGTCGTCATCGAGGACGCCGCGCAGGCGATCGGTGCCGAATACAACGGGCGGCGCGCTGGATCGATCGGTGACTACGGGTGCCTGTCCTTTTTCCCCTCCAAAAACCTGGGCGGTGCAGGCGACGGTGGCATGGTCGTAACAAACGACGCCGAACGGGCAGAGCGTCTCCGCGTTCTGCGCGTACACGGCGGAAAGCCCAAGTACTATCACCACGTCATCGGTGGCAATTTTCGACTGGACGCGATCCAGGCCGCCGTGGTCGCGGTCAAGCTGCGTCATCTCGACGCCTGGACAGAAGCCCGGCAACAGAACGCCCGCCGTTACGCCGCGCTCTTTGCGCAGTCCGGACTCGACGGGCAGGTCACCCTGCCGGCCGAAACGGACGATCGCCACATCTACAACCAGTATATCCTGCGCGCCGACCGTCGCGACGAACTGATGGCCCATCTCAAGGACGCCGGAATCGGTTGCGAGATCTATTACCCGGTACCGCTGCATCGGCAGGAATGTTTTGCCGGCCTCGGGCACGGCGAAGGTGATTTCCCGGAAAGCGAACGGGCGGCACGTGAAACCGTGGCGATCCCTGTCTACCCTGAACTCAGCGGCGACCAGGCGAACTACGTGGTCGAGATGATCACGGCCTTCTACAACTGACGGCGTGTCAGGCGCGCCGGAGCGGCCCCTCGACTGTCTCGCGAAACTCGTCGAGCTGTTCTTCGGCCGCGGCCTCTCCCAACAGACCGAGCGCAATTGCCTTCTCCGCGACCGCACCGGCAAGGCGCATGTTATCGGGATGGTAGGCCAGTCCCGAGCGCCGAATCATGAAGTCTTCCAGCGTCGCGGCATGCTCAACATCGAAGGCCGTTACCAGTTCCGCGGCCAGATGCGGCACGCCTTCCGCCAGCGGCTCCGCGAGGCCGGCGCGCGCCAGGCGGCGCTCGATCTCCACGTGACGACTGCCATAGGTCTGCACGATGTGCCGCGCCGAACCTTCCGCCATGCCCCCGGCAACGTATGACGCAACGGTATGCGATGCATACGTTTCGAAGTCGCGAAAACGGGCGCAGGCAAACGGCGTCGTCAGCGTGCGGCAACCAGGCGCTTCGGCCGAGAGTCGGCGCGCAATCCGGTTGACGGCATCGGCCGCGATGGCGCGAAAGGTCGAATACTTGCCCCCGATGACGGTCAGCAAATTGCCCTGCTCGACCACCTGGTGTCGGCGCGAGACCTCGGACAGGCCGCCACGACTGCGGCCGGAGGCCAGCGGCCGCGTGCCGGCAAACGCAAATGCGATGTCGTCCCGCGTCATGCCGAGGTCCGGCATGTACGCATTGACATTGCGGAGCAGATAGTCGATCTCGCCCGCGGATACCCGGTCAAAGTCCTCGGCCGAATCCACGGCCGATTCCGTTGTTCCAATCAACGTCGTTGACCGAAACGGCAAGACAAAGAACACGCGACGGTCGTCGCGCGAGGGCAACAGCAGGGCGCGCCGGGAGATCGGTCGGCGAGTAACGATGTGACATCCGCGATTCAACTGCAGACGGCCGGTCCTCGTGCCTGTCAGAGACTGCGCCGTGATATCGGACCAGGGCCCCGTGGCATTAACCACAACTCGCGCGGTGACGTCCTGGCGATCGCCGGAGCGCTCGTCCCGGAGCGAAAGGGTCCGCTCCCCGGTGTCCGTCTCCGCCAGGGCGTCGGCGCGCACGTAGTTCAAGCATCGCGCGGAACGGCCCTCGGCATCGATCAGCGTTTCGAGACAGACCCGAGCGTCGTCCATCTGGCAATCGACAAAAGATACGCCGCCCGTGAGTCCGTCCGCGACGAGACGCTCGTCGATCAGATCCTGACGATTGACCGAACGTCCGCGCCCGAGGCCCCGTGTTCCGGCGAGCAGGTCATAGAGGGCAACCCCGGTACGGATCAACAGGGCGTTGCGACGCGCACCCGTGTAGACCGGGATCGTAATCCGGATCGGGCGCACGAGATGCGGCAGTTGTTGCGCGAGCACGAAGCGTTCCCGACAGGATTCAAAAACCAGGCGGAATTCGCCGTGCTCCAGGTATCGCAGTCCGCCGTGAATCAATTTGCTGGATCGCGAACTGGTGCCCGAAGCGAAATCATGCGCCTCGACCAACAGGACTTTGTAACCGCGGATCGCGGCGTCACGCACGATGCCGGCGCCGTTGATTCCACCGCCGACGACCACGACGTCGAACCGGGTCTCACCCCCGAGGCGCTGGAGCAGGCCGTTGCTCACCGCACCGAGGCGAGATAGGCCGCCACGAGATCCCGACAGGCGTGGAGATCGTCGAGGTGTGTCGTTTCCGTTACGGTGTGAATGTAGCGCACGGGACAAACAACGGTCATCACGCGATGGCCGGCGGCCTTGCGCTGGATCGTCGAAGCGTCGGTCCCGCCGCGCGGCAGAATCGTGCGCTGGGCCTTGATTTTTCGTTTGGCGGCAAGCGATTCAAACGTCCGCAGCAGCTCCTCATCATTGATCGTCGAGGAGTCCATCACCATCAAGCCGGCGCCCTCTCCCTGGCGCGTAACGGAGTCGGTCGATGGCACACCGGGCGTGTCGCAACAGAGCGTTGTATCCAGCGCGATCGCAATATCGGGCTGGATCGAGTCCGCCGCCGGGCCGGCGCCGCGGCAACCGACCTCTTCCTGCGACGTAAACGCACAGTGAATCTCGCAATGGTGCGCCTTCAATTGCTCGATCGCGCGAATGGCTACCCAGCAGGCAATCCGGTTGTCCAACGCCTGCGCCGTGATCATGCGGCCGACCCGTGTGAACGGTGCGCGGATGACGACCATGTCTCCGATGCGCACCCGCTTGCTCACCTGTCGCCCGGTCAGGCCCAGATCCACGAAGAAGGCGTCAAGGTCCGGGACCTTCTTTCGGTCCTCCGCCGAGGCGATGTGGATCGGCTTGCCGCCCGGGTTCAGTACCCCCGGAATGTCGCCGTCCTCCGTGCAAACGGTCACCATGCGCGCAAACAAATTGCGCGTATCAAATCCGCCGACCGCCTGGAGCCACAAAAATCCATCGTCGTCGACATGACGCACCATGAATCCAATCTGGTCCATGTGTGCGGCGAGCATGATCTTGACCGGTTTTTTCTTTTTTGCCGTGCTCTTCGGCGGGCGGGCGTGGCGAACCGCAATCAGGTTGCCGATCGGGTCCACACGGGTCTCGTCAAAAAGCCCCCTGGTCTCGCGCAGGATCAGGTCTCGCATGCGCTGCTCGCGTCCGGCAATGCCGGGCGTCTGGGTCAATGTTTCAAGTAACTTCATTCTGCTGTTCTCCATTGATTGTACGCGGCTGACCCTCCGGTGTCAGCAACGCCGCGCCCGCGGCCGCTGTCACGGTCACAACCTCGCATTCCACACCATATTCGCGCGCGTACGCGGCGCGCAATTCGACCGACGCCGCTTCAACGGCCGCCGCATCCACCAACACAATGACACTGCCGCCAAAACCACCTCCGGACAGCCGTGCCCCGTATATACCCGCGATGCTCCGCGCGGCCTCAACAAGTGTATCGAGTTCCGCGCAGGAATTCTCGAAATTGTTCTGCGAGCTCGCATGCGACGCATACAGACTCGCGCCGAACCCTTCCAAATCGCCGGCCTGGAGCATGGCGCGGCCGACCAGCACCCGCTCGTTTTCACCGATGACGTGCGCCGCCCGGCGCGCCATGCGTTCGTCCATGCCGCTGCTGTGCACTCGCCAGTCGTCCGGCGTGACGTCGCGCAGGGCTGCGACGGACTGGTCACAGACCCGGGCAAAGGCCGCGGCGGCCGCTTCACAGTCCTCCCGACGCGCGTTGTATTCCGATTCAACAAGACTGTGTTGCACACCCGTATTGCACACAAGAAACCGGCTGTTTGCTCGGAGCGGCATGGTTTCGATCTCGAGACTCCGGAAGTCCGTCATAACCAGGTGACCGGCGCGACCGAACAGGCTCGTGACCTGGTCGAGCAGGCCGCACTTCGCGCCGGCGTATTCGTGCTCCGCGGCCTGCCCGGCCCGGGCAAGCGCGATGCGGTCATACGGGAGCGCGTAGAGATCCAGCAAGGCAAGGCCCGTGGACATTTCCAGCGCGGCCGAACTGGAAAGACCCGCGCCAAGCGGCAGATCACCGGCGATCATCGCATCGAATCCCGGCGAGGGGTCGGCGAGACATTTCGCACAGACGCCACGGACGTAGTTAGACCAGGCACCGGCCTTGCTGCGTCCGGGCTGCGCAACCGGAAAGACAACCTCGTCCTCGAGATCACGGGCCACGAGGCACACGTCGGGACCGGCAGCGGGAGCGGCCAGGAAATAGGTGCCCCGGTCGATGGCGGCAGACAAGACGAATCCCTCGTTGTAGTCGGTGTGGTTCCCCAGCACCTCAATTCGTCCGGGCGCATAGGCATGCACGGTCGCGTCGCGATCGAAGCGTTCGCGGAACGATTGCCGGGTACGCTCCAGAAGCTGCAGGTCCATGTCGCTTTTCCGAGGCACCGAGAGTCCGGCCCGACAGGACTAGTCCCGGGCCGAGAGCACGTCCTTCTCGTACTGCTTGATCTCGTCAAGCCAATCAAGGCCGGCCGGCACATCTTGCGCGCGGCAGTGGTAATCCCAGACCGCGCCCTGGGGCAACTGCTTCAGCTCCTCGAGCAAGGCCAGCCGTGAGGTGAAATCGCCGCTCGCTTCGAATTCCATCAGCTGGGCACGCGGCTCGAGCAGGGCGAGCAACAACGATTTCAGCGTCGCGCGGGTGCCGATCGTCCACGCCGCCAGGCGATTGATGCTGGCGTCGAAGAAGTCGAGGCCGACGTGAACCCGGTCGAGAAATTCCCCGCGCACCAGTTCCTCTCCGATGGCCCGCAATTCATCGGTGAGCAGGACGACGTGGTCGCTATCCCATCGGACGCCGCGGCTGACGTGCAGCAGGAGCTCATCGATGTAAAGAAGCACGGACGATATCTTGTCCGAGATGACCTCGGTCGGATGAAAGTGTCCGGCGTCCAGGCAGAGGATCAGCTCGTTGGCGACCGCGTAGCCATAGTAAAACTCGAAGGATCCGACCACATAGCTTTCCGAGCCGATCCCGAACAGCTTGCTCTCGATCGCGTCGCGATAAACGGTGGGGTCGATCTTCTCCGCGAAGATCGTGTCCAGCGACTCCCGCAACCGTTCGCGCGGCGCCTTGCGATCGGCCGGCATATCTTTCAGTCCATCCGGGATCCAGAGGTTGTTGATCGATACGCTGCCCAGTTCGCGCCCCATGTGTTCGCCAATCTTGCGGCAGGCGATGGCATGTTCGATCCAGAACTGGCGAATCCCGGCGTCGTTGCTGGCCAGCGTAAACCCCTCATCCGCCTTCGGGTGTGAGAAAAACGATCCATTGAAATCCATTCCGATCCCCTGGCCGCGCGCCCAGTCGATCCACGATGCGAAATGTTCCGGCTGCAATGCGTTGCGATCCACAGCGCCGCCGGTCTCGGCGTACATCGCGTGCAGGCTCAGGCGGTGTGTCCCGGGAATGAGCGCAAGGGTCTTATCCAGGTCGCCGCGCAGCTCGTCCGCCGTTCGGGCCTTGCCCGGGTAGTTGCCGGTCGACAGTATGCCGCCGCTCAGCTCGCGGTCCGAGTCAAAGCCGCCGACATCATCGCCCTGCCAGCAATGCAACGAGATAGCGATGTCCGCGAGCCGCTGAATGGCGCGGTCCGTATCGACGCCGTAGGCCGCGTAGCGTTCACGCGCCTCCGGATAGGCGCGTTCAATCGACTGATCGTCTGTTTTAGGGATCATTTCTCGGCCTCTCCGTGATTCGGTGCCGGCTCCCAATCGGCCAACACCGTGACACCCATCTATGGCATTATTGGTCGCCTCGGAGCAAGCGGGAATACGCCATTCGGAGGCATCCACCGGCGCCGCATATCTTGCGCTCGACCGGCCTCGCAGGCTGGTGTACGTTACGCGGCTTCCGAATCAGGAAGCATTCGTAATCGAGCGCGTCTACCCCGCCGCGAAGGGCGGCAATGTGACCGCGCGAAGGGCGCCAACAGCATGACCACCATTGTTCGATTTGCACCAAGCCCCACGGGACAGGTTCATATTGGCAACATCCGCGTCGCCATTTACAACTGGCTGTACGCGCGCCATACGAACGGTCGCTTTCTGCTGCGCATCGAAGATACCGACCGCGAACGTTCAACGCCCGAAGCCGTGCAGGCCGTCACCGACGCCATGGCCTGGCTGGGTCTCGGGGCTGACGCGGAACCGATGTACCAATCCGCCCGGCGCGAAGCGCATCTCGCAGCCGCGGAGGACCTCCTTGCGCGCGACCTGGCCTATCGCGAACGACGTGGAGAAAACGACCCGGGCGAATGCATCGTCTTCCGAATGCCCGCGGACGACCGCCGCTTCGAAGACGCGGTTAAGGGCCCGTTGCAGAAGCGCGGCGAAGACATGCAGGACCTCGTTATCGTGCGCTCCAACGGCACGCCGGTTTTCCACCTGGCCAACGTCGTGGACGACATTGAGATGGGCATCACGCACATCATCCGTGGCGACGATCACGTCGAAAACACCTTCCGGCATCTCGCGCTCTTCGCGGCACTCGGTGCCGAGCCCCCGATCTATGCGCACCTGCCGATGATCGTCAACGAACAGAAAAAGCCCTACTCGAAGCGGGACGGGGCCGCGTTCGTTGGAGAATTCCGTGACCAGGGATTCTTGCCGCAGGCCTTTTTCAACTTTCTTGTCCTGCTGGGCTGGTCGCCCGGCGACGACCGCGAGGTGCTGAGCCGCGACGAGATGATCGCCCTCTTCGATTTTGACCGGATTCATTCGTCTCCCGCGCAAATGGATGTTCGAAAATGCGAGTGGATGAACGGCGAATATATCCGCGCCCTCGACCCGGACGAATTCCGGCAACAGTTCGAACAGGCCCTGCGGGGCGCGGCGGGCCTCAACCTGGACGTGGCGCCTGACTACCTGGCGGCCGTCGCGCGCCTGATGCACGAGCGCACGAGCTTGTACGCTAACGTACCGGCCGCCGCCGGCTATTTCTTCTGCGAGGACTATCCCTACGACGCGAAGGCCGTTCGTAAGCGCCTCTTAAAGGAAGGCGCACGCGAGACACTTGCGGAAATTCGCGACGCCCTTGCGACCCTACCCGATTTTGACGCAGCCACCACGGAGACCTGCATTCGCGAGGCCGCGGAGGCAGGTGAGGCCTCCCCTGGCCAGTTGATCCATCCCATCCGCGTCGCGGTCTCCGGCACGATGCAGGGGCCCGGCCTGTTCGAAATGCTGGAAGTCATCGGCCGCGACCGTGTCCTGACGCGGATCGATCGCACGCTGGAAACTTACGCAGACGGAGACCCGGCCACATGATTAATTGGTCGCGCGGCCGGATGGAGTCTTTCCTCCCTGCGACCGGCGCGATTCGCCGAAGTATACGATGAGTGACGAATCTTTAAATCGACTGGTGGCGATTGTTGGACGACCCAACGTGGGTAAGTCCTCGATCTTCAACCGTCTCGTCGGTCGCCGGCTGGCCATCGTGCACGAGGAGAGTGGCGTCACGCGGGACCGGCTCGTCGCCGAAGCACGCTGGTCACAGGATCGATTCAACCTGATCGATACCGGCGGCGTGGGCAACATCGATCGGGCGACAAGCGCCGACCAGATCGAGCGTGGGGTGCGTGAGCAGGTCGACATCGCCCTGGAAGACGCGTCGGTGGTCATCTTTGTTGTCGATTTATCCGTCGGCGTGCAGCCACTTGACGAAGAGGTCGCACGCCTCTTGCGCGAAAGCGGACGAACGGTCTTCGTCGCGGCGAATAAGGCCGACACGGTCCAGCACGACGACCTGGCCGATTCGGCACGCGACCTGGGATTTGACACCTTCCCCGTATCGGCCTTGCACAATCGCGGATTCGGCGACCTGATGGATGCCGTTCTCGCCATGCTGCCTGAGACGGCGAACGAAAGCCTCGACGACCCGCTTCGGGTCGCGATTGTCGGCCGCCCCAACGTCGGCAAGTCCTCGTATGTCAATCGCCTCTTGCGCAGCGACCGGGTTATCGTCTCGGACACCCCCGGCACCACGCGCGACAGCATCGACGTTCCTTTCCAACTCGGGCTCGGGCCGCAAGCACGCCATTACGTTCTGACCGATACAGCCGGCATTCGGCGCCGAGGCAAAGTCTCGACCGCGGTCGAAAAATTCAGCTCGATGCGCGCGGAGAGCAGCATCAAGCGTGCGGACGTCGTGATCATGATGATCGACGCGACGACCGGCGCGACCGCACAGGACAAGAAGATCGCGGGCCTGATCCAGCGCGAGAACCGCGGCTGCCTGCTCGTGGTCAACAAGTGGGACTGCATGGACGGAACCACACAACGAACGTTTGGCCCCCAACTTTACAAGGACCTCTTCTTCTTGCGTGACATACCGGTGGTCTACCTGTCCGCGAAGACCGGTTACAACATCCGCAAGAGCGTCGAGGCCGTAGACCACGTCGCGGCCCAAATTCAGGCCCAATTGCCCACGGGCGTCTTGAACCGCGTGGTGCACGACGCCTTCGATCGCGTCCAGGCGCCGGTCGTCAAGGGACGGCCGCTGAAGGTCTACTACTGCACACAGGTCGGCCGGCAACCGCTGCGGATCGAAATGTTTGTCAACGCACCGCGCGGTATTCAACCGGCCTATCGCACGTATATCGAACGTGAGATCCGGAGTCATTTTGGCCTGGAGGGTGCGCCACTAGTCTTGCGTTTCCGGTCACGCCACAAGGAGGACAAGCGTCGATAGCATGGCCGTCCCACAAGAAACTCCTCCGGCACGCGGCCGGCGCACGGTGTTCGGCATCATATTGGCCGGGTTCATTCTCGTCTGCCTGTGGTGGATCAGTTACACGCCCGACAACTCGCATCGATTGATCTACGGCATTCCAGCCAACGCGACCTACGTCACCGTACACGAAAACTTGTCCGCGCGATGGACGGACATCGCGGCGAATCCGGCGGTACGAGCCGCACTATCCGCCGCCGGCGTGAGCGAAGAGGACATGGCAGAAACGGTCGGTGATCCCGAGATTGGAGCCTGGGTCCAGCGCCTTGCATCCGGACCCGCCTGCCTGGCCTATGTGCCACACGCCGGCGCGCGAGGCGACGATGCCATCATCCTGGCATCCTGGATCGGCGCCTACGAACGTCGGCTCCGGTGGCTCCTTACGCTCGGACTAATCGACGATGTCGAACGCATCAGCGGAGCGGGTTCCCATGCGACCTGGGTCTATACCGGTGACGATATCGATTCTTCGCGGGGCCGCCTGACCTTTGCGCTGGCGCATGGCGCGTTGATCGCATGTTATTCCGTGGATATGGAGATCGTGGATCGCGTCCGATCGGGTATGCAGCGGCGCCGGATGTCGCGCTGGGCCGAGGACGACGGATTGATGAAGGCGGCGGCGGCCGATCGCGGGGTGGCCATGATCCGCTGGAACGTCAACGGCACATCCGTGGCCCGACCCTACCGCTTCGCCATCGCCTCGGCCGACGCACGCCAACTGCGTGGGTCGGCCCGCGGCCGGCACGACCTTCCCGACGTTCCACGCCTGGATACATCGCCCAAGCGCTGGGATTCAATAGGCCGGCTGCTCGGCGATCTGCCGCTAGGCGTCGTTCTCTTTCCACACGCATATCTCGACGTCGCCGTCTCCCATGAGGATTCGAAATTATGGAACCACCTGCTGCAGCGTCTACCTAAAACGCTCGCATTGGACGGCCCGCGCCACGAGATGTTTCTCTCTTTCTTCGCCGGCGAGTACGGGTCGCATATCGGGCGCGGAATCACGTTGCTGATGGGCCGCGGCCTGCGTGTGCCGGCGCTGCTCGTGGGTGCGCGCATCAGCAGTGCCGCGACAGCACTCGCGGGCATGGGCACGACGGTCGACCAACTCAACGCCGCGCGACGCTGGGGACTGATACCCAGCCGCGTACCCGTTGGTGATCGCTTCATGCACGTACTGGAAGGAACGCGCAAAAATTTTTATACCAACCTGACCGAGGACGAACGGATCGCCTACGCCGTCTGCGACGGCTGGCTTCTGCTCTGCTCAAACGCAGAAACCTTGCGCAAGCTGCTGGCGCGCTACGACCGCGGAGAGGCGGAGGATGCGGCCGGCACGGGCCGCTGGCGGCAGGCGATGTCCGGACAATCCGGCACCGCATTGATTTGGTTCGACATCGTCACCGCGACCGCGCCAATAAAGCAAATGGCCGCCCTGGCATCGTTCGCTTCCGTCTTTGGCGCGCGGGTCGCGATCGACCGCACCGTGATGGCACGATCCGTCACCATGCTCGAGCAACTGGCGCCCCTCGGCGAACTGAAGGTCGCGCTGGACGTGACCGATAGTGAGGCCAACATCGGGTTCCTGCTCGGCCGGGAAATTCCTTGAACTGGCCCGATGGCGGCCGTACAGTACGGCCGCTTCCGAAGGATCACAACGGGGTGCACCCTTGTTTTCATCGATACCACCGCTCGGGTGGCGGAATGGCAGACGCGCCAGGTTGAGGGCCTGGTGGCCTTTATTGGCTGTGTGGGTTCAAGTCCCACCCCGAGCATGTGTCGACGGCGCGGTGCCTCATCACCCGACGCTAGCCCAACAAACTTTGAGCCGCGAACCATTGACCCGTTTCCACGACCGTGTCCGTGCAAGCACACGCGCCGCACACCGGACAGATCAACAAAGCAGTTAGCCACGCCGATGCAACTCCTTCTGGCCAGCAACAATGCCGACAAAATCACCGAGATTCGGGCGGCATTCGATTTCCTTGATCTCGAGTTCCTGACCGCCGCAGACGTTCCGCACATTCCCGAGGTTGTCGAGGATGGCGACACGCTGGAAGAGAACGCGATCAAGAAAGCGACGACACTCGCGCGAGAAACCGGCCTCTGGTCCCTGGCCGACGACACCGGACTCGAAGTCGCCGCGCTGAACGGCGCGCCGGGCGTCTACTCCGCACGCTACGCGGGCGAAGACGTCACCTACGAGGACAACTGTCGCAAACTGCTCGCGGAGATGGCGGACCATGACGATCGCAAGGCACGCTTTCGCTGCGTCATCGCGCTCAGCAACCCCGCGGGCGATGCACAAACGGTGGATGGCGTCTGCCCGGGGATCATCACCCGCGAAGGGCGCGGCGCGGAAGGGTTCGGCTATGACCCGATCTTCCAGCCGGATGGCCACGACGAGACATTCGCTGAATTAAGCGTGCCGCAAAAGAACGGCATTTCGCATCGCGGCCGCGCCCTGGCGGCCGCGATCGCAGCGTGGGGCGAAATCCTGAAGCGCCCGGATCAGGGCGCTTCGTAGGACAGGCCGCGCATGTTCAGCCCGCGGCCGGCAATCGTCAGCCGCTGCACACGGCGCTGGAGATTGGCCAGCGCATTGAGATCCTGCGAGAAATCGTAGGACCAGACGGCCATGCGCGCCGTCGCGCGTGGCGAACTCGTATAGATAATCTTTCCCGGTGTCTTTATGGTCGAGACGACGCGAAAGCCCTCGAGCATGGGACGAAGAATATCCTGCACATTAGGATCCGACAGGTCGGGCAAGGCGTCGGCGGACCGTGAACCCAACGACAGCTTGAACTCGTAATCGCCGTCACGCGTTCGATTGACGGAAAAGGACTGCTGGGCGAAAAAAGCCGTCTTGGCCAGCACGCGAAGGTCGGGGACCGTGTACTCCAGCGTTACCTTATCCATGTTGCCGATGCGATTGACCTCGAGCGTGCTGACACGCACGCCCCATTCCTTGTACGCCGTAAACATCTTCTTCAGCTCTTTTTCGTCCGTAATGTACGGGAAAGCGGCGCGACGTGCCGCCGGCGACATCGGATCCTTGCCCGAAGCCGCCGCAAGGTCGTCCGCGAGGTCGAAAACACGAGTAAACTTTTCCCTGAGGGCGTTGGAGAGTTCGTACCGCAATTCGACATCGGCGGAGCCGTCGGCGTTGAGCGTCAGCGTCTGGTCGATCGAAACACAGCCGGCGCAGAAGACCAGCACCAAGACCGCGAACGCCATGCGGCGGACCCTGCGAAAACTCGCGGAGCGGTTCATGGGGATTTTCCTGCAGACGACGAGCCGATACGCACGACCAGTTCGTTCGCCTTTACCATACCGCGCTGGCGAGCGATATGCTCCACGTAACGGGGATCCGTGCTGAACTGTTCCTGGCGACGCTGCAATTCGGCAATTTTGGCCTGCGTATCGTGGATCTCTTCAACCTTCGCCGCCTTGTCGCGTTGCAGCTTGTCGTGCTGACGCAATTTCGGGACAAAGAAACACAAGACGCAGATCGCGCAGAGCAGGACAAAGAGGCCCCAGGAGAATCGGTATATCGTGATCCAGAATTTCATGGATCGATCAGTGGTACCGCGCCCTATATCGCGCCGCCGTAAATGGCGTCTTTTCCCAACGCTTCTTCAATACGCAACAGCTGGTTGTACTTGCAGACCCTGTCCGTACGGCACAGGGAGCCGGTCTTGATCTGCCCTGCATTCGTGGCGACCGCGATGTCGGCGATTGAAGAATCTTCCGTCTCTCCTGAACGGTGGCTTACCACGGACCGGTATTTCGCGCGATCCGCCATCAGAATTGCATCCAACGTTTCGGTGAGTGTACCGATCTGGTTGACCTTGATCAAGATCGCGTTTGCGACGCCGGTCTTGATCCCCTTGGCGAGGAATTTCGTGTTGGTCACGAACAAATCGTCGCCAACCAACTGCACGGAATCACCGATCTTTTGGGTCAACGTCTTCCATCCGTTCCAATCGTCCTCGTCCAGACCGTCCTCGATACTGATAATTGGGTATTTCTTACATAGTTCGGCGTAGAGCTCGGTCATCTGCGATCCCGTGCGTGACGATTTATCACTTTTGGAGAATACGTACCGCTTCTTGGTCTCATTATAGAACTCGCTCGCGGCAGCATCCATTGCGATGAAGACCTGCTTGCCGGGCTCGTAGCCCGCCTTGCGGATGGCTTTGACGATCACGTCGAGTGCCTGCGTATTGCTATCGAGTGCCGGGGCGAAGCCGCCTTCATCCCCCACGGCCGTACTGAGCCCCATCCCCTTTAGCACGCCTTTGAGCGCGTGAAAAATTTCTGTTCCCATGCGCAGCGCTTCGCTGAATGTCGGCGCGCCCTTGGGCACGATCATGAACTCCTGGAAGTCCACCGGCGCATCCGAGTGCGCGCCGCCGTTGAGAATGTTCATCATCGGTACGGGCAACGTGCGCGCGTTCGTGCCTCCGAGGTAACGAAACAGGGGCAGCCCCGCCACCTGTGCGGCGGCGTTGGCGGTCGCAAGCGAGATCGCCAGGATCGCGTTGGCGCCCAGGCGGCGCTTATTTGGCGTGCCGTCCAGCTTGATCATGAGTTGATCGATTCCGGCCTGGTCCATCGGGTCGAGCCCGATCAGCTTGGGGGCGATGACCGCATCGATATTGCGCACGGCTTTCTGAACCCCTTTGCCCATGTAGCGCGTCTTCACGTTGTCGCGTAATTCGACGGCCTCGTTGGCGCCCGTTGACGCGCCCGATGGGACTGCGGCACGTCCGAGAATTCCGTTGGCGAGCACAACGTCGGCCTCGACCGTGGGATTTCCGCGCGAATCAAGGATCTCACGCCCGACGATTTTGGTGATTTTTGACATAGCCTTTTCCTTTGCGCCCGCCGCCGGCCGGAAGCCAGGCCCCCCATGCGGTGTGTAAGCACCCGTGCGCCGGGCATTGATTGCTGGATTCCAAACGGGGGGTTAAGCTAAGCTGAAAAACACGTGTTTGCAAGATTTGAATTGGAGAGAGGATGATCGTCACGATCCCAGGGGGAACAGGGATGCTCGGCCGGGATCTGGCGCGCGTGCTGGCGGCGGCGGGCATCGAAGTGCGCGCATTGGCCTCGACGACCTGCGACGTTCGCGACAGGGCATCCGTCGCCCGGCAGATTGCCGGCGCGGATATCGTCATCAACTGTGCCGCCTTCACCCGTGTCGATGATGCCGAGACGGAACGCGAAATCTCGCAGGCCGTGAACGTCGCCGGCGCCGGTACGGTTGCCGCATGTTGCGCAGAGCAGGGCATCCGTATGTTCCACATCGGCTCGGACTACGTGTTTGACGGCGAAAGCGATCGCCCCTACCGCGAGAACGATGCGACCGGCCCGCTGAGCGCTTACGGCACCGACAAGCTTGACGGCGAAATAGCGGTTTTGGATGCTTTGCCGACGGCCACGGTGGTGCGTACCCAGGCGCTTTTCGGGGTCCACGGTCGCCATTTCGTGCGCGCCATCATGGCGGCCTGCGGCCGGGCGGATGAAGCTGTGCGTGTGATTGAAGATCAATCCACCTGTCCGACCTATACCGGACATCTCGCGGTTGCCCTGCAGCACCTGATCGCCGTGGAATGTTCCGGCGTGGTTCATGCATCGGCATCCGGCAGTTGTTCATGGTACGAATTGGCCTGTGCCATAGCGGCCCGCACCGGTTCGGAGTGGCCGATCGAGGCGGTGCCCACGTCCGCGTACCCGACTCCCGCGCGGCGCCCGCTCAACGCGGTGCTGGATAAGAGCCTTTATGAAAGTTTGACCGGACATTGTTTACCCTCCTGGCGCGAGGGTCTCGACGCTTACCTTGAGGAAGCACATAGTCGTATCGATGCCTGACCTGCGCTGAACGCAACCAGCCAAACATTCGGAAAATGAGGAGATCACGGCAATGAAATTACTCGTAACAGGTGGTGCCGGTTTCATCGGCAGTAATTTCATACGTTTCATGCTGAAGCGTTACGACGACGTCGAAATCGTCAATTTCGACGCGCTGACGTATGCCGGCAACCTCGAGAACCTGGCCGGCATCGAAGACGAAAAGCGATATGCCTTCGTGCGGGGTGATATCACCGCACGGGCCGACCTGGATGCGATTTTCGACGCGAGCCCGTTCGACGCCGTTCTAAATTTCGCTGCCGAGACACATGTCGACCGCAGCCTGGTCGACGCCGGCCCATTTGTAAGCACCAACGTAGCGGGCACGCAGGCGTTGATCGACGCGGTGCAGCAACACGCGGTGCCACGTCTGGTTCAGGTCTCCACGGACGAGGTCTACGGTACGCTGGGGCCGGACGGACGCTTCACGGAGACGACACCGCTGCAACCCAACAACCCGTATTCGGCAAGCAAGGCGGGCGGCGACTGCCTGGTCCGCGCGGCGGTTCGCTGTCACGGCCTCGACGCGGTCATCACGCGATGCTCGAACAACTTCGGCCCCTACCAGTTCCCCGAAAAACTGATCCCGCTGATCATCGCCAACGCGCTCGAGGACAAGGACTTGCCGGTGTACGGCGACGGCATGCAAATTCGCGACTGGATTTACGTCGAGGACCACTGTGCGGGCATCGACTGCGTCATGCGCAATGGCATCGCGGGCGAGGTGTACAACATCGGCGGCAGTTACGACGTTCCAAACCTCGAGATCGTGAAGACGATCCTGCGGCTGCTCGATAAGCCTGAAAGCCTGATCACCTTTGTAACGGACCGACCCGGCCACGACCGTCGTTATGCGATCGATTCCTCGCGGATCGAACAGGAACTGGGCTGGCAGCCCGCGCACACCTTCGACGCCGCGATCCAGGACACGATCGACTGGTACCGGGCGAACCCGGACTGGGTCGCCCACACGCGTAGCGGTGAATACGTCGCCTACTACGAGAAAATGTATGCCGGACGATGAGTCAAGAGTCTCGCGCGTCAGGCGCTTTCTCACGGAAGGCGTCTGGGACGTCGAACTGCGTTCGCTATCAGGCCTGCGCCGGTTCGGCGTCAGCACGATCCGCGTTGTGCACCTCGTTCTGCGCGGTTTCCGCGACGACCAATGTCCCCTGCACGCATCGGCACTGACCTTCTACACCTTGATGTCCCTGGTGCCGGTACTGGCGCTGTCGTTATCTATCGCCAAGGGGTTCGGGGCCGGGGAAGTCGTCGAGAAACAGATCCGGACCTTCGTCCGTGAACAGCTTCGGCAGTTCGACGCACCCGCGGTAACCAATCAGGTCGATACGATCGAGACGGATGAGGCGACCGCGCCCCAAACGAACGCGACGGCCTTGAATTCGCCACCCCTCGTCGTCGACGCGCAAGCCATCACGAACGCGGCCGAGAGCCTGGTGACGGGCCCTGATCCGGCCGCGGGTGACGCAGACCCGCCGGCGGCGAACGATGTGGAGGATATCGTCACGCAAGTGGAAGCCGTCATCGACGAGATTTTCGGGTACGTCAACAACGTCAGCTTCGGCGCCCTGAGCGGCGTTGGCCTTGTGCTCCTGATATGGAGCGTGATCGCCGGCCTGGGCCGTGTTGAGCTCTCGTTCAATCGCGTCTGGGGCGTGGCCACGCAGCGCAACATCTTTCGAAAGTTCACGGACTATCTCGGCGTGCTTGTCCTGACGCCCATCCTGATCATTCTCTCGTCATCGCTGCCCGCGGTGGAGCTGGCATACAAATTCCTGCCGGCCGGCGTGGCCGGATCCGTCTTGAGCGTGCTCGAGTCCGACATCCTGAAGCACATCGCCATGCTGATGTTGGTCGCGCTATCGTTCGCGATCTTCATGATGATCATGCCCAATACGCGCGTACGGTTCGCGCCGGCGTTCTGCGGCGGCACCGCCGCCGCGATCCTGTTTATCGCCTGGATCTGGATCTGTATCCGGCTACAGGTCGGCGTGGCACGTCAGGGTGCGGTCTACGGCAGTTTCGCGATCCTCCCGATTCTGCTGCTCTGGGTCCTGGTCAGCTGGCAGATCATCCTGCTGGGGACCGAAATCGCGTTCGCGGTGCAGAATTGCGCGACCTATCGCATGGAACAGACGGCGCGGCGGGCGAGCACCGAATCGCGCGTTCTGCTGGCAATGGCGATCATCTCCGAAGCCATCCGCACGGTACAAGACCGGAACGGCGCATTCGACGCCGCTGAATACGCACAGGCGCGCCAGATACCGGTACGTCTGCTCAACGAGGTGCTCGACGAGTTGGTCGCCGCCGGATTCGTGGCCGCCATCGCCGGGCAGCAGGATCACTACGCCCTGCTGCGAGCACCCGACGACGTTCGCAAGAAGGACGTCGTCGAAGCGATGATGCGGGCCGGCGCCGGCCCGCGTGACCTGGGCCTGGAGGGGCTGCGCGAGGAAAGCGACCGGCTGCTGGCCCACGCGTCTGACGATGACACGGGCGGAACGATCGCCCACACCGGATAGCCCACGCGACCAATGCCGACGATCCAATTTGACGACGCACTGAACCAGGAGCAACTCGCGGCCGCGACGGCTCCCGACGGGCCGGCCCTAATCCTGGCGGCGGCGGGCACCGGCAAGACACGCACGCTGGTCTATCGCGTCGCGCACCTGGTTGAACGCGGAATTGACGCCGACCGCATCCTGTTGCTGACCTTCACCAACAAGGCCGCGCGCGAAATGCTGGATCGAGCGCAACACTTGATCCACGGCGGTGTCGGCGGCATGTGGGGCGGAACCTTTCACCACCTTGCCAACCGCATGTTGCGGCGGCATGCAACGGCATTGGGTTATCGCCTCGACTACGCGATTCTCGACCGGGACGACTCGTTGTCGCTGATCCGCGCCAGCATCAAAGCGCTCAAGCTCAAGGCCAAGGAGTTCCCGCGGGCACCGGTCCTGATGGGCCTCGTCGGAGAAGCCAAGAATACGCAACGCGCCATCGCGGACGTCGTCCAGGATCGCTACGAACAGCTTGAGACGGATAAGTTCACCGTCGATCCCGAAATCGTCGTGCGCGTCCTCGAGGCCTACGAGTCGCGCAAGCGCGGGCTGGGTGCGATGGATTTTGACGACCTGCTACTGAACGGACTGCGGCTCTATAAAGAGCACCCGGACATCCTGGCCCGCTATCAACAACAGTTCCAGCACGTGCTGGTGGATGAGTACCAGGACACCAATCCGCTGCAGGCGCAGTGGGTCGATCTCATCGGCGCCGGCCACCGCAACGTGGTCGTGGTGGGTGACGACTTCCAGAGCATCTATTCGTGGCGCGGCGCCGACTTTCGAAACATCATGTCCTTTCCCGATCGCTATGCGGATGCCGCGATCTACAAGCTCGAGACCAACTACCGCAGCACGCCCGAGATACTCAAGGTCGCGAACGCCTGCATCGCGTCCAATCCGGACCAGTTTCCCAAGGAACTACGTGCCACCCGCGAATCGCACCACCGGCCCGTCCTGGCCCGCATGCGCGATGGCGCGGAGCAGGCGCGGTCGGTCGTGGCGCGCATCCGCGCGCTTCGGCGCGAAGGCTACCGCCTCTCCGACATCGCCGTACTCTACCGCGCGCATTACCACGCCATCGAACTCGAACACGAGCTGGCGTCCGAGCAAGTGCCCTACGTCATCATGTCCGGTGTGCGGTTCTTCGAGAAGGCGCACATCAAGGACGTGCTTTGCCTGGTTCGCCTCATGGTCAGCGCCGACGACGAACTCGCCTTTCTACGCGTGATGCAATTGCTGCCCGGCGTGGGCGAGGTCACCGCACAGAAAGCCTGGACCCGCATGGGCGAATCATTCGCCCTGCTCGATGCCGCACAACGCGCGCGACTGGCGGAAGCCTTGCCCGCCGCGGCACGGGCCGCCTGGCAGGACATCGCCCGCGTCTTCGAAACCGTGGAGCACGATCCCGGGGATGTCATCCACGAATTCGTAGCCGCTTATTATGAGCGTTACGCGTTCGATGCATTCGAAGACTACCGCCAACGCCTCGATGATATCAACGAACTCACGATTTTCATGCAGCGCTTCGAGACCGCCGCGTCGTTCCTTAATGACGTGGCGTTATTGACCAATCTCGATGCGGAGGCGGAGGCGGAGACCGACGCCGCGGCCGATGGCGATCAACTACGCCTGAGCACCGTTCACCAGGCGAAGGGGCTGGAGTGGCCGGTGGTCATCATTCTCTGGGCGGCGGACGGCCTGTTTCCTTCCAGTCGCTCGATGAACGAGTCGCCCGGAGGTGAGGCCGAAGAGCGCCGGCTCTTCTACGTGGCAATTACGCGTGCCAAGGACGAATTGTGTATCTGTTCGCCCGAAGTGCGCCGCATGCAGGATGGCGGTGTCATGTATTGCCTGCCGTCGCGATTTGTCGAGGAGATCCCTCCGGAGTTGCTTGAAGTCGACCGTGGCGGGTTTGTATGATCCGGGCAACATGAGCGCGCGGAAACATTCAGCATTGGCTTTTACGCTGGTCGAATTGCTTGTCACTATCGCCGTCATTTCGATTCTCGCCGTTTTGCTTTTTCCGGCGATTCAAAAGGGGCTCGTCGCAGCAAACCGAACGCACTGTATCAGCAACCTGCGCAACTTGAATACGGCGCTTGCGATGTACTACCAGGAGAACAACGGTCGCTTTTTCCCGTACGTTGAGGACGTCCAGGGCAGCAGCCATTTCTATATTGGCTTCGAGGTTACCTCCGGGTCACCGGGCGACCGCGTGTTGGACATGACCCGCGCGCGGCTGTCACCCTATTTCGAGCACAGCGGCGGGGTGCAGACCTGCCCCACGTTTCCGTACGGCGAGGGCTATCACCTGGCCCAATTCACGACGCCCACGTACGCGTACGGCCTGAACGCATACATGCTCAAAGGAACCGCACAGAACATGGGATCGTCCGTCCAGAACTTCGACCTGATTCCGCTGCCCGCCCAGACGATCACCTGGGCGGATTGCGCATTGCTGAATACCACCGAAGGGGAGGCGTCCCCGCAGAACCCCATGATCCAGGAACACTATATCCTCGACGCCGAGCCGACGCCCAAATTTCACTTTCGCCACGGCGGGCTGTGCACTGCCGCATTCGCCGACGGCAGCGTCCGCCCGCTCAATTCTTTCTTTCTCTACCCGGAACCGGACGGCCAACTCGGATACCTGCAGTCCAGCGGCGAGGACTACCTGTTGCGCCTGAACAAGTAGCCGGTCCGTCACCCATTAACGAAGTGGTCCAGCCAGTCCAGTAAGCCCTTGTCGCCGGACGCGTCGTAGCGACTGCCATCCGCACACGTTTCCTTCGCAACAGTCACGAGTGGAACATAGCCCGACTTGCCCGCGTGCACGCTTTTCTTCATCACGACAGCAACGCTCTTCTCGCCGCTGGTTGATGAGAGCACGAGCATCGGAATGCCGGACTTCTTGCCGCGGGCCTCGTAGTCCTCGCGGAGACGCTTGATAAATTCCCAGCCATCCATCACGGGCATATTGAGGTCGGAGATAATCAACAGCGGGTCGTTGACGTACTTGTTGCGAATGTCGGCTAACTTACGCAGGCCTTCCTCTCCATTGCCGGCCTCGAAAATCACCAGGCCCGGCGCACAGCCGCGCACGTCGCGGGCGACTTTCTTGCGTATGGATTTTTCATCGTCAACGATCAGGACCGTGTTGCTGTGCGGGTCCAGGTTCCGCCGAATGGTCTCCACCACCTGCTCGTAGCTCTCATGAATCGCCAGGCTCTCGGGGTCGTCTGTCACAAACTCGTCATTCATCTCTGTCTCCTCATGGGCTTGTCCGCCGCAGGCGGATTTACGGTTTAGTGGATTGATCGCCAAAGGCGTGTTACAGGTTAGCTGGGCCCTATAGCGTCACGACAAAAGTGGTGCCCTCGGTGCCGGTTGCGCACCGAATCTGTCCCCCATGAACATCGATGATCTTTTTGGTGATCGTCAAGCCCAGTCCGGTGCCGCCTTCTTTTTTCGTTTTGAAGGCGATAAATAGATTGTCGGCAATTTCCTCGGGCATGCCGGGCCCGCTGTCGCTGATCGTTATCGTGACTCCTGTTGGCCCCACGGCTGATGAGAGACGCAGGACGGCATCGGCAACACAATGCTCGATCATCGCCTCGACCGCATTCTTGCAAAGGTTGAAGAACGCCATCTTCAACTGCTCGGCGTCGATCGTGCGCACCGGCAATCCATCGCCGAATTCTTCCTGCACGTCGATCGCATGATCCCCGGTCTCGCGCGCCAGAACACGAGCGGAAGCCGCCGTATGGCGCAAGACATCGTTGACGTCGCCGGGCGCGAATTGCGGGCTATAGATTGTCGTAAACTGAAGATACGTCTTCGCGAGCTCGGCCCCCTCGCGGATCGTGGACTCGGTCAGCGCAAGATCCTCGCTGATGCTCTCGTCCTCCAACAGTGCCGCGTCGCGTTCGGCCAGGTCGTCCTTAAGGTAATGGCACCAGGACAGGGCGCCGATCATCTTGTTCTTCAACTCGTGGATCGCCTGGTAGGACGTTTGACGCAGCTTCATGACTTCCAGGCCAAGCGCAATGTTGGGCAGTATCCAGAACAAGTCGCTGAAATGCTGTTCGCAAGCGGGATCCCTTCGGAAGTCAGCCACATCGAACTCATGCGGGCCCTGCTCCGCGTCAAGTTCAACCATGATGTTGTGGTCAAACAAGAGCTGCAACACCGCCGAATTGATGGTCCGCTCATCGTCCACCGAACGATGGATAGACGGGATCGGAATGCTCAGCAGGTGGCGCGTCGGGACTTCAATTTGATCGTCGACGCCCTTGAAGTGTCGTTTGTCGTACGGCGCGTATGTGTAAATCACCAGGTTGTCCGCGGCCGAACTTCCCGCGATACTGTCGTGCGGAACACGCACGCCCACCAGGTCGGGCACATCGGCGAAGAGGAACTGCATGTACGGGCCCTCTTCAGCAAGGATCGAGCCGCCACGCGCGCCGGCAATGGTGATACAGGCCGTCAGGGCCTTCTCCAGCATCTGCTCGGGACTGCTGCTCAGGCTGAGCTGCATGATGTCCCGTAGAAGATCCTCCGTGGTCGACATGTCAGGCGCCTCTCTGTTGCACCATGGGCCGCACGATGCCCTGCGATCAGTCGGCAAAGAAGTCTTCGATCGCCTGCGGATCGTCGGCGCTGATGACCACGGCCGTCTGCTCCGCGCCCTTGCCCGGCGTCGTGGTGGCATAGAGGTAGTTGATATTGACCTTCTTCCGAGCGAGCCTGTTGGCGACGTGCGCGAGCGCACCGGGCTTATTATCCAGCAGCACGACATTCACTTTTTCCTCCGCCACCGGAATGCCGGAATCCTTGAGCACCTCGCGTGCCCGACGTGGGCTATCGACGATGATCTGCACCAGGCTCGCGGCCGACGCTTCCGCCACCGAGATCGCCTCCAGGTTAACGTTCGCCTTTTCGAGCAGGCGGGTTGCCTGCGCGAGCTGGCCGTATCGATTCTCCATGTACAATGTCAGCTGTGTCTTGATCATGTTGCCATACTCCTGCTCGCGTTCGTGGGGCGGCTAATCGCCACTCCGGACTATTGGTACATCACGCGACCATCGCGTCGATCCATCGTCTTCAAATCGTACGCTTCATTGACGTCAACACGCTCATAAGGGCTGGCGCATCCGGCGCACGCGATCAGCGCCAGAACGGCGAACCCTTTCAACAGCATCTTGATTCGATTCAGTGTCATATTCCTCTGCAATCTATGCGGTGACGCTGCCGCTAGCATACCGCAGAATGGGGTGACAGGGCCAGCGAAATCAATCACCCTCCCGCACCGGTCCCATCCGTTTCTGCTGGTTCCAATCCGGGCCCTGATCTAATATGCACCCGGCGGTGTAGCCAAGGGTTGGAAGGAAACATGTTAGCGCGGGTATTTTCGGGAGCGGTCTATGGCGTCGACGCCTATCCGGTCGAGATAGAGGTCAACGCCGGCCATGGCGACCCCCAGATGGTGATTGTCGGATTGCCCGATGCGGCGGTCCGCGAGAGCAAGGACCGCGTCTACACTGCCATCAATAATTCCGGCCTGTTCTCCAAATCAGGCCGCATCACGGTCAATCTCGCCCCGGCCGACATCAAGAAGGAGGGGCCGAATTTCGACCTGCCGATCGCAATCGGCATGCTGGCCGCGCAGGGTGAAATACCCGCCGAAGCGCTTCAGCAATACGCCATCATCGGCGAACTCGCTCTCAGCGGCGAGGTGCGCCGCGTCAAGGGCGTGCTGCCGATCGCGATGCGCATGCGCGACGAGGGGCGCCACGGCTTCCTCGTTCCCGCCGAGAACGCGGACGAGGCCGCCGTGGTAGACGGCATTGCCGTCTACCCTGTGCGCAACCTGCGTGAAGCCACCGACTTCCTCGCGGGCAACCTGGAACTTGCCGCTTACGGCGTCAACATGTCGGAGGTTTCCGGTCACCTCGGCGAGTACCCCGTGGACTTCGCCGACGTCAAGGGCCAGGAACAGGCCAAGCGTGCTTTCGAGGTAGCTGTTGCCGGCGGCCATAATCTGTTGGCGATCGGCGCGCCCGGCACCGGCAAATCGATGCTGGCCAAGCGCATTCCGTCGATCCTGCCGCCGATGACACTTGAAGAAGCCCTCGAAGCAACGCGCATCCACAGCATTGCCGGCACGCTGGCGCCGCAGACGGCCTTGATTGTGAATCGAACGTTTCGATCGCCGCACCACACGATCTCCGACGCCGGACTGCTGGGCGGTGGCGCACACCCTTCGCCGGGCGAGGTGAGCCTGGCCCATCGCGGCGTGCTCTTCCTGGACGAATTGCCCGAGTTCCACCGTAACGTGCTGGAGGTCCTGCGCCAACCACTCGAAGACGGCGTGGTGTCGATCTCGCGCGCCGCCGCAAGCGTGACCTTCCCCTGCCAGTTCATGCTCGTCGCGGCCATGAACCCCTGCCCTTGCGGGTTCTACGGTGACCTGCGGCGCGAGTGTCGCTGTACGCATCGCCAGATACAGAACTACCGTAACAAGATTTCCGGTCCGCTGCTTGACCGCATCGACATCCACGTGGAGGTGCCGTCGATCGAGTACGACGAGTTGACGACCCTGGCGCCGGGCGAACCATCGGCCGCCATTCGAGAACGCGCCACCACGGCACGCGCCGTTCAGCAGAATCGTTATGCCGGGCGTAACGGACTGCATTGCAACGCAGCCATGGATGCCAAGGCGATGCAGTCTTTCTGCGTGCTGGGCAGTGACGCGCGCGAACTTCTGAAAATGGCGATGAACGAGCTCAACCTCAGCGCGCGCGCGTACGATCGCATCCTTAAGGTCGCGCGCACCATCGCCGACCTGGCGGCCAGCACCGACATCGATGCGGAACACATCTCCGAGGCCATCCAGTACCGGACCCTTGACCGACAGCTGTGGGTCTAATTCTGCTCGTGCATATTTCGGCGAGCTGCTCGACCGAGTCCCTGCAGGTCGAAAGCTTTACAATTTGCACGGCTGACCCCTTCTCCGGGGCTATGGCGCTCGCTACGGAATCGTCACGGCCGCATCGGCGGCCGGGGGGTTGACGAGCACGACACACTTGGGATTGTCGTCCGTTCCGGCGTACGCGACAGACCATCGCTTCGGCATGCTGTCTGTGGTCGCGAAGCGTCCGGTCACGGACCCGCCCTCCGACGAGTAGTCAATCAGGACGTATTCCTCGGTGGTGGCGGTGTCGCTGCCCTCGACGGTCAGAGCGCAGCCTGCAATGTCCAGGACGCCGCTACCCACGGCCATCCGGTTTGCGGCCGTGCCATTGACAGCGCAGTGAAAGGCGCCGTCCAGCCTGTTTGTCTTTCCTGGCGCGGCTTCAAACGTGAGCATGCCCGGCCCTCGGATGTGGCCGTGCCAGGTCACGTTGGCTTTTGCCGACACTTTCGCGTCCGAGGCGGCCCTCAGGTTGCTGGCGAAGCCGAAATCCGAGTAATCAAAAGACAGGACGCCGTCCCCTTCGCCGACACCGTAGACCACGACGTTGGAGGGGAACGAGACAGGTTCAGGCGAAGGATTCATGACCCGCACGGTGGCGCCGTTGTGGATCGTCAGGTTGGTGGACCCGCCTGCCCCCATGTTTCCGCCCCAGAAGATAAGGGTCCCGCTTCGCACGACGTAGTCGCCTGAATAGGCCTTCGTATCGGTTGGGGCGTAGCAGGTGCCCGTGCCGGTCTTCACGAGCAGGCCCTTGCCCCGTAATTTCGGCAGATAGGAGCGCGAGCTTTCGGACAGGGTCAGGGTGTGATTGCCGACGTCGATGTTCGCGTGTTCGTAGGGTGATTTCTGGATCATGACCAGGCTACGGACCGTCAGGCCCCCCAGCAGCAGCAGCGTGTTTTTGTTAACCGGAACGAACCTAAGCACGTCCACCTGGGCCGCCTTGTCCACGACGATCACCCTCGGTTCATCGGGTTCGCCGATCGTAGCCGTATTGGTGGGCACCCCGCTCGGCTGCCAGTTCCGGGCATCGGACCAGTTCTTCCCGTCGCCCTTGCCCGTCCACACCGCGCTGCCGGGCGCGTTGGTCTGGGCATGCAGCGGCAACGTGGCCGCGAAAATGAGCGTGAGGACACAGACAGACTTGTTTGAAATCATTTCGTTCTAAACGCTATACGAAGGTCCGGTATGGGAATAGTCTTTTATGTATGGAAGGCATCATGAAGACCTTGCACGTTCTTATACTGCTCGTCGCCCTGACGGGTTGCAGGCAGGAGACCGTTCCCGCGCCGCCACGCAAAGCGGCGCCTTCCGTGACCGCACCGGAACCCTCTGAAACAAAGAATTCGCAGCAGGTGCCGAAGGTGACGACAGGCGCGACCAACCCGGGGCCCGCGAAAGCATCGGGCGATGGGCTGTCACTGGACGATCACCTCGCCGAAATTCTGGCCCTTGAACAAGAGGGCGACTTCGCAAAGGCCTTGCGTCTCTGCCGGACGCTGAGATCCAAGTTCTCACGCGGAGATCGTGCCGACGAGCTCGTACCACTGCTCGCGCGTCTGCCGGACAGCAAACGATCGATGCCAGAACTTATGTTCGCGGTGCGGACGCTGAGCTCGGCGGACCCCTCGGAGTCAGGCACGGCGAACAGGCGGATCCTGGCCGCCGGGGACACGGGACGACAGACATTGAGGCGGGCCGTCGAAAACGAGACGGACGAGGTCGCCGGGAAGGCGCTGGAACTCTTGATTAAGCTTAACGATGAACGCATTGCGGGCGCGTGCTTCCGAAGATTGCGCGCCCGGCCGGAGACCACGCTGCGGTCGGCATGCATGAAATACCTGAGCGATCATTACGCTCAACTCAGTACGCATCGCTTACCGGCCCTGTACGAGCATGCCGTAACGCGGGACACGGTTGAGGAAAGGGACGAGTTTCTTGGCGTGCTGCGTCAGAGGATTCGTGGCGAATTGGATGATCGTTCGCTGGCCGCGGTCTATCGGCGCGTGGCCGGTGATTCGGATTTCTCGGCGCGGCACCTGGCCGGCTTCCTCGGGTTCATCTACCAGGTCAGGACGCGGCGGATTGATGAAGAGTTGAACGAATGGGTTGGGGACGTGAACGCGATGGTGAGCCTTCGTGAGTATGCGCGTCGAGCAGCCGAATCAGCGAACGCGGACATTGCCGCGTGGGGGGCGAGAAGCACGCGCGCGCTCGCCGCGCAGGAATCCGGCAGGCTCGAGGTGGGACGCGTCGGCGTCAGCATGTTCAAGGACCCGGATGGCGCTCAGCTCGCCGCGCGCGGGTGGAAGATCGAGGGCCAACGCGGCTTGCGGCTCGAGCCGACTCCGGAGTTACTGGCCTTGCATGAGGGCGATTACAGCCTGTCGATCTGGATCAACCCCACCCGGAAACCGAGTGACGAAACACCCGCAGATTTCTGGGGCATCGTGAAGAAAATCGAGTGGCAGATGGGTCTGGTCATGGACGCCGAAGGAAGGCTTTCGTTTCTTCACTTCCTCGGTGATGGAACGGCGTACGTAAAGACGACTTCGGCCGCAACGGTGGAAGCCGGACGCTGGACACATGCCGTCGTGACCGTAAACCGGCTGCGTGGGACGGCGAATCTCTTCGTTGACGGGAGGTTCGATTCAACAGCCGAGTTCGAAGCGGGCGCGGAAGTGGCGGTCGAAGTCACGCCCGAGCAAGTATGTCTTGCCCTGGACCTGCCCGTCGGGGCCGCAAAACCGTTCCAGGGCTCGATCGACGACCTTCGCCTGTACGACCGTCCGCTTCCCGAATCGGACGTCAAGGCGCTCTACAGCATAGGGCAAGCGTGGGAGTAGAAGGGGGAAATGACGGGGCGCTGTGTCTTTCTCTGAACATGGACATTGAGCGTTCCGTGTTGGATGTGGGCAATCTGACATTGCTCGCCATGGGCAAAGCAATATTGGGAACTCGAAAAGGCCTCGTCTTCCGGAGAGAGGTGGATATTAACCGTAAGGTTGCGCGATAACGCCGGGCCCTGGCGACGCATTCGAGGGACGGAGCAACAGCGGCGCTGAAGCGCACCGGTCCCGTGTCCGGTCGGCGACCGGGGCGAGTTTGATCCCCTGCAGGTTGACTCCGCAGATTCAGCCACGACGCGAGCGGCACCACCAGGTTGCGCCGTTCCTACTTGTCGTACAGCGCACGCAGGCCGTGATAGCCCAGATGATGGCTGAAAGAAAGCGGGCTGTTCATTCCGTATCGGCCGAAATGGGATGTAGTGCCCTCGTTGGTAGTCAACGCAAGACCCGTGTTGTCGATGACCTTCGCGACCAGGTCTCGCGTCTCAATCGTCAGGCTTGGGTCCTGCTCGTCGGCAAGATACTGAATCTCTTTATACGGCACGGCCTCACACGCCATGGTTGGCCAGTAACCGCCCAACCAGCCGGCCGCTGGTAATCGCCCAACCAATGTGCAGGCCGTGGCCCCAGAGGACCATGCCGCCCAATCCGTTCTGGCCGATCGCGTACAGTCCTTCGATCGGGTGCCCGTCTGCATCGAGCGCCTGCAAATCCTGATTGATGCGCACACCACCCTCGGTCGTTGTAAAATAGGCACGGGCCGGCCCGAGCAGGGCCCAGTCGCCGGCCTGGAGCGGTTGCGTATCCCCCGTACGTCCGTGCGGGTCAGCGACCTCGCCCGCGACGTAGCGGTTGTACGCCTCCACGGTGTCGCGCAAGACCTGCGGATCCATCGCACGCGCCGCGGCGAGATCGTCGAGGCGCGGGCTCGTCACCGTGACGTCGGGACGCAAACGCTGGTAGTCCGCCACGTAGGCGTAGGCGATTTCGGGTGCGGTTGAAATGAAATGCGGCCAGGCGCTATAGCGCTGCACGACACGCCGGTCGAGCAGAATGTACGCCTGCTTCTCCGGTTGCGCCGCAATGGCAATCTCGCGCGCAGGCGACTCCTGCTCATTGCAGAAGCGTTCCCCGCAACCGTTGACCAGGATGGCTCCGTCGTCGAACAGCGCCTCCTCGGGATGCTGCCAGGTCACCAGCAGGCGCTTGATCATGGCATTCATCAGGCGCTTCGGCACGAGCGGCAGCAGATGGCCCATGATTCGAGCGACGGGACCCGCCGCCGGAAGAAGTTGCGCGAACGGCTGCCGGGGGGGCGCAACAAACCGAATCTCCGGGCCATAGGTGATGTCCATGTTGAGCAACTCGGCGCCCGCTTTGAGCGCCAGGCGATGCCCGTCTCCCGTGGAGTGCGGATTAATCCCTTCCACCTCGCGGAAGGCAGCGCCCTTGTATTCCTCGATCAGACTGGCCGAGTTGGTGTAGTCGCCGGCCGCCAGCACAACACCTCGGCCGGCACGAAATGTGACGGGCTGCCCGTCCACGTCGGCTACGACGCCGACGACGCGCCCCCCGTCACGCATCAATTCTCGGACCGGCGCGTTGCATTGGAGCCGGCCGCCGAGCACCAGCAACCGACTCTGCAGGACCGCGATATACGCCTTGGCGCTGGGCACCACGTTGTGCATGCGCGGCACGCGATTCGGCGGCTCGGGTGACGGCCCGTGAAAACGGAGCCCCATGCCCTGAAGCCAATCCAGCGTCTCGGCCGTATGCCCCAGGAAGTGCAGCCGCAAGTCGCGATTGTTGCGCGCCTGGTGTTCCGGTGGACCGAATTTCGCGGCGTCCGCCTCGTGGTCCTCCGGATTATCGTCAATACCCTCACGGCACTGCATGGCCGTTCGATTAGCGGTGAAAGAACCGACCGCAATTCCTGTCGTGCCACCGGGCAGGGGTCGCTTCTCGAGCACAATCACGGACGCGCCGTTCTCCGCAGCGCTCACCGCCGCCGCGAGTCCGCTGCCGCCGGCTCCAACAATGATGATATCTGCGTCCTGTTCCATTGCGGGTCCAGCAGTATCACCCCCGAATCCCCTTACTGGCAATACGATTGACAGGGACACGGCACGGGCTGACGATGCGCGCAAAGGACCCCTGCTCGATGAAATCGCCCCTCTGCATCGGACATCGTGGCGCAAAAGGACATGCGCCGGAGAATACCCTGACCGGGTTCCGAAAGGCACTGGCCCTCGGCGTCGATGGGGTCGAGCTCGACGTGCACCTTGTCGACGGTCGGCTCCTTGTGATCCACGATGACACGCTCAACCGCACGACAAACGGCAAGGGCACAATCCATGGTCCCGGGTTCGACGCCCTGCGCGAACTGGATGCCGGTGACGGTGAGAAGATTCCGGTATTGGAGGAAGTCTTCGATCTCCTGGCCGGTCGACTGGTCGTGAATATCGAGCTCAAAGGGCGCCAAACCGCGGCGCCCGTGATGGCGATGCTTCGCGAACAACGGGCCGCCGGTCGGCACGACGACCGGATCCTGGTTTCATCATTCGACCACGACGAGCTGGTTGCCGCACGTCGGCACGACGATCAGGTCCGGATCGGAGTGCTCTATAAAAAGAGGCCTGCGGACGCATTGGTCACCGCCGCGAAACTCAACGCCTACGCGGTGATTCCCTCCGTCAAGATCATCGACGACACCATCGTCCGGGATGCCCAGGCGGCAGGACTCAAGGTCTACGTCTTCACCGTGAATGAACCCTCCGATATCGCGCGCGTTATCGCGCTCGGGGTTGATGGGCTGATTTCCGACTACCCCGAGAGGGCGATCGCCGCAAGGCGGGAGCGTGAAGCGTGAAAATTGGGGCATGATCCTGTCCGCGCGGAAGCCGTCGCGACGGGCTCGGTTAGTCTCGTACGGGCGGGTAGTCCCAGTCGAGGCCGTCGGCCACGTTGTCCTGCGGTTCGTACCCGATCACCTCGCGCGCCGCGGTCAGATCCATGTACGGCTTTGATGCCGGGCGGCTGGCACCATTCAGGATAACAAACTCGCCCGATTCCGGCCGTGGCGACTCGACGCAGAGGGTGAAGAATCGCTTCGCATCGTTGTGACTGAAGAAAATACTGAGACCCGTCGCGCTACCCTGGAGCTTCTCCATATCCGGCGGGCGGACGGGGACCCATCCGATTCGAACCGCGATGACGGAGACCCCGTGACAGCGGGCCAGCATCTCGCCGGCCACCTCCGCCCAGACCTTGGTCATGGCGTAATCGTTTGTGGGGGCCGCACCGCCCTCGGGCCGATGCGGTCTTTGGGACTCATCGAGGCCGGTCAAAACCTGCACGGAACTCGCCAACACAAGCCGGTTGACCCTGGCTTCCCGCACGGCGTTGCAAACGTGATACATGCCGATCACGTTCGGTTCCAGCAAGACGTCCATGAAATCCGCGTCGTTGCGGTACGCACCCAGGTGGATCACGCAGTCGATGCCGTCAACAGCGCGGTCAATCGCATCACGATCCCTCAGGTCGCCGATTTGATCGTCCTCAAGCCGGTCATTGGCCACACGGTCAAAGCCGCGAACGTGATGGCCGCGCGCGAGGAGCGCATCACAGACGCGCCGCCCAATCGCACCGGCGGAGCCGGTGACGAGAACGCGCTTGCCCTCGACCGCCGGGTCCACCTCGCGTACGCGCGCGCCCATCTTCAAAGAGCGCGCACGGCTTCTTCACGTTCACGCCAGGTGCGCGCGCTCATGCTTACCAGTTGGTCGAGCACCACGGCCTCGGGCTTTCCATACATCGCAGGGTAGGGGTCGCCTCCGGGGCCCAGCGGCTCGGGGGGGGCAAAACAAGACGCGTTGTTAAAGCCGATCAGGTAAAGCGCCATGATCATCGTATCGATGTCCAGGCTGCCTTCGCCCAATGCGCAGCGGTTGCTATCGGCCAGATGCAGGTTTGCTAAACGCTCCCCGCAAGATCGCAGGGCCGCGGCAATGTGACTCTCGCTGACCTGCATGTGATAAACGTCGCCGTTGATATGCTGCACACCGGGGTGATCCACGGCCGCAATATACGCCAGCGCGTCCTCAACGGTATGGCAGATGCTAACTTCCGCGGCGCGAATGGGCTCGATCGCGGCGCGGATACCGGCCTGCTCGAAAAGATGCGCGACAGACTGCAGCGTCGCCACGGAGCGCTCGAATTCACAGTCGTCGATCTTTGTCGGTCGCCCCACGGCGGCCGGCACGACCAGGATATAGTTCGCCTCAACCGCCACCGCGAATTCCACTGTACGCTTAATGTAGTCAACCGCGCGCTGGCGTACGACGGCCCGGGTTGATGCCATTTCGTTGTCCGGGGAAAACATGCCGCAGATACCGGAACAGGCCATGCCATGATCGCCGAGCAGACGATTCGTTGCGGCTGCATCGTAGCCGATATCCGGGCCGTAGTGATTACCATGCAGTTCGATGAACCCGATATCGTTGTCCGCCAGGCGCCGGACCGACGTTGCGAGCTCCTCCAGCCCAAATCCCCAGTTCGACCAGGACAGGTTGAGGCGCGCCTCAAGCTTTCCGGGGTGGTCGCGCTTGAGCGTCAGAAACGCATCGCGGATTTCCGCGTTCTTCTGTTCGAAGCCCTGCATTGTCACGTCCTTCGAATCCATAGCATATACTGGTAGATCCTATTTGCGAATCATCCGGCGGCGAGCTCCGGCACCTCGGGTGCGTACTGGTATCCCGACTCCTTGCGCTGGCGCTCAAGGATCGGGATGATCTGTTTCCAGGTCGCGTAAAGACCGTGCGGGGTATGCGGCAGGTCATGCCGGATCAGACGATGCAGCTTGCCCAGGCGATAGCAGGGCACGGCGGCATACATGTGGTGCTCGATGTGGAAGTTCATGTGCCAATACAGGAACTGGACGAAGGGATTGCAGGTGAAGGTTCGACAGGACAACCGGAAATCCGGCGTCTGATCCGTGAGGCCGATATGTTGCGTATTGTTGCACAGCTGGTGCAGCCAACTTCCGTAGAAGCGCGCGAACGTCACGACGACCGGCACCATCCACCATCCCAGGGCCAGGGACACCACCAGGATCGTCGCGTGCCCGATCAATACGAAACGGGACCAGTTCGCCAGCGCGCGCCGCTTATCGGGGGAGGACTCGGGAAAGAGCGCATTCTCCCACTCGCCGCCCAGCTTCAGGCGGGCCAGACGATAATGAAACTGGACCGCGTAGATGATACCGCGCGGATCGACCAACCCGTTCTTATACAGCTTCTCGAGCCGCACATCCGCCGGCAGCACGACCTCGAGATCGTCAGGGGGGTGCAGCGTGTACTTGTGATGCTCCGTATGACTCGCCCAGAAGAGCACGTGGTTGTGCCAGCCGAAGAAACTCAAGATCCGCAAAAAGAATGGATTGAGCCAGCGTGTCTTGAAGACCGAGTTGTGAACGAGCTCGTGAAACCCGTTGATCATAAAGGCCCAGCAAGTGCCGTGAAAAAATACGATCGCGACGATCCATGCCCAGTGAATATGGGTCACCAGCAGGCAGGCCGACGTGCCCGTGACAGCGAGCAGACCCAGGTACCCGACCGACTGCAGCATGCCCAGAAGGTCGCTGCGTTCCGTCAATTCAAGCAACTGGTCGCGCTCGAGCGGCGTGCGGCGCCAGGCAATCGTCGACTTCGGTTTTCGTTCTTCTTGCGACATGATCTCCATTGATATTTCAGGTCAAGTCGGACAAAAACGCAAGCCGGTTTTCGTTAGCCCGCGAGGCCGGTCTTGATGAAAGCCAGCCCTTCGCGCACATAGGCCTCGGGGTCGGGACACACGTCATGGAACATGCCGCGCTCGAAGGCGAAGTCGCCCAGGCCGGAGTTGTAAGTCTCGAACGTGACCCATCCCTCGAACCCGATTTCCCGCATCGCCGCAAAGATATCCGCCCAGGGCAGGAATCCCGTGCCGGGGCGCCCGCGATTGTTCTCGCAGGCGTGAATGCCCCATAACCGGTCGCCGACCGCGCGAATACCGGCCGCGTAATCGGTAATCTCGGTAACAAGATGATAGGTATCGAGCAGGATGCCAAGATTGGCGTGATCGGCCATGTCGACAAGGCGCACGGCCTGTTGCGGGGTATTCACAACGTGCGAGCGAAAGTGGCTCATTGGTTCGATGACGATCGTCACGCCCTGCGACGCCCCGTAATCGGCCAGAGCGTGCAATCCCGCGGCTATATTCATGTATTCGTCATCGGGCGGACGGCGGCGCTTGACCACGCCGGTATGTCCATACGTCGATCCTGCATACGCGGTCGCACCCATCGCGGCGGCTTCGTCCACGCGCTTTTTGTGCCAGGCCAGGCCGAGGGCGCGCTCGCTCGCGTCGTCCGACGAGAGATCGCATTCCAGCGGCCACAAACCTCCAGGGCTCACGGAAAGCTCCAGGCCGAGCGCGGCAGCATGGTCGCGCACGCGGGCCGTCGAGAAGATTACGTCGTCGCCGACCCCGACCTCGACCCCGTCCAACCCCAACTCACGTGCCCGATCCAGAATCCACAACGCGTCGTCCGACCATTGGTCGATGAAGACGTAACTATGCGTACCGTATTTCACCGTCCTCCTACATTTTTCTACCCGATTCCCACTCCATGCGTTAGTCTGCCCAGCCCATTTGTCATAAGTAAAGGAGATCGATGAGCAAGTACGAAACCTATCGCGACCAGGTCGACACAACGGTCGATATCTGTCACCGCCTCTCGGAGCGCATGTACGTCACGGGCTATGGCGGGAACCTGGCGTGGAAGCTGGAGGACGATCTGCTGCTCATTACGCCGACGCAGATGAACAAGGGTGCCATCACGGCGCGGGATCTCGTCTTCATCAATAAAGATGGCGAAACCATCGAGGGCACGCGACGGCCGACAGGCGAAACGCCGATGTATCTTAATTTCTTTCGTGAGCGACCCGATATCCAGTCCGTGATCCATTGCCACCCGCCCCGCACGAATGCGTTTACGATCATCAAGGGCCAGAACTGGCTGATGCGGCCCATGTTCCCCGAGACGATCACCGAGATCGGCCCGGTACCGGTCGTGCCCTACGGCGAACCCCTGACGCAGAAGCTGGCGGATAATTTCCTGCCCTTCCTCGCGAAGTACAACGCCTTCCTGATGGAGAATCACGGCCTTGTCATCATGAGCCGGCTCGACCTGGAGTGGGTTATGATGAATACCGAACTGCTTGAGATGACTTCCGTCCACATCCACGATGCCATGCTGCACGGGCCCGATCTCAAGGAAATCTCACGCGAGGACATCCGCGAGATGGACAACGTGATGAAAACGCGGAACCTGCCCTATCCCGGCCTGCCCGACACCTATGCGTCACTCGAAGACGTGTACGAGTGGTCGTAGCGCGAATTTTCGACCGGCTACGCTTCCAGCGCCTTCAGGCTGGCCAGTTCGCGCGGCAGGTGCACGTCGTAAGGCTCCCAACCGATCCATTCTCCGCTGACAGCGCCGTCATACCCGGCCGCCTTCAGGCACTTCAGCGCGGCGCCGTGATCGACGACTCCGTCGCCGATCGGTAAAAATTCAAGACTCCCGTTTCCATCCTGGCGCCCGTCATGTACGTGCACATGCCGGATCCAGGGTTGCATGATTTCGAAGGACTGCTCGATCGTCGCGGCGGCGGCCATGATGGGATGCATGATATCCCAGTTGATCGCGATACGTCGGTGGCCGCACGCGCGCATCACGGCCGCCATGTGGTTGGGATCACGCCAGTCGTCATGGGTTTCGACGCAAACAGTCACGCCCCGCTCCTCAGCGTGATCCGCGACCGATGACAGGGCCGCCGCGACCTGGTCGATCGCCGTGGCGCGATCGATGCCCTGACCCCGGCCGCCACCGAAAACACGCAATCGGGCACACCCGATGTCGGCTGCGAGATCGATCGCGGCATGGGTATCCGCAACATGCCCGGCGCAGGTAGCCGGGTCCGCGTAGCAACAGGACACGGCCAGGCAGCAGAGATCAATTGGTGACGCGGCGAAGGCCGCGTTAACGTCGTCGCGCTGCCCGGGCGATGAATCCAACTCCACGCCGTGCGCTTGTTCATCTTGTGCGCGCAACTCGATCGCGTCGTAACCGAGGGATGCCGCCAGATCGATCATTTCCTTCAATCCCAGATCCGGGCACGAAAAACTCATGAATGCAAATTGCATGGTCATCTCAGAACGGCTCTAACCGCATTCTCATTTTCGATCGAACTTCCGCGTGTCCGGGCACGCTAATAAGCGCGTCCCCGGTCGTCAAACCAAAGATTCCCGGCAATGGGCAATTGGTTCCCGGATCTGGCATTCGACCTGCTTTTATGTAAAAATAGTCTTTGCGTTCGGCAACGCAGCGGAGGGAGGGTACATGATGGCAGATGCGCGGCGGCTCCTGATCACGACAGCATCTCTGCTGGCCGTATTGCCCCACTGCGCAGCGGCCGCTCCGGCCGCGTCACCCGACGGCCTCTGGCAGCGCGTCGACGTCCTACCCGCAGCGCGGGTGGCCATGCAACCCTGGGTCAGACCGCAGAAGTTTGCGGCCTTCAATTGCGACCTGCCCGCGCTACGCCAGGCATTCATCCAGGCACCGCGCGAATTCAGTGCCCTGGCCCACCGGGCCCCGTTGACGGTGCACCTGCCAACCCCGGACGGCGACTACGCCCGTTTCCAAATTGTCGAGTCACCGATTATGGATCCCGGGCTCGCCGACGCGTTTCCGCAGATCAAGACGTTCCTGGGTCAAGGCATCGACGATCCGGCGGCCAGTGTGCGCCTCGACTACACCCCACAGGGCTTCCATGCACAGATCTTGTCCCCCGCCGGAGCCTTCTATATCGACCCGTATTCGCGCAACGATACGTCGCTCTATGCTTGCTACTACAAACGCGACCATCGTGCCCTCGCCGCGCAATTCGAATGCCTGACCAACCCTCGTCTCCAGGCGCCGAACGCGAAGCCAGGCATAGCCAACACGTCGAATGGCGACACGCTGCGAATCTACCGTCTCGCCTGTTCCGCCACTGGCGAATACACCGCCTTCCACGGTGGCACGGTCGCACTCGGGCTGGCCGCCATCGTCACCGCGATCAACCGCGTCACCGGCATCTGCGAACTCGACCTGTCGATACGCCTGGTCCTGGTCGCCAACAATAACCTGGTCGTGTTTACGAACGCGGCGACGGACGGGTTCTCAAACAACAACGCGAGCCTAATCGTCAGCGAAAACCAGACGAAACTCGATGCCGTGATCGGCAGCGCAAATTACGACATCGGCCATGTCTTCAGTACCGGCGCCGGTGGCTACGCGCCCGGGCTTGTCTGCAACGCGGCCAGCAAGGCGCAGGGTGCAACCGGACAGGCGGCTCCCATTGGAGATCCTTTCTATGTGGACTACGTGGCACACGAGATAGGCCATCAGTTCAATGCCAACCATTGTTTCAACGGCGCCGGCTGCAGCGGGCGATCGTCGCCGACAGCCTACGAACCCGGCAGCGGATCCACGATCCTGGCTTACGCCGGCATCTGCGGTGCCGACAATCTGCAGTCCAACTCGGATCCCTATTTCCACTTTATCAGCCTCGATGAGATCAGCACCTATGTCACCTTCGGAGGCGGCACCTGCTCGTCCAACACAGCTACCGGCAACAACGTTCCCACCGCGGATGCCGGCGCCGATTTCACGATTCCGCAGGGCACCCCGTTCGAACTCACCGCGTCCGGTGCCGATCCCGACCCCGATGTCCTGACCTTCGCATGGGAAGAAATGGATTTGGGCCCGCAACAGGCCCTGACCGGCGCGCAAAACACGACCAGCCCCCTGTTTCGCTCGTGGACACCGACCACAAACCCGGTGCGTACGTTTCCGCGCCTGCAGGACCTGCTCAACAACACGACGCCGACCGGCGAACGCTTGCCCACGCTGAGCCGCACGTTGAACTTCCGCGTTACGGTACGCGACAATGTCGCTGGCGGCGGCGCTTACGACATGGACGAAATGGTCGTGACCGTCGACGCGGTGACGGGGCCCTTCCTCGTGACGGCGCCCAATACGGCGGTCACCTTATCGGGTTCCCAGACCGTGACCTGGGACGTCGCCGGAACAACCGGCGGGTCCGTGAACGCCGCTAACGTGAACATACTGCTGTCAACAAACGGTGGCGCCTCTTTCGACATCGTGCTCGCATCCAATACGCCGAATGACGGTACGCATTCGGTGACCCTGCCCAATATCGACGCGGGGACGGCGCGTGTCAAAGTCCAGGGCGCGGGTAACATCTTCTTCGATGTCTCGGATGCGGACTTCACCATCGAGCTGACCGACGAGATGCTGATCGAACCGACCACCGGATTGTCGTCCGCAGGCATCGAAGGCGGCCCTTTCGCCCCCACCTGTCTACCCTACCGCGTAATCAACAGCGGCGGCGGCGGGATCACCTGGACGGCACGCAACAGCCAGGCATGGGTAGACGTTGTGCCGGGCGGCGGACCGCTGGCAGCCGGCGCCACGACAACGGTTAACGTCTGTATCAATGACATCGCCAATGGGCTCGGCGTCGACACGCATAACGACACGGTGAACTTCAGCAACCTGACATCGCAAGTCGGCCAGGGCCGATCGGTGACACTGGACGTCCTGGCCTTCACATCGATCCTCGAGGCTGTCACGTCAACACTCGTCGCGGAAACCTGCACACCAACGAACAATGCGGCTGATCCGGACGAAGCCGTCGCGATAGCATTTTCGTTGCGTAATACCGGGACCCGGCCGACCACCGGCCTGGTCGCCACGCTGCTGACGTACGGTGGCATCACGTTGCCAGGCGCCCCGCAGACCTACGGCATCGTCGACACATCCGGGGTCGAGGTCGCACAAACCTTTACGTTTACGCCCACCGGCACCTGCGGCAGTGTCGTAACTGCCCGGCTTTCGCTGCAAGACGGCGCGCTGGATCTCGGAATCATCGATTTCCCCATTGTGCTGGGCGGGTCCCTGGGCGGGACCCAGGAATTCAGCTACAGCGGCCCTCCGGTCGCGATCCCGGACAACAATGTCAGTGGCGTGGACCTCAGCATCGTCGTGAGCAACCTGAGCGGCACGATTACCGATCTTGATTTCAAGATCGGCGGCGAAACATGCACGGGCACGGACAATGGCATCAATCATACCTGGGTCGGCGATCTCATTATTACGCTGACGTCTCCCCAGAGTACGACCGTCACGTTGTTGGATCGCCCCGGCAGCGGGACCTCCGGTTCGAGTGGCGAGGATTTCTGCCAGGCAACACTGGACGACGACGGCGGGGGCGCTTCCATCCAGTCCATCGGCGACACGGGCCCGTTCAGCGGCACGTTCACCCCTGACCAGGCGTTGTCCGCCTTCGACGGGGAGGATCCGAACGGCACGTGGACCGTCAACATCGCCGATGTCTACCCCAACGACAGTGGCGACGCGCGCGACGTTTCGATCTGCGTCGCACAGGATGCAGTTTCGTGCTGCACGGACACGGCTCCATTCGTCGACCTAGCCGTCGAGAAGAGCGATTCGCAGGATCCACTGACCAACGGCAACGCCATCACCTACACGATTACGGTCTCGAATATCGGCCCGTCTATCGCAACGGGACTGGTGGTTACCGACTCGCTACCCGCAGGCGTGACGTTCTCGTTCACCGGCAGCAGCGTCGGCTGCACCGAATCCGTGGGCGTCGTGACCTGCCCGCTCGGTCCGCTTGCCCCCGGGGCGATCACCACCGTCGTTGTCGCCGTCAACGTCGCGACCTCAACGGTGGGTACCGTAACCAACTTCGCCTCGGTAACCGCTGCGGAGAGCGACACGAATCTGCTTAACAACCTTACCGCTGAAACAACCACGATCCCGGACACCGACGGCGACGGCTGGCCCGACTTCGACGACCCGGACGACGACGACGACGGCATGCCGGACGATTGGGAAATCGCCAATAATCTCGACCCCAAGGTTGCGAATGCGAACGGAAACGCGGATGGCGACGACTTTACCGACCTGCAGGAGTATATCGCGGACACGGATCCCCAGCGTTCAAACAGCTTCTTCAACATCGAGGACCTGACGATCAACAGCCCGGCCACCATCCAATTCGATTCGTCAACCGGGCGATTCTATACGCTCGAATTCAGCGATGACCTCATCGCGATTCCGTTCTCCAACCACCCCGTCTACACCGACATCCCGGGCAGCGGCTCCAACGATTTCTTCATCGACAGCAATGCGCCCGCGCTACGTATGTACCGGATCGGGGTTGAACTCGCGCCCTGACCGGCCAAATTGAATGTTCGACACTCCGGCCGCTCCGGGCTATAGTCAGCACCATCTTTTGAACCCTGCGGAGGACCCCAATGCCCAGCTTCGATATGACCGGAACCGTTAAGCTCGTTATGGACCCGCAGACCTTTGAAAGCGGCTTCACGAAGCGCGAATTCGTGGTGACAACCGAAGGGGAACGCTACCCCCAGGAAATCAAGCTTGAGTGTGTAAAGGACAAGGTATCGCTCCTTGACCAGGTACAGCCCGGCCACCGCGTCGCCGTCAGTTTCGATCTGCGCGGCAACGAGTATAACGGCCGCTACTACGTGAACCTAACCGCATGGAAGGTTGTGCCGGAAGACGCGGGCGCGCCCGGCGATTCGCCCGGCAACGGCCCGTCAGATTCGCCCGGCAGCGGCCCGCCACTGGAAAACCTTGAGCCGCCTCCCGGCGATATCGACGAGATGCCGTTCTAGGCAAACGCGAGCTGCTGCCGTCCGCCGCTGAACGTGAGTTCTGTCGGCTCGCCATCGACGTCACAATTTCGCGCCCCCACCTCGTCGCGCAGGTCCGACGAGATATAAAGTTCTTCGAGGTGCAAGGTGTTCGGAATGAACATCCAGCCCTCGTCTCCGTAGCGACCGCGAATCGTGTTTACGACATCCTCATCCGAAGGCAGCGTCGCGGGAATCTTCATCCGAATCATTTCGCCCGTGGTGAAGACGTTGATAAACGTCTTCTGCTCGTCGATCGCATCGCGCAGCTCACGCGTGATAAAATCGGCAAGCCCGACACCGATCGCGTTGCCCTGCGATTTGGCATGCAGGCGCAGCGCGGCAATGATTTGGATGCTGGGATCTTCGGTGCCGTCGTAGTCCTTTACACCCCGGTAGCCGATGACATTCGGGTCCATGCCCGTCCCGCTGAAATTTTTGCCCATCTCCTCCACAACCAACACGCGCAATTCATCGACGGGCAGGCGGGGAAAGTAGGCCTTGTGCCGCTCCACGAGGTCCGGCTCGCGCCGTAGGATCTCCGCGCCGCGCAGGGCATGGATCTCCGCTGTCTGGTCGAAGCCGTCCTCCAGGATGGCAACCCCTCCGATCACTTTTCCGGAGTCAACGATCACCTGTCCCATCTGGGTCAACATCTCTTTCATGACCGGCGTCGGTGTCGAATGAAACGTCTCGGCGGATTGAATCTTACCCATGCCGATCACGGTCATCTTCGTCAGCCCGCTCTGGATCGCGCCTGCAAAACAGGTGTGGAGCTTGATACGATTGATCGCCATCACACCCGCCGATTCATGGCAGAACTTATCCATGAATACCGGTCCCGTTGCCACGCGACCGAGTTCGACGACCTCCATGCTCGCGCGAATCGGCATCTGCATCGCGTCTTCGGTGATGCCAAAGGACTCGATCATGTTCTGCTGACCTTCCGCCGTGGCCCCGTTGTGGGAACCCATGGCGGGAACGATGAAGGGTTTTGCACCGCGGTCCTTCAGCCAGTCGCCGACGGCACGCGTTATCGCCGCGATATTGGCGATGCCGCGGCTGCCGGCCGTGATGGCAATTTCGCCGCGCGGCACGTCGAGCTCGGCTGCGTCAAGCCGGGCGCGCACCTCCGCCGTGACGTCGGCGATGGGGTTCGATACCAGATGCTGTCGAACGCGGTAGAGTTCCATTGCTTAAATGATACAACCGGCCGCGAGGCCTGTCTATGGATGATCCGTCAACAGGATCCGCGTATCAGGACTTTCGAGCGCTATGTCGACGGTTCGACAGGCCGAATCAAGCTCGACACCGCTGACCGCGTCCACGACGCGCATCGCCTCGGGAAGCCTGATCTGCCGCTGCCCACCGGCTGCACTATGCACCGCGACCATGTGCGCATCGGCGGCGACCACATCACCCAGTGCCGACCAGGGATTACAGCCCCCGAGAATCGCGAGCGCGCGCAATACCGCGGCCGGAAGAGGTACGGCCATGGAGAAGACGAGCGCGCAATCACCGGCTGCGCGGACACCCGCCAGGCCGTTCCCCGACGCGCCATGGCCACACGAACGCAGGCACAGGCCGGGCCCGTTGTAGCCGTACCAGCTTGAGCAGCGGCCCAACTCGATGACCGAATCAGGCAACGCGTTCACGACCGGCTGCAAGATGGGTCCGTATACATGGCTGTCCCCGTAGGTCATCGCAGCAGCCAGACCCGGCAGCTCCGGCGCGGGCCGAACCATTACGCGCCGCGCAACCTCGCGCTCGACAAGCTCCATCGGCATCCCGAATAACGCCTGGGCGGGTTCGGCGCTCAGGTGATGCCCGTCGCTGACGCCGGTCGCCGGTCCGAAAATCACGACCGAACCATTGCGCATCAGGCGGGCGCGGATAAGCTCGAGGCGTTCGGGGTCGAGGCGAAACAGGTTCGGCAAGAGGTACGCGCGAAAGACAGGGAAATCATCGCGTTCAAGATCCGTTAACAGGTAGACACGATACGGCAGCCCCGTCAGCGCCAGGTGATCCACGCGCTGCCGCAGAACCGCGAGGTTCTGGTACCCGCTGGTGAAGTCCTCCTCGAGCGGGCTCGTATCGTCGATGATCATCGCGATCGCGTGTTCAGTATGCCCGTGCGGACGCCCAAAGAGTCGCTGCTGGACCGGCACAAGTTCTTCGATCACCCCGCGCAGCGCGGGGTCCTCGTACTGCTTGCTGCCGATGTTCATCCAGAACGGAATGAATCCGCGACTGGCCGCAACAGCCGCGTTACGCAAGAGGCCGGCGCGGGCCTCTCCCGGATCGCGCCATGCGCCCTGTGTCGCCGCGTCTTGCGCAACCCAGCTACGCGCGTCGTCTTCAATGAATATCGTCTTGCCGCGCAGCACCATCGAGTCCCCGATTCCCTCCGGCTCCCAGCCGAACCCGATCGATCGCGCGGAGTAATCCGCCGGTGTCACCAGCGCGTCCAACTCCGGCATGTCCAGCATGGAGCCGACGTCGACCGAGCCGGAGCCCAGCAAATTGTTGCGCCAATGCATACCGTCGCCCGCGGCCTGGAAGGCGTCTCTGAGCAGCCACCCGAACATCGCCTGCTTGAACGCGTCGGTCGCCGCGAAGACCGGTCGGGACGCGGCGTCACGGACCGCCGCCAGTTCCATGCGCCGCTGCATCTGCAGCTGTTTGCGCACGCACAGGAAATAGTCACGATAGCGCCGCGTCGCGCCCGGGTCCGGCCAGTGTTGCCCCTTCGATCGGTCACGCACCCACTCCGTCTGCGTTGGTGCTTGCACATCGGCGAGTCCCACCGCCGGATCGCCCCAGGCGCGCTGCAATCCATTGTCGTCGCCGTAAGCCTCGGCCAGGAACGCGCGGAACGCAGCGCGCATCACGGGCGAGCGGTCGAACATTGATTCTTCGTTCACCAGATGAAGGGTGCCTTCATCCTGCGCATAGAGCAGGTACCCGAGCACCCGGTCCGCCCAGGCCTGTTTCTCGACGTAGGCCACGATCCGGCGCGCCATCGCGGCGCGTCCCTCTGCGGCCGCCTGCGAGGCGTAGGACGATTCACGGCGCGGTGGCCCGTCGGCTACCTGCAGATCGTCCGGCCGTTCCTCAGCCCAGGCCGCGGGAACCTTAGAGGACCAGCGCAGGACGAAGCGCGCATCCGGCTGCGCATCGAGAATCGCGGACGCCTGGTCGTGGAGGGACAGGCCGTCATCCCTTCCCGTTTCGTCGCCATAGGCGTCGAGACCGGTCCAGAACGGCGTCGTATGATAATCGCCCTCGCGCAATCCGCGCACGATAAGTGTAAACACATGGATGCCCGCGGCAGCCATCAAGGCATTGCGCCGATGCATGCCATCCGCGAACGTTTCCGAGTATATCGGCGCCAGGATCGCATCGCCGGCGACCAGGCAGGGCCGGCCGGCCACCAACCGCAGATAGGATGACTTTGTTGTCATGCTCGCGTTCCGAACGCGCGGGACGCCTACCCCGCACTATCCCTGCTCATTTGCGCCCGGATGGCGGCCTCCGTGTAACGGTGCCCATCTTCCTCCGTAAGCAGGATCGACGATGCGTACGCGATCGGTCATCACTCGCCCGAGCCCCCTTTCTGCTCCAGCTTGATCAGGTGCTGCCGCGCGGCGGTGAACATGGGGCGAATCTCAAGCGCCTTGCGCAGATGGGCCATAGCCTGACTGCGCGCACCCGTTTCCTCCAGCGCCAGGGCGAGATGGGTATGCAGGTCAGCGTCACGCGGCACGAGTCGCAGCGCGTTTCGGAACTGAAGGATGGCATCATCGCTGCGGCCGAGGTCCATGTAGGCTGCCCCCAGGTTGCGCATGGACGGTGCATAATCGGGGTCTGCGGCCAACGCGTCCTCGAAATGCCCTGCCGCTTCGCGCAGGCCCTTGTGCCGCAGGGCGGGATCTTTCGCGGCGCGGGACGCTTCGGCTACGCAGACGCCGAGACTATCCAGTGCAAAGACGTAGCCGGGCCGCACCCGCAGCGCGCGCGAAAAATGTTCGCGCGCCTCGGCAAAGCGCTCTTGCCGCGATATGGCGATGCCGATGCGCACCAGCGACTGCGGATGATCGGGTTTAATTGCAAGTGCCATGCGCAGCGCGTTCTCCATGCGTGGCAGATCGTCGAGAGCGGCGCCGATATCGGCAAGATGAATGAAGGTGTCGAACACGCCGGGGCGCCGGACGAGCATGTTCTCGCAGATGCGTCGCGCCTGCGCGTGTTTGCCCTGAGCAATCAGAAGGGGCACCTCCACGTTCATGCGATGGAAGGGCAACACGTCCTTGGGGTCATCACCCTCCTGGTCGAGCCGCAAGGCACCGTCGGCAGCGGCCTGCCCGCTGCCGAGATAGCCGATGGCTGCCAGCCGTTCGCGATCCTGCTCGCTCAGCATGATGGACTGCGCGATCGGGGCCGGGCGGGCGAACCGATCCAGCATGCCCTGCAAACCGTTCTTATACTCCGCGGCCTGCTCGCGCTGCCAGGCGTAGAGATTGCGGGCCTCGGCCGGGTCATCGGCAATGTCATACAACTCCGGGCGCGGGGCATGGATGTACTTGTACCGCCCGGCGACGAGTCCGATCAGTGGCGCCGCACCGTAGCGCGTCGCATAGAGGCTCTCGCAATAGTACAGGCGCAGGGACTCCTTCGGCTGACCGCCACGCAGATAATCGACGAGTGGGTAGCCGTGCATTTCCTCCGGCACAGGCAGGTCGAGCACGCCGCAGACCGTTGGGGCAAGATCGACCAGGCCGACGGGTTCAGAGACCCTCGTGCCGGACGCGCCGCGGGGCAATCGCACAACCAACGGGACGCGCAGCGCGCCCTGGTAGAGAAGGTAGCCGTGCGAATCTTCGCCATGCTCGCCCAGCATCTCGCCGTGGTCAGAGGTGACGATGATCAGTGTTGAATCATAGAGTCCGCGCTCGCGAAGATGCTCGATCACCTGGCCCACGCAATGATCCGCATACGAAACCTCGCCGCCGTAGGCCGCATGGCGCCCCGTATGCCGTTCCGCGAACGGCGCCGGCGCGGCATAGGGAAAATGAGGATCGAAGAAGTGGACGAACAGGAAGAACGGGCGACCGGAATTGCCGTCGAGCCAGTCCCGGGCGAGCCGGCTCGTCTCGGTGCCGACGCGCTCCGCCGTTGGCGCATCGCGCGTCGCGCCGAAACGATCCACATAGGTGTCAAACCCCTGGTCCAGTCCGAACTGTCGGTCGAGCACGAAGGCGCTAACGATGGCGCCGGTGCGGTAGCCGCGTGGCTTCAAGAGTCCGGCCAGCGTCGTGGCGCCTTTACCAAGGCGATGATCATTGTTGTCATGCACGCCGTGAAAGGGCGGAATCGTACCGGTCAGCATCGTTGCGTGCGACGGCAGGGTGATCGGGACGGGGGCAATCGCGGTCTCGAACAGAACCCCGTCGGCGGCCAGGGCGTCGATTGCCGGCGTTTTGACGGCCGCTCCGTAACAACCCAGGTAATCCGCCCGGCAGGTGTCGATGCTGATCAAAAGCACGTTCAGCGGCACGCGCGGGGACTCTTTGCGTCCGCAGCCCACAGCCAGAAGCAGCAGGCCGGCCAGCCCGAGAGCCGGCCACCGGGCGATCAAAAGGATCGGACTAGGGGGCCTATGGGGTTGATTCAGCATCGATATGGCATCTTTTGATCTTACAGGGGCGGACCGCGGTCGCTCAAGCATTCTGCGCGCGGCTGTGTTTTCTTGATATTTCTTGACAATCAGCCGCGGATGCTTTTCCATAATGAATGCAGCGGCTAGTCGTTGCACAAGCTTTGCACTGGGGAGTGTCAAAACCAAGGAGTGTCTGATGTATAAGCGCTGGTACATTCTCTGTTCCACCGTCGTCTGTTTCATCGCCCTGTCTGCCTCCGCCATCAGCTTCGATGATGCGCGGCACCTTTTAAACCGCACCGGTTTCGGCGCAACCCCCGAAGATATCGAAAAGCTGACGGCACTGTCGTGGACAGAAGCGGTTGACAGCATTCTCAGCACGGTAACAAACGCGCCGACGACCGATAAACCTTACTGGGCCGACGAACCCGTCGGCGGTCTCTCTACCCTGCGCCTGCGCGCCCTGGCAGGCATGCGCGGTGCCGACGTGCAACTCGAACGCGCAGCCATTCGACGCCGGCAGGAAGCGCAACGCCGCAACCGGATCACGGAGATGCGAACCTGGTGGTGGAACGAAATGATCCGCACGCGGTCGCCCATGACCGAACGCATGGTGCTGTTCTGGCACAACCATTTCACGTCGGAGATCAGCGTTGTCAATTCCGCGGAGTTGATGTTTCAACAGAACCAGCTGTTTCGGAGCAACGCGCTCGGAAACTTTGCGGACCTGGTGATGGCGGCGACAAAAGATGCCGCCATGATCATCTACCTGGACAACAACTCGAACGTAAAAGGCAACCCGAACGAGAACTTCGCCCGCGAGCTGATGGAGTTGTTCACGCTCGGCGAGGGTCATGTCTACACGGAAGAGGATGTTCGGGAAGCCGCGCGCGCGTTTACCGGCTGGCGCGTGAATAACCTCAACAAGAAGTTCCAGTTCGAAAAGAACTTGCACGACTTTGGCGAGAAGAAGTTTATCGGCAAGACGGGCGATTTTGACGGAGACGACATCGTTCAGATCATCCTCGCGCTGCCGCGCACGGCCGAATTCGTGACGGAGAAGATGTGGAAATACTTCATCTCCGAGGACATGGATGAGAAAGCGATCAAGAGCATTGCCAAGAAGTTCCGCGACAGCAAGTACGACATGATGGTGTTGGCACGCGCGATCTTGATGTCCGATCACTTTCGCGCCGGCGCGAACCGCGGAAACATGATCAAGTCGCCGGTCGACCTGGTCGTCGGTGCCTGCCGCATGTTCGAAACGCATCCGGCACAGTCGCAGCAGATCAGCGCGTACGGCACCATGCTCGGGCAGAACCTGTTTCAACCGCCGGATGTCTCGGGCTGGAAAAGCGGTGCCTACTGGATCGACGCCAATACCCTGATTACTCGTCACCAGCTTTCGCGCCTGGTACTGGCCCGGCCGGACGAGGCATTCGTAAAGAATTTCGAGAACAGGCAGAAACAACGGCGCCTGGCGCGCCTGCGTGCCGACCGCGAGCGCCGCGAAATTGAGCATTTGCTCAAGGGCCAGAAGTCCATGCTCGAAGACATGATGGAGGTCGGTGGCGACGACATGGAGATCTCGATGGATTCGTCCAGCGGCGATATGGACATCGCCGTGGACAAGGCCCTCGACAACCAGATGAAGCCCGAGGATCAGGTCGCGATGGAGTTCAAATCGCTCAAACCAATGGACATGGACACCTGGATCAAGGAGAAGGGCCTCGACGGCAAGGGCCGCAAACGCTTGGTGAAGACGTTGCTACCAATCGCGCCGGTCCACGGTATCGAAGACATGATGATGGGCACGGATATGGTTGCTTCCATTCTGCTCGACCCCGCTTTTCAACTAAAATAAGCGAATGAGCCATCCTGCCCGACTCGCGGACGGGGTGACGCCAACACCGGAGACAATACGATGATCGAACGACGCGACTTCATGAAGACACTGTCCGCGGCACCACTGGCAATCTGGGCCCCGTCCCTGTTTGCCGCCACAGCCGATTCCGCATTCAAATCAACACCCAACTGGGACCGTATCCTGGTCCTGATCGAACTCAAGGGTGGGAATGACGGGCTGAATACGGTCATTCCATACGCCGACCCGCTATACAAAGAATTTCGGCCAAATATCGCTTTCGACCGGGACGGCGTGCTGCGCCTTGACGAAAAACTCGGATTGCACCCGGCGTTGGCCAGTCTCCATCAGTCGTGGCGTAACGACGAACTGGCGGTCGCGCTCGGCTGCGGCTATGAAAACCCGAACCGTTCGCATTTCCGCTCGATCGACATCTGGCACACCGCAGCAAACAGCGATGAGTATATGGGTGAAGGCTGGTTGACCCGCATGTTCCAGGAGAACCCGAGTCCGGACGAGAACGTCGCGGACGGAATCGTGATCGGGCGCGGCGATGCCGGCCCGCTGCGCGGTCGCGGGATTCGCAGCCTGATTATGCGAGACGCAAAAGAATTCATCGAACGCGCGCAGGATACGCGCGAAAGCACGGGCAAGGGCCCGACCGACGCCCTCGCGCATATCATGGGCGTGGAGAACGACCTGACAAAGGCCGTTGAAATGCTGCGCGCACGCATGAAAGAGCCGCCGGAGCACCCGGTGGAATTCGGCAACGATGGCTTCGGCCAACAGATGAATCTTGTCGCCGACATGGTTGTATCGAAGATTCCCTTTGCGGCTATCAAGGTTTCGATCGGTGGATTCGATACCCATTCCGGACAGGCCAACCGTCACCAACAACTACTCTCGCAGTTGAACGACGGTATCTCGGCGTTCAAGTCGTCCATGAAAGTCGCCGGCCTCTGGGACAAGGTGATGGTCATGACCTACTCCGAGTTCGGACGTCGCGTGAAGGAGAACGGCAGCATGGGGACCGATCACGGGACCAGCGCACCGCACTTCATCCTGGGCGGCAAGGTCAAGGGCGGCTTCTTCGGCCACCAGCCTTCGCTCAAGGATTTGCGCAAGGACGGCGACATGAACCACACTCTCGATTATCGCTGTCTGTACGAGACGATCTCGCGGCGTTGGTGGAACCTCGGTTTCGACTTCGCGCGCGGCGGCAAGAACATTCAGCCGCTGGACTGCATCAAGGCCTGACGGCGTTCCGTTCGGAACGGTTGACCGCCGCCTGGGCTGACGGGCGCAGAATGTCGCCTCAGTCGACGTCGTCCCGCTGGCGACTGGTGTAGTGCTTGAACGCGTAGTAGATCAGGTTGATTCCGAGTTTGTACGCCTGGTTGGCCAACCCGTCGCTCACACCGGAATGTCCGTCCTTCCAGGCATCGTTCAGGTCCCCCTGGTGGTAGAAGCAGATCAGCCGCCCGTTGTGCCGCAGCCCGACGGCCTTGCGCCCACTGTGATGCCACAGCGGCGGAGCGCCATCAGGAAACAGAAAAGGATAGCGAAAAACCGGATCGTCGTTCGATAACATGATCCACTCCTTATCGGGAAAGACCCGGCGCATGGCTGCCCGGAAACTGGCGTTAAACGATCCGCCGCCGTTGTCCGCGACAATCATTCCACCGGCACGCAGGCAGTAATCGCGCAGGACGCGGGCCTCGTGCCGCGACAGATTCACGCCTCCCATGCCCGTCATAAAAACAAAGGGCGGTTCGCCGCCTTTTGGGAAAAACCGCAGGCGGTTGACGGCAATCTGTTCGGTCCGGCGTGCGACCGCATACCCGGTGACCTCCTTGAATTTGCGCAGCATGTTGCGATCGGCGCCCGCCGCGAGATCCTGGTCCCAGTCGCCCCCGGAATATACGAGCCGGATAAACCGTACCCGCCCACTGAAGACACTGCGCCAACCTCCAGCCTCGCCATCCGCGCCCAGGCGCCCCTCGACGCCCTGCGCCACGTATTCATGTTCGGTTTCGACATCCGTCTCCCGCAGGATATCGCTCTCGTCCGGGTCGGGCTGGTAGTAGAGAATATCGGTGTCCATCGACAAGATCAGCTTGTCGCGTTCGATCGGCTTCTTGATTTTCTTCATCTTCATCACGATCATCTCGCTGCCGGCGCCTTCGGGCAGGGTATAGGGCGCCTCCCAACCGCAGCCGCGCATCATCAGCGGGACCAGCACGAGCACAAAAAGATGCAGGAACCCGGCCCAATATGACGAGGAGCGGTAGCGCGGATCCTCGCCGCCTTCGCGAATGTCGGCAAAAAAGCGATCCCCCCAATCGGGTGCCTCGACCGCGGTGTCCATCGCCTGCGTCGCCCCGCGGCAGAGCAGGCTCACCAGGAACAGCGCGGCAACAAATCCAAACGGCAACCAGATCGCAAGGCCGCCCAGCCACATCTCGTTGCGAACGAACCGAGAAAAGTCCTGGACATCCCGTAGCAGAACGCCGGGCCCGGAAAGAAGCAGGTGCAGAAAGACGACCGACAGCACCGCGTTGGCCGCCGCAGCGATCTTGTACAGTGTCAGAACCCAGCGGCGGCGAAGGATACCGAGCGGGGCGATGGCGATGCTGTACGCGCCCAAAACGACCGAACAGGCCGCCGCAATCCGCAACGACTCGATCCACCCGGCCCTGGACAATACGCTAAGCTGCTCGGCCGTAACTTCGAAAAGGGCCGGCCAGGCGCGCTCGATCCGGAATCCGGCGAAGAGGTGCAGCGCGCCGGTCAACGCAGAAAGACCGGCCAGCCGCCATACCCACGGCACATGCCGCATGACGCGGTCCGCAGCACGCGCCAACACCGTCAGCACCGCGACCGTCGCGCGGTGGACCTGTTCCGCAATCGCGTAGAAAGCGCTGGTGACGTAGGGCCACATGTTCACCGACTAGAGGCCATACTCATCATCGACATTCATACTCGAATCGGCGGGTTTTTCGCGGCTCACCTCGCCGGCAGACGGCGCGTCAGGCACGACAGGTTTATCCATGTCGGCGGCCGGCGCAGACGGAGCGTCATCCGCCTGGATGGCCGGCTTCGTCTCCGCGTCGGTTGCGGTTTTTGCGGGCGCCGGAGATGCATCCGTAACCGCCTGCTCGACAGCGGCGGCAGCGCGAATGTCGAAGGATCCATAGTGCAACACTTTGGCCAGATACGGTATCGACGTCAGGAGGACAACCGCGCCATGGATGACGAGGGACTTGACCAGCGCACCGGACAGCGGCTGCCCCGCACGAAGGCCCTGCACCAAATCACCCGGATCAACGTTCTGTTCGTTTGTCATTGGCTCTCCTTCACATGGCAGGGTTGGTTAGTACCGGCGGTCCTGCCCCAGCCAGGCGATCCGCGCTCCCGTTTCGCTCAGGATGCGCAACAAGGGCGCAAAACTCGCCTGGTGAACATCCTTATCGATCTTCAACATCACAGTCTTGTCAACACGCGTGCCCAGTTCGGTGTCGAGTCGCAGCAGTAGTTCTTGGACGCCGCAGGGCTCCCCCTGTAACCACAGCTTCCCGTCGCGATCCATGGTGACCGACACATGCGCGTCGCGCAGGCGCTCGATCTCCGCCGCCTCCGGCAGGGTCACCTCGAGGTGGGCTTCCCGGATAAAGACCGACGTCACCATGAAAAAAATGATCAGCAGGAACGCGATATCGCCCATCGGCGCAAGGGGGACACGAGGCAGGATCCTGCTGCGTTGCGCTAGTCTCATTTGCCCTCGCCCTCGCGTTCTTCTTCGAGCATCGCCAGCACACCGCCCGCGTTCGCAACGGCAGCGACCACCCGGTAATACTTCTCACAGAGCACCGATGGTGCGCTCTCGACCAGTACGATACGCTCGGCCGCCGGCCGCGCCGCAAACTGCTGTGCCTGCAGGCGTTGCCGGAGATCCTTCAATGTCACCGGCTCTTCCTCGTCGTTATAGTAAAGCTCATCCGGTGAAATCGTGATTGTCGTCACGCCATCGCGCTCCTCGCGCGTGTCGCGGGTGCCCGATGGCAGGTCCAGGTCCTGACCGTAGTTGCGAACGAAGGTGGTGGTCAAAATAAAGAAGATGATCAGCAGGAACGCAATATCCGAAAACGAAACCATGTCGATTTCGGGCGTCGGCTTCGCCCGCGTGACAATTGGAGGTCGTAACTTCACGATATTCGGCCGCGGCCTAGGGGCGCGACTCCAGCGCGATGAATCGGATCAGCGCGTTCGCCGATTCCTCGATCTGCAACCGGTGGCGATCCACTTTGCGCGAGAAGACGTTGTGATAAATCACCGATGGAATTGCGATGATCAGCCCCGCCGCAGTCGTCACCAATGCCAGCGAGATACCGCTTGCCACGGCACCGGCATCTAATCCGCCAACCTGGGCCATGCTATTGAAGGACATGATCATACCCACCACCGTGCCGGTCATGCCGATCAAGGGCGCCGCGGTTCCAACCATCGCCAGGATGTTCAAGCGTTGCTCCAGCAAGTCGAGAACGTGGGGTGCATAGTCCTGCATGGACTGCGCGACGAAGGTCTCGACCTCGTCGCGCGCGCGTCCGCGACTGTTAATCTCGTCATAGCCTTGCAGGCCCACGAGCATCACGGCCGCGGCCGGTCCCTCGAAGTCACGACAAGCCTGCACGGCTTCGCCCGTGGCCCCGCCGCGCAAACCAGTATGAATTCGTTCCCGCATCGCGTCGTTATCGACATCGGCCAGTCGAAAAACACGTAGGCGGTCGATAATGACCGCTACCGCAAGAATCGAAAGCGCCAGCAGCGGCACCATCATGACTCCACCATCCAGAATATACTGCAGCATCTTGTCTATTCTCCCTCTCGACGGGTCCGCGCCCGACGCGTTGATTATTTCATTCCGACATCGGCACGTTCAAGCCGTTCGCGAAAGCGCACCGCCGTGCGAATGACTTTCGAGTCCGAATACTCCGCGATCAGGCGGTGTAATTTCTCCAGGGCAATCTGGCGATGGCCCAATCGATGTGCGGCGATGGCCCACTTGAGCAGCATCACATCCAGAAACGCCGCATCCTCGAAATCCTGAAAAACCATCTCCATCATATCGATCGCGCGCGTATAATCCTCGGAGTCGATGTAGAACTGCACGATCTTCTCCAGCGCAAGCCCGGCAAATACCGTGTCCGGCCAACGGTTCGCACAGGTGCGGTACGCCACGATAGCCGCCGAACTGATCGTGGGGTTCTCGGCGTCCTTCTGTCGTTCGTACCCGATCTTCTCCAGCGTCTCCGCCAGGCGGAACTGGGCCTCGGCCTTCAAGTCGGATGTCTTCAGGCGCTGAATCGAGCGGAAAACAGACGCGGCATCTTCCCATTCGTCGGGATAATCTGACTGCAGCTTCGCGATACCGATCTTAAGTAGCGCCTTGTCCGCCACAGTGGACTCGGGGAAAAGCTTGAGCAGGGCATTACAGGTCGTGACGGCATCGCGCAGTCGATCCTGCACGAGTTGCAGATCCCACTTGATACTGAAGGCCTCCTCGACCAGGACGCGTTCGACACTGCGATCCAGGCCCTGGCGAATCACGACATCCACGCGGTCCAATCCCAGCGACGCCTTCTCGACGGCCTTGGCCTGCAAGCCCACCTCCTTGAAGATCTGGCCGAGCTTCAGAAAGATCTGGGCTTCAACAATGTTCTTCCGCGCGCGAAGATCCTGATCGCGCACCACCCACTGCGTGGCTTCGACGTCCTGCCGGCGAGCGGACAGGACGATCGTGGAATACGAGAGGGCGCGCGATTCTTCGCCTTCGAGATGCAACGTGTCCACATATTCCATCGTAATCCGGTCACCCGCAATCGCCGTCAGGATGTCGTCCTTTTGATTGATCAACCGCGCCAACTGCGCGGGCGTCAGCGCCACGCCGTCGACCTCGTTCGTCACCAGAGCCGGCACGACCATGCCGTGAAAGATCCCGCTGTGTTTCTCGCTCTCCGTCAAATTGACGAACACAACATCGCGCTCAACGTAGGGGTCGATCGGTTCGGATGACGCGAAATCGTCCGGCGCGGTCTCCTCGATCGCGCGTCGATACGCCGTTGCAACACGCACCCGAACCGTGTCGCGCATCGGTGTCGTGTTCTCGTCGAGATCCTTGACGCGGACAAAGGCCGCCTGGTTGCCGAACAAGCCGTCGGCGTAATCGCGATATGCGCCATCCGTGAATCCCGCCGCGGCTGTGGACACCATGCGGATCGAGGCCACGACCTTATGGTCATGCACGCCGTCACCCGTCGTCTCGTCAACATAGGTCACCGTCACAAGATCGTTTCCGATCAGTTGCAGCCGCCCGTCGTCCGGCACCGGTGCGCCCGGCGTGGTCTCGATCGAGGCGATACTCTCGGTGGCCTCTTCGTTGTTGCGCCGCAGGAGCAAAACTTCGCGATCGCCACTCAAGACCTGCACGGTTACCGGAACGCCGTTGGAATCCGTTCGAAGAACCGACACCAGGTCCTTATCGGCGACTTTGATCCAGAGTCGCTGCCCGGCTTCCGCGCTCGTGTGCTCCTGGTTGGGAGCGACGCTGAGGCCGACTCGCTTCAGGGCCTCGTAGGCGCGCGTCCAGCGCTTGAGTTGAAAATGGCAGAGGCCGATGTAGTAGTACGATTCGTTGGCCCAGACACTCCAGGGATAGGTCGTGGTCACCTGTCGCAGGGAAACAAAGGCCTGGTCGTACGCATTCATCTCGTAATGACAAATCCCCATGCGATACAGCGCCTCGGCACGCTGATCGGGCTCGTCCGACGCTTTCAGCGCGCGGAATTGCTCGATCGCCTCGGGAAAGCGGCGGGTCTGCACGAAATGGGCGCCCAGTGCCAGGCGCGCCCTGAAACGCACAGACGTCTTGGGAAACAAGCGCGGAATGTCCGCCAGCAACTGTTCCGCCTGATCATCATTCTTGGTCTCGAGATAGCCCAACGCACGCTTGTAGAGCGAATACGCACGATACTCCTCGTTCCCGCGCTCCGGCTTCTCCGGTGCCGCAACGACAGCCGTCGCCGCGATGGCGGCCAGGATCAGAACCCGGTGCAAATCGGATATCCTCATCATCTATCCGTCCTCCAGAACACCGCCGCCCGTCGCAATGCCGTAGCGTTCCAGCAACTGGTGGGCCTGCGACGACTCGCGGGTTTTGGGATAAATCTTCAGGATGCGGCGTGCCTCAGCAATCGTCTTGGGTCGAATTTTCTGCCGGTGATAATACGAGGTCCGTGTCCAGGCGGCACGTGCGGCTTGTGTCGGGAACATCGATTCAATCTCCTTCAATGTGTTGCAGGCGTCGTTGAGCCGGTCCCAGCGCAGGTAGCAATCCTGGATCTCCCAAAGCGTACGCGGCGGATCGCTGATTTCGTAAAAGAGCGCGATCGCCTTCTTAAAATCTTTCAGCTGAAGCTTATACGCCTGCGCGCGCGCCTCACGGGCCAACGGTTCGTAATGCGCATCGTTCGTATTTTCGACCGTGATCAGGATGTCGATTGCCTTCTTCCACTCGCCCATCGAGGGTCCGACAATCCCGTAACGCTTGAACTCGCGCAAGGCCACGTGCGTCACCGGCTCCAACTGGCGTAGCGCCTGTTTATAGAACTCATTCGCCTTCAGTTGATCGGAGAGCCAGACCAGGCGGGTATCACGATCGCCATCCAACGGTGATGTCCGCACAAATTCGTTGGCCTTTGCGAGTACGATCTGACAGATCGCCGCTTCGCCCAGGGGCCCCAGCAAGCGCTCGATCAGTCCACTGTAGCAAGTCCATTGCGAATCGGGCCGCTTCACGGTGTGCGCGTATTCGAGCGCCTTATTGGCGACACGCGGAACATGCGCCGACTCGCGGTCGACCGCGAGCGTGGCCGCCAGCAACGCATCGTAAAGTGGCCAGCGATCGCCTTTGTACGAATCAACAAAGACCATGGCGCCCTGGATCGCCGAGCGAATCCCGCCGGTCTCGCGGATCTGGTGCAAGTGCATCCACAACACCTTCTGGTGCACCGCCCAATCCCCGTTCTTGCCCATCCGTTCCGCGAGATACGCCAGCGCATCCGCGTGCGAAACCTTCTTTTCCGACACGCCCGCAAGCGCGGCCGCCGCGATGTGACGGCGGTGCCACTCCCAGGCGCGGTCGACCGCCTCGAAATCTTCCCGGGTGGCGCGAACATAGGCCAGGTATTCGCGATGCAACCGGACCTGCCTTGATTTGCTTCGTGCACGGCCGGCGGAATTGCCGCCTTTCCAGCGACGAGCGACATCGTCCGCTATGGCGATTCGCTGGGCAAGCTCAGCGTCCTCCGCCTCGGGGTTGAGCGGCGTGTTGCGCGCCACCCAGTCGACGTACTTCGCAATAGCGCCGTTGCCCAGGTGGTGATTGGCTATCTGTCCGCGCGCGTAGGCAGCATCCTGGCGGCGCGATTTCCCAAACTCGGTGTAGATCCGGTTCCAGCAGGCCAGGGCCCTGGAATGCCGTTCCATCTTGCGGTGTTGATCGCCGAGACGACGTAGCGCACCGGCCGTGAGCGGGTGTTGACTGTACTGTTCATCTTCGGAAAATTCCTGTGCCTTGGCCAGGGCCTTGCGCACGTCCCCGTTATCGGCATAGGCCTTGATGATCTGCGAGAGAGATTTCGCGGCGGCATCCGTCTCGTAACCAAAGTAGTCGAGCACCTCGGTATAGGTCTCGATGGCCTGATTGCGATAGTTCCCGGCGTGCAGACTCAACCCGCGATAGAAAATGATGTAGGGAAGGCTATCGGACTTGGGGAACTGCACCTTGAATTTTTCGAACTCCGCCGCCGCCGCCTTGTGATCGGATCGCTCAAGCAATTTCAACGCTTTGTCAAAATGGCGCCGCTCGATGATGTTCATCTGCTGGTATCGCTCCAGCGGCATCCAGTTCCGGTGTCCGGCATTCGCGGACAGCGTCGCACCGAGTATGCAAGCCAGGACGATCAGCCGGGCGCCGCGCCTGTGTTCCCGCTTCATCACTCGTTGTCCTCGGCGCCGATCAGGATGTTCTCCGTCAGGCGTCCACGCGCCATCTTGGCCCACTTGCTCTCGGGATAATCCCAGGTCAACTGCTTGAAGGCGCGGTACGCCTGTGCGTAGTCCCGGGCCTGCGTGGCCGAGTCGCCCAACCAGTACATCGCTTCGGAACGTACGGCCTTGTTGTCCGGATATTCGGTGATGACCTTTTCAAATGACTGCATCGCCCGATCGAAATTCTCGCCCTTGATGTGGCTGAGTCCGGCCAGGGCCAGTGATTTCGCCGCGAGGCGATGCTCCGGGTGATGCTCCTGGAATTTCGTGAAAATCCGTGCCGATGTCTCGAAGTGCGCATTCTTGTAGTAATACGACGCCAACCGCACAATGGCGTCCGCTGCCAACGTGTGCGTCTCGTAGATATACGTCAATCGCACATAGTTCTCCAGGGAGGCATCGATGTCCCCTTTCTTCTCATGGCAGATGCCGAGCTTGAACAAGGCACGTGGCGCGAAGTCGGAGTCCGGCCAGGTGCTGACGACCGTCGCGTAGCGATGAATGGCTTCGTCGTAGCGCTCCAGCTCCTGGGCCAGATTCGCCAGCAGAAATTCGCCGCGCGCGACAAGGGACGTTTCCGGGAAGTCGCGCATCGCTTCCTCCAGGACCCGTTTGCCCTGCGCGATCAAGTCCTCGGCCTTCTCCATATCACCGAGCTTGCGCCGGTCTTTCGCCATTTCAAAGAGCGCCTCCGCCATCAGGAAGCTTGTCTTGACCGCCATCTCCGGATCGGCGAAACGCTTGGAGAAGGAAGCCAGCTCCCCGTGCGCGCCCGGCTTGACATGCCCCGTCGCCGCGATGGCGAGCGGATCCTTCTCAAGGATGCGGCGTGCGTCGACGTACGAAAAGGTCAGAACATCCCCCGGGTCCGCTTTGACCTCAGCCCCGGCGATCGCGGATCGCGCGTTGGTCTCCGCCATCACAACCGGTCGCAGGCGACCATCAAATACACCCGAACGCCCGAACGTTTCTTCGAGTTGCACCTCGGCACTGTGCCCGGATCCGGTGCTGACTTCGATGCGAACCTTGTCACGTTGATCGGTTTCATCCCGATCCCGATCGCGCAGCCGTACATACAGTCGCTCGCCGAGATGCACGGAGTCGGACAACGCCTCGAAGGACCGGTCCAGAAGATGCAAGGTCGCATCGGCGGCCAGTTCGATCGCCGTGCGGCTCGTCTCATTGCTCTCCGCATCAATCAGGCTGGCCCACACCGTGTCTCCGCTCTGCACAAACAGGGTCCGCGGCGAGCGCAGGCGAATATCCTCTTCCTCCATGTTCACGCGGTCCGTTTCCGTGACGACGTCGTCCTTGGTTCCGACGTGCAGATTAACCCGCGTCCCGAAAATTCCGGCCTCGATATCAACCAGATCGCAGGCCAGGTCCCGCTGATCAGGCGCACGGCCCTCCTCGCGCGCGGCGTCCAACTCGGACTGCGCCACGACGCGGACAAACTTGAACTCACTCGCCGCATGCCGCGCCTCCGCCGGATGCGTCACCCGGATGTCGATCGGCGCATCGACGCTGGTGCGGTAGACGGCCGACGTGGATGGACTGTTGGTCAGCGCAACGACAGCCGGCGCGAGCATCACCAGGTTCGTCTTGCCGCGGTGATAGGGCTTGCGCAGCAGGCGCTGGATGCGCGCCGCGGCCTCGCCACTTGTATCGGGACGCATCACCACTTTCTGTGGCACGATGGACAGGTACGGCGAACTGGCCCCGGCCTCGGTCACCGACGTCTCGCGCCGTACCGGCACACCCGGGTTCAAGTTCTCGCGATCCAGATAGCTGACCGTCAGCGTCTGGTTGTACTCGATGCGAATGGTGGTTCCCGTCGTGGCTGCGCCGAGCCGGATCAATGCACGGTAGACGCCCGTATGAATCGGGTCACCCGTTTCTTCAGCGTCCTCGGCTCCTGTCTCGACGGCGTCGAGCTCCAGCATCTCGCCCGCCGATGTTTCGACGCGAATCGGAATAATGTCGCGCCCGGGCGTCTGGTCCTCGTCCGCATCGTTAACCACGATCATGATCGTGTCGCCCTTGCGACAACGGCGCACCCGAAAATAGCGCAGGGACTCCTCGCGATTGCGGTCGAGCAGAACGACCTCGGCCGCCAGCGTGATGGAGCCGTCAGCGTAGTTAGCCGTCAACGTCTGGGTCAGGAGCGGATTGTTCGGATTCAACCGCTTCTCGTCGTGGTAAGTCACCGTGATCCGGTCGCCGGGCGCAACTTCCAGGATCTGGTTGCGCAAGCCCGCCGTAAAATCCTTCTCGACGGGTATGACTTCCTTATCTTCGGCGTCCGTCACGCGCATCGAGAGGACTTCCAGCTCGTTGGCCTTAAAGTTTTCGAATGTCCATTGTAGTTTTCGATAGCGCTCCGGCACCCGCAGGGTTGCGACATAGCCGCCTTCATCACGGGCCAGGTGGGCATTGGGGCTGACCCATGGGCGCAATTCTGGATGCGTCTTGAGCGAGAACCAGTCGGCGGGCATCGGCGTTGGATTGGCCGCTCCCTCCGGAGTCAACGCCGCGGAGACGTTCTGCCAGCCGGACGTCGTGGCGACCATCAACATTTCGAAGCGATGTCCTCCCGCGTCGAGACTGATCGGGACCGGCGGCACCTCGTCCTGATAAGCATGCCGGCTGTAGATCGGGGCATCGTCGATCAAGAGGTGCACCGCCTGGCCTTCGTACGACCCCTGCACCACCGCTTCAAAGCGCGACGTCGCATTGAGATAGAACGCGCCCGTCAGGCGTGCCGTCACACGCCCACGGTGGTTGGTGGTGATGACCTGCTCGCGCTTCAGCCCCGGGGCGGCAAGTCGCTGAAACGCGCCGTCCGCTACTTCGGTCAGTCGTTCAAAAACGCTGGGGGTGCGACCGAGGTGCGCGCGAATCCGGCTGATCGTTTGGCCACTGCTGCCTTCGACCACCTGCAGCAGGAGGCCGTCTTCGACCGGGGGCGGCGGCAGTGTCGCGATCGTCATCATCGCTCCGCTCAGGCCGGCCTGCAGCGACAAGCCGGTTACCTGCTCTGGCTGCGGCATGCGAATCGAGGCCGTCTTGACCTCATGCGAGGTCATCGTGTCGACCATCAACCACTTCGGCGCCACGCCGTCGGGTCGACTGCGCCACGAGCCTTCACGTGACGAAGCGATCACGACATTTGGATCAATTCCCTCCGCATGATCGGACGCCTCCGCACGCGCAAACGGGATGCCCGTCGGGATTTTCTCCTGGAACCTGCCGACAAGCGGCCCCTCTTCAGGGATCACGTAGCGCAGTCGATCCCCCGACGACGTTTCGAGCCGGACGTAGACCTTGTCCGGCTCGGCACTCACGTTGCGGTCGAGGTCGGTGACCTGCACGTAGATCGGACTTCCCGGACGGACGATGGTGCCCTGCCGTGCAGCGATCAGGCGCCGCTGCGCGCCGCGGCCGCCCAGCCGCCGCTCCATGCGACGCCGCTCCATTTCCTCCTTTGTCAAAATCTCGCCGGCACTGGCCATCAGCGCCGCATCCGCCTTGATCGCCATCCGTTTCGGAGCGTATTCGAGGCCGAACTGTTTCTGGTACGCAGCATCGATCTCGTAGGTCACGTCATCATCGCCGAGGATCTCGAGTCGTGCGTTGCCGGGCGCCGCGACATCCATCGCCGTCGGCAAGAAGCCGCGAAAGGTGTCCTTCTCCGTCGTTGATGGATACAGGTCCAACTTCTCGATATCGCCGCCCGGCCGCGTACGTACCACGATCGGAACCTTGCGTCCCTGGCGCGCGACGCGCAGGTTGGGGTCCGGCAGTTCAAGGCGCAACGCGCGGCCGGGCACGATCACGGTTCGCAGATGCTTCTCGCCCAGCCGAATCTCGACCTCTTCGAGCCCGCGGTCACGATACAGCCGCAGTTCGCCGTCGAGCAGCATGGCTTCCGCATGCGTCGGCTGAAGGGCAAGGGCCTGCTCGAGATACTCGCGGCAGACTTCGTATTCCTCGCGCTCGAAGGCGATACGCCCCAACAGGAAATACGCCTCCGCGCGGGCGACGGGCTCGGGCAGATCGAGCATCTTCTCCAGCACAGCCTCCGCGTTGGCGTAGGCGCGCGTGTCGATCATCAGGTGAATCAGGCGGCTCTTCGCTTCGCGCCCGGCGGGTGTCTTGTTGTAGAGCGGATTGTCGTGCAGCGCCTTGTATTCGATTCGCGCGGCATCGTAATTGAGGTCGTCACGGAAAATGTCGCCCTTCGCGAGCGAGACCCGCGCGTAGACAGCCGGGTCCAACTCCCCGCTCAACAACATCTCAAAGGCCAGCGCCAGTCCCTCCTCGTAGCGGTGGTTGCGGCGCAGTTGCCCGACGCACCAGACCGTGTAGTCACGACTCAACGTCTTCCAATGCGCTTGCAGCAGTTCCAGCCTTTTTTCGGTCTCCTCCCAGGCCCCGGCGACGTCGCCACGCTTCACCCGGCCGGCCGCGACATGAAGCGGATAAGACGGGTGTCTGCGCGGTACCGGCACGACGTCCAGATTGAGTGCGGCGCGGGCGAGCAGTCGCTCGATTTCCCCGCGCCCCGGAACCGTGCCGTTCGCCGCCTTGATCATGACGTAGTTCAACTCGTGGCGGCCCGCAGCCTCGAGCTTATCGAAGACCGGCCGAATGAAGGCTTTCACCGTCGCCGGCACCGCCGCCGGGTCACGCTTGATGACCAACGCGGCATACGGCACCACGGTGCGGTTCAGATCCGTCCAGGCCTTCTTGTCAATACGCTGCACGATCCATTGCAAGGCATCCCCCGCCGTATTGTGAGGAAGCTTGACCGGCGAACGCCGGCCAAGACCCAGGATGACCTGCTCTGTCATGATCGCGCGGAGTTCGCGGGCGGCGGCTTTCTTCTCGCGACTGGCCTGCGGGTCGTTAATCCAATAACGCAACAACTCCTGCGTATATTCGAAAGCGTTGGCGCGCGGTACGCCGGTGGGCGTCAGATTGCGATGGAGCGGCAACAGGTGCTGCAAGACGAGTCGATCCGCCGCCTCGCGCGAATTATCGATGAACAAATTGATCGCGGTGATCCGCGTGTGCGCCGCTTTGCGATTGAGGTCCGCAAGGAACCCGGTAACGGCGCGATCCGCCTTCACCTTGAGTCCGGCCCGATCGTACTGCCAGTGACACTTGGCGAAGCTCTTGACGCGGTCCCACTCCGCGGGGTGATAGGCACCGCTCGTCGCGTAGCTCCACATCAGGTCGGTGAACCACTCCGGGCCGCCATCACGCCACCATGCCGTATTCACCTGCAACAGCCCGACGTGGAAGGCAACGTCGTGCAACCTGGCATCACGCACCGGAATGAACGGAGCGGCCCCGATGCCGAGCTTGCCGACATTCGAGAGGGCCCACAGGATTCGCGCGTTTGGGGCCGCGCCATTGGTGATCGCATTCAGATAGAGCGGCACCATATCCGCGCCGCCCTGCGCCGCCGTCACCAGCGCTTCCGCGTACAGTCGTCCGGGCCCCAGGCGCGGTGCCCAGATACGGGCCCAGGTTGGCTTGGCATCCGGGTCCGCCACAACGTGGTTCAGGTGCGCCTCGCAGATTAAACCGGCATCGTATTCCGCCCGGTTCGTGGCCAGCGATGATTCCGCCGGAACACGTCCCGTGTAAGCCTTCAGGAAATCCTGGGTCACGCGGGCGATGTCTTTACGCGCGCGTCCCTTGCGGGTTCGGTTATCAGGGTAACGGGTCTTGAGCAGGTATCGCGTGCGGTCGAGCGGATCGGTCGACTTGGATAGCGCCTCATCATATCGTGCACGCAATGCCGTAAATTCGGGTGCTTTGACGAGAGCAACGAGTCTTCGCTGTTTCCCGCCGCCTTTTTCGATGCCCGTCAGAATCTGATCCAATGAAGCGGTCGGGCCGTCGCGCTCCAGGGCTGCCGCGAGCAGGGCGACGGCATCGGCCGTGGCCACCTTTGTCGACGCGAGCCCCGAGGGGAGATAAAGCAGGCTCGGCATATCCACGGCGATCGGCAAATCTTTGAGCGCCGCGAGATAGGCGCCGATCTGGAGGAGGATCTTATCGCCGGCCCCGGCGCGATGATAGACCGGCAACAGTTTCAACCGCGCCCGCGTGCGATCGCTCGGCGACGACGTAGACACAAAGGATTGATACGCCGCGTCGGCCTTCGCGGGGGCCATGTCTGCGACGCGCAGGCCGAAGGCCACCACGCTGTCGGCCGGAAGATGCCGCAGAATAAATTCGCTCCGCTCCGTCGCGGAAAGCATCTGGCCGCCCGCGGCGCGGCCCACGGCTTCTCCCGCCTGCTCGGGCGTCCCGCCGCGCTGCTTGAACGCTTTAAGCATGGCCGCGACCCGCTCCGGCGGCAGGTCGCCCGCCGCCTGTAGAACCACGGCGTGGCTAAGGATCATTTCAACAAAGGCGGCATATCGATGCGGGTCGGCCTGGCCCGCGTAGATCGGCTCGAGAGCAAGCACGCGCTTCGCGGCAGCGCCTGTTTCGGTAGCCGGAAGCGCCGCGAGAGCCGCCTGAAGGCGGTCGAGCGAATACAAGGGAGATTGTTCATCAGCAGCCTGGATCTGCATCATGAGTTCGAATCGGGCTGGCGCAAGGGTCCAGCGCGACAGGCCCGCGTAAAACGCTTCGAGTTCACGGCGGTTGCCGTTCGGCCGCGCGATCGCGTCGCGCATGATGCCATTCACCTTGCCTTGCTGCGTGGCGTCCAGTTTTGCAGCCTCAAGCGCCGCTCGAAGCTGCGGGAATATCTCGCAGGCATCGGTCGACGACGCGTACATGGAGAGCAGGTATCCAATAAACTCGATGGCCGCCGAAGGCGATTGCTTCATCACCTGCGTGGCAACATGGGCACCGACGTCGCGCAACTCCAGGTCGCCGCCGAACAGCCCGGCATAGAGCCGGAAGTCGCGCGGGGTGGGATCATGCTCGAGCACAAAATGCAGGGCCGCCGCAGTGGCATCATTCTTTCCCGCGGCGAGGTCGAGAAACCGCCGGTAGCGCGCCGCCGCCGTTCTGCGTTCGCCCAGCAACGCCGACGTCTGGCCGCCGCGAAAGAAGGCGCGGGACTGCCCGGACTCATCGGCCCCCCGGGAAAAGGAATCGATCCAGCGTTTGACGAGATTGTTGGCCGTGAGAACCTTGCCCTGTGCGAGCAGCGCCTCGATTGCCACTTCGAAGACCTGCGGTGCCGGAAAATCGCCGTCCAATTCAATAACCAGCGCCTCGTACGCCTCAGCATAGCGCTGCTGCGCGAGCATTTCTTTCGCGCGATCGACGGGCTCTGCGGCAAATGCCGTCAACGCGCCGAATAGAATAATCGTGGCTAGACGTACCGGCTCCATCTCAAAGCTACTCCCGAAACATTGGTACCATATCCGGGAGAGATTGACCACGGTTCTCCTCAGGACAAGTCGTCGGGCCGCGGTTCGCGCGCCGTCCGGACATAGGTTCCCGGACGGAACCACTTGAGTATCCAGCGAATCAACTTCTTCTCCTTATCCCAGAAAAAACGAAACTCCCCGAGAGCCGTACCCCAGAACAGCAGCAGCACCTGGTAGATGCAGACCGCGATCAGCACCTTGATCGCGATGCCGGCGTCCGACGGTACGCCGAACAGGCGATAGACCGGGTCCTTAACGAACAGTATCGAACAGCCCGCCAACGAGAAGACGACGAGAATGACGATCACGCGCCGTGTGCTGTCCACGCCCCATCGGCGCCTGAGTTGATTCATTGAAGACATGCCCCCCCAGACTACCTCCCCGGCGCAGACGCGTCCAGTCGACTACTCGGCGGCGGTCAGCTGCGTCTCGAGAGTCTCCTTCTCCTCCGCCAGTGTCGCGCGCTCACGCTTGATCTGGCGCCGTTTCCAATGCGTACGCGACGCGGCGTAGCCGGTATTCAATTCCGCCAGGCGGGCTTCAACTTTCTTCAGTCGCGCCTCCAGGTCCGCACGCTCGCCGCCTCCGGTTGCGCCGCCAGCAGCTGGCGCGTCGTTCCGAATGATGACGCCGCGCGATGCTGTTTGCCGCGGAGCGACACGTCGACTGATCTGTCGCTCCCGTCGGCTCCGGGCTTCGGCGTCCGTAAGCAAGTCCGCGCGGATCACGGCACCGGTCTGAAATTCAACGATTCCGCGCGCGTAGTAATAGATCAGCGTAGCACCGTTATAGCCCCTGCCCATTGGCGCGCCAAGTTCGTCGATGACAGCGTTGGTCGTATCGCCGTCCGATACCGCAGCGGCCCGCAGCACACCACTGAACACAATGCAGACCGCGACCCGAATCGCGAACGCGTATGATGGAAGCGGTTTGGCACGCATGACGTTGTGACAATTATTCCAGATACAGGGCACCCGTACAAGGCCGCCAGAGCTCCCGGTGGTGGATGGGTACTACAGTAGCCAGCAGGCGGGAAGACGTGTGCGGGGGTATGCATCCGTCCACCACCTGAAATTTAGTCAGGATTACGAAAAGTACTGTTTTTATTGTCCGATATGCCGTCGCGCACCTCGAAAGAACGCCGATGGCACATAACGTGCTAATTCATGAGGCAGCCGCACGGCGGCTAAAATATAGAGGAGTACAAACCATGAAAGTGATCGTCACCCTTTCACTTACGACACTGATCGCGTTCGCAGCATGGGCCAAGACGGAAGTTCAGTTTCCACTGGATGAACTCAAGGGCCGCTTCGAATCAGCGATCTCAAAAATCGAGGCCGCACACGAACTCAACGTCGCGTCGTCGCTCAGCAAGTACCTCGCCGCACTTACGGATCTGGAGGACGCGCGGGCCCGCGCGGGCGACCTTGATGGCGTGCTCGTGGCACGGCATGAGGCCGAGCGGATTAGGACCGGTGCCGATCCCGCCAACGGCAAACGTTTGGCTGACGTGCTCCGTCCGGCCCGCAGGATTCACTACGCGGCCCTCGTGGAATCGCGCAGCACTCGCGATCGACGATTGAGCGGCCTGGTCGAGGACTACGTGGCACACCTTGCAGATCTGAAGGCCCGCCTCGTGCGCCAGGATGCGATCAAGGATGCTGTCGCCGTTCGCGATGAGATCGGCCGTGCCGTGACCCTGATCGACGAGAGGACCAGGGTGGCCACAGCAGCGAAGGGGCCGCAACCGCACGAACAGGGCCCCGCCTTGCCGGACGCATTGCAAGAGGGCCTGATGATTCGCTACGGCGGCACCCAGACCGACGAGAAGCGTGCGGGTGCACCTGCGCCGACAAAACGCGTCGACCTGCCGCAGGCCACGCTCGATGGCGACTTTACGATCGCAGCATGGGTTCGCACGGGACCGGCCATGTCCAAACGCGAAATGATCGGATGGGACGACCCGGGACGGGATGTCGTAATCCGGCTTGGCATCCTCGACGGCCGTTTTCACGTGCGCTTGAATGAATATTCGTTTTGCGGCGGCACACCCGACGGGGGATGGCAACACATCTCGGTCGTGGCGCACCGCCGTGCCGATTCGAGAACCACACTGTCACTCTATGTAAATGGAGCGCTGGAATGGACAACGACCATGTCCACATCGATCGCGGCCGCCGGACGACCCTGGGTTGTCGCGGACCGGCAGACGACCGGTGTCCAGACGCTGACGATTCATCGGCGTGCATTGAGCGAAAACGACGTCCGGCTGCTCTACAAGTCGGTCGCCGGCCGCCACGCGCCGACTTGACGCGCTAATTTACGACACGGGGAGTGCCGTATTCCCGGCCCGTCCTGATGGTGCGACGCACGTCATGCCCACCATCCGGCGGGCCGCATTCTTTTCGGGCGGATCAGGCGGACGAGAACGCGTGTCGCGCCATCCGTGATCGGCGGCGAGGCCACCATCATTCCTTCGTGTCGGCCGCCGCCTTCTCGTCTTTCTCGGCAGGCACTTCTTCCGTCTTCTCCTCCACGACCAGGGTCGCTTCCAGCTCGAGCGCGATCGTCACCTCTTCACCGATCACGAGGCCACCGGTTTCCATCTCCTTGTTCCAGGCGATGCCGAATTTTGTTCGGTCGATCTTGCCTTCGACGTTGACCGCGATCCTTGTATTGCCCCAGGGATCCTGCACCGCGTCGCTAATCGTGCCTTCCAGTACAACCGGGCGGGGCTTCCCGCGCATTTTCAAGTTGCCGAAGATGCGGATGCGGCCGCGACGACGATCGCGCGTCTTCGCCGTCTCGAAAGTAATCTCGGCATGACTCTTCACGTCGAGGAAATCCTCGTTGCGCAGATGATCGTCACGCTTCTTATTGTTCGTATTAATACTGGCCGCGTTGATGGTGCCGGCGAGCTTGAGCGACTTCGGCTCGCCCTCGTCCATGTCAAGCGTTCCACTGAACGTGTCGAAACGGCCGCTCACGGTGCTGATCGATAGATGCTTCACCTTGAAGAGCACCTGGCTGTGTGTCGGGTCGATGTTATAAGTGTCGGCCCGCGCGTTCAGCGCCAAGCTTGCGCCAACGATCATCGAGGCTGTCAGGAACTGTTTTCTCAGTCTCATCTCTATCTCCTGTTTTCCTTGGCCATATGGCCTGTGCGTCACGAAACCTCCCCGCAAACCGCGGGCCCAACTAGAAGCTGGCGATCAGATTGACCTGGGCGCGATCGTAATCCTGCGCGTTCTCGCTCACGCCGGACTCCTGCAAATAGTACACGAAGCTGCCCTGCCAATTCTTATTGATCTGATACTTGAGCTTGAGGCGATGGCCACGTCCATCCGTACCTCCCCCGAATGAGTCAGAATCGCTGTACACACCAACGACCGCATCCTTCTCGACTTCGCGGTAGTCGTAAACCAACGCGACACTGCCGGGCTCCTTCGTCTTGCCGACCTTGAATCCGACCAGGAAGGCCGTGTCTTCGCTATCGGCATCGTCGTTGACGATGACGTTGGCGTGCACCTCGCCGTTGCCAATCGTCACCTTCGCCAGGGCTTCGATCTGCATAAAGCCGGTCGCGTAACGCAGGTCCTCATCCAGGGGCGCACCCGTCGCGTCCACCATGCCGGCGTTTGCATCCACGGTGCTGTTCCCGAAACCATCGGTCGCGTCGAACAATGGCGCAAAGCCCTCCATGTTGTCCCAGGCGAATACGCTGACGCCGAGCATGACACGTGAAGCCTGGACAGCTGCCTGGCCGCCGAACAAGATCGTGTCGTGATCGCTCGGCCGTTCTTCGGCCCACAGCGCGGCGCCGTTGAGGATTAGTACGACGTCCTCGCCGAAGGTCCTCGTCACGGCGAAGCCCTCCGGGTTCAGGTCGCCGTCCCACACGAGGTCGTTAACCCTGACGAACGGTAGCGCCATCTTGCCTGCGCTCAATGTGGTGGAGCCCTCGTTCGGCGTCCACCTCACGACCGCGCGATCGAGGCGAATGTCCTTCGTGCTGAATCCATCGTCGAAGGTCTGGTTGCTGGAAGTGGGGTCATCGCTACCGCTCGCCAGGCGAAATTCGACGTTGACCGTATCATTCACCCTGGCCTCCGCGCCGAGGCGGGCACGCAGTCGCGAGCGCTGGCGCGCCTTTTTCCCCTCTGCGTCGATCCATTCATGACGCACGCGGAGATCCCCATTAAATGAGAGCGTCTCGGCCCAGATCGCGTCTGCCTTTGTGTCCGCGCCTGTGGCCTGGATCACAAGCGCCGCGGCGACAATGTAAATTTCTTTCTTCATCGGGTTTTCTCTCCGTTTTTCTCTATTCCGTTTCTCGCCCAGGTTGTCTTCCCGCACCTGCGGTCCCCGCTTGGAGTGGTCGATCAATGCGTGAGGCGCTTCCATACCCAAACCAACGGGCCAATGTCAATTCCTAGATGATAAAAAGGTTTCGTCGGTCGTGGCGCGCTTGGTCCGATACCCGGTTGGCATGCGGCAGCACTCACTCGAAGAAGGATGGACCGGTCGCAAGGACGCGCACGCGGTCAGTGAAGGGCATGCGATTGCCGCGCGACGAAGGCACGCCGGGGCGCGGGCACGATGCGACGCTAACGACATTAAGTACTGTCGGCCGGGGTCGCTCGGCGCGATTTTCTTGCCCTCCTGCAGGGGCGCCATATACTGCTTCATGCGATTCTGTCTTATGTGTATCTTACAGTTCGCCCTGGCCATGGCCGTCCCGGCGGTCACCCTCGACGAGTATCTACGGACGCTCCGCGGGTCCCATCCGCTCTTCGTCCGCGAACGACTGGCGGGTGAAATCGAGCGCAAACGGCAGGACGGGCTGCGTGGCGGCGAAGATTGGTCGATCGCGGCCCGGCCGGCCTACCGATTTGATGAGCCGATCGAGCGCCAGTTTCTGACCCCGAGCGAGATGGACAATGTTCATGTGGGGGTCGGCCTCGAACGGCCGTATTGGCGAACCGGCGGGCGCGTGGGGCTTTCATACGACTACGATTATACGGACCAGGACGTACCGCTGGCCTTGCTGCCTGTCGGGGCCGGGGAAGCCGTGGACATCTCCAGTCCCGCGCGCTTCTTCGAAAACACAATCGCACTGAGCTATACCCAACCCTTGCTGCGCAACCGGGGCGGGCGCCAGGACCGGCTCGCGTATGATCTGCAGGGCTACACCGCCGTTCAGGCGGAACTGGGTGCGATGGAGAACCAGGAAGCCTTTCTACGGGATGTCGCCCTGCGTTTTGTCGACTGGGCGCTGCTCAGCGAGAAACAAGAAATCGCGGAGCGCCGCCTGCGGCTTGCACAGCAACAGCGTGAGCAGGCGCAGAAGCGATTGGATGCGAATCTCGTGGAACAAGTGGACCTGTTGCGCGCTGAGGATGCCGTGATCGTCGGGGAACGCAACGCGAAACTCGTGCAGGCACGGCGTGGCGCCGTGCAAACCGAACTCGGCGTACTGATCGCGGCCCGTGACTTTGGCGATGCCTCGCCGGCCTTCGATATCTACCGCCGCGAAAAGGCCCCGCTTGCCGACCGGGTTGTCAAACGGCTGCTGGCCCGTTCGCGCGCCCTGAACAGCGTCGATCAACGCGTGGCGCAGGTGCAGCAGGATCGTGCCGCGGCCGATGACGATGAGCGTGCGCAACTCGATCTCGTCCTGACCGGCGGCGCAAAAGACGGCGCGCAGGACAACGGCGACGCCACGGAATTCAGTCGCCTGTCCTACGGCGTGGCGCTGTCATACACCTATTCGATTGGCAATACGCGCGCGCGCGCGCGCGTCGAACAACTCGCGCTCGAAGAGCAACAGGTCCGGGCCGAGCGCCGCAACACCGCGCTGCAACTCGAGGCCGCGGCGCGGTCGCTGGTCGCTGAAATTCGCGCACTGGAACCGGTCCTGGATCTGAACGCAGGCCAGATCGCGACCGGCGCAAAAAAGACGGCCGAGGAATTGCGTCTCTACGAACAGGGCCGTAATCAGCTGACTTTCGTGATCCAGAGCCGCGACGACGAAGCCCGCGCCCAGCTCGCCTACGCGCAAAACGCGGCCAATTATCAGCGGCTCATTCTACGCCTGAAAGCCTTGACGGACGAGCTCTTGCCGAACGACTGATCCTCAGATTCACCCGCGGAGTAGCCCTAAGCAGCCGTAATTGCCTTGCTAGGCCTACCGTTATTCGCTATCCCTGTGCATCAATTCGTCAGGCACCCTCGTCGGACAACACACCCGACAGGAACTACCGAATAATTATGGAACCCAAAATATACTGGCTGTTCGCTTTCGTCATCGCCTATTGGATCTATTGCATCTTCTGGGGCATCAAGGGCGCGATTCGGTCCAAGACCGCGTCCGACTACTTCATCGCCGGGCGCCAGATCCCGGTCTGGGTCTTCGTGCTGGCTGCGACGGCGACATCGTTTTCCGGTTGGACTTTCATGGGGCACCCGGGATTGCTTTACCGCGACGGATTCCAGTACGCGTATGCTTCGTTCTACGCCATTACGATTCCCTTCACCGGGGTCATGTTTCTCAAGCGGCAATGGATCCTGGGTAAACGCTTTGGATACGTGACGCCGGGAGAAATGCTCTCCGACTATTTTCGCTCGGATGTCATGCGGGTGCTGGTCGTGGTCGTCGCACTCTTCTTCTCGATCCCCTACCTGGGCGTTCAGCTACGGGCATCCGGTTTTCTGTTCAACGTGTTGACCGACGGCTGGATGGGCGTGAATGTCGGCATGTGGATGCTGTCGGCCGTCGTGTTTATCTACGTCGCATCGGGCGGGCTGCGTGCCGTCGCGTACGTCGACACGCTGCAATGCATTCTTCTGGCCGGGGGCATCATCGCGATTGGTGTCATTGTACTGAACGCGGTCGGCGGATGGGGTCCACTGAATGAAGGAATCGCCGGCCTGGTCGCGATCGATACCAAGCTGACGCCTGCGGGGCACAGCCATTACGTCGCGATCCCCGGCGTCATTCAGTTTGTGCCGAGTGGACCAAATGCTGCCGGCGGCGCCTGGACCGGAATCATGTGCCTGACGTACATGTTCGCCCTGATGGGCATCCAGTCGGCCCCGGCGTTTTCGATGTGGTCTTTCGCGAACAAGAGCCCCAGGCCGTTCGCGCCGCAGCAGGTTTGGGCGTCCTCCGCTGCGATCGGCTTCATCTTGATCATTTTCACCGCCATTCAGGGGATGGGCGCGCATTTAATCGGTGCCGACACCGCTATGCTGAAGGCCGGGTACGCCAAAGACCTGCTCGGGCTGGGCCAGGACCTGATGGACACCGAAGGCAAGCAGGGCATGGTCGTGCCGGCATTGATCAACCTGATGAGCACCGGCGCGCCGTGGGTTGTCGGCCTGCTCAGCGTATGTGCCCTGGCGGCAATGCAATCCACCGGAGCAGCCTACATGTCGACCGCCGGGGGCATGTTGACGCGCGACATCTACAAGCATTTCTGGCACAAGGACGCGGGCCACGCGCGGCAGAAGCTTTTCGGACGCATCGGTGTCGGAATCATTGTGGTGGCGGCACTATTGGTGGCAACGACGTCGAAGGATGCCCTGGTTCTGCTCGGCGGCCTCGCGGTCGCGTACGGATTTCAGATGTGGCCTGCGTTGATCGCGATATGTTGGTGGCCGTGGCTGACGCGCCAGGGAATCATCACCGGCTTGATCGCGGGCATCATCGCCGTCACGTGTACGGAATCGATCGGCACCGACTGGTTCAGAATCACGGCCTGGGGCCGTTGGCCTTGGACGATCCACTCCGCCGGTTGGGGCATCATCTTCAACCTCGGCCTGGCCGTGCTCGTATCGGCGTTCACGCAGAAGCCGGAGGATCTCAAGCACCGCATGGGTTTCCACAACTACCTGACCGAGACCGCGGGTCTGTCGAGCAGCAAGCGCAGGCTGGTACCGGTGGCCTGGATCGTGGCGATCGTATGGTTCTTCTTCGCCGTCGGCCCGGGCGCGGTCGTGGGCAACACAATCTTCGGCCACCCGGCGGACGCGAGTACATGGATTTTTGGCATCCCCTCCATCTGGGCCTGGCAGATCCTGTGGTGGGCGCTTGGTGTCGGCATGATGTGGTTTCTTGCTTACAAGATGGAGATGTCGACCGTCCCGAAAAGAGAAATCGAAGCGCTGGTTGAGGACATTGGAGACGTCGTGGTGCGCGACGGCGCGGACGACCCCCATAAAAAGGCGTAAGCACGGTGCAGGGCCGTCCGAGCGAGAAGTGAAACCGCGGCCCAGAGACCTGATCCATGTCGTCATCGGCCTTGGCATACTCGGCGCATTCGGCGCCTATCTGATCCGCAGTGTGTCGGTCGAGAACTTTCCCGGTGAAACGGAGTATCGGCTTGGCAATCGGTTTCTGCAGAAGGGCCGGGCCAAGGACGCATTGAACGCTTTCGATCGCGCGATCGCCGAGAATCCCGGGTACGCGCCCAGCCACATGTCGCGTGGCCTTACGCTAATGGCCCTGGGGCGAACGAACGATTCGCTAAACAGCCTGAACCGCGCAATCGAACAGGACGATCAATTGGCGGAAGCATACGCCAATCGCGGCGTCCTGCATGATCGCAGCGGACGCCATCCAGCGGCACTGCAGGACTACCACGCAGCGCTCGAATTGAAGCCCGCACTAGCCAACGGACCCGGTGCCATCTGGCGATTTCTGCACAGCCCGCACGTGAAACCGACCACGATCAGGGTCCGTGCCGAATATCTCGAAGCGGAATTGGAGAAGGCCACGCCGCTGCTGCGCGCACCGGAACAAGACCAGCGGCAGAAGATGCGCACCAGCTGAGGCGTCCCGCAGCCCGAAGCTTATGGCGCCAGCGGAATGTGCGCGCCGGCGCGAAAGATGCGTTGCACGGCGCCGGTCGCATCGAGTGAGCGAGTGGTCGACGCACCTGTATCCGGAACAAAAACGCCCAGTCCACTGTCGGTCCAGACGATGGCATTGCTGAGTGCCTCGGCCGTCTCGAGACTGTAGAACCGGCTCGATTTGGTGACGTCGAGTGTCAACTCCACGACCTCGTTCGAACGCAATAGCGACGCTATGCGCAGAAATTCATTGCTGTTCAGCGGGTCGGTGTCGGCGCCGTATTCGTCGACATCCAGGACCCCGTCGCCGTCCGAGTCGCTGGTTCCGCCCAATACACTACCCAGCGCGGTTGCGTACTTGAGTTCCCAGTAGTCCGGAACGCCGTCGGCATCCACATCGGGACCCGGGGCCATTTCGTCGATCTGCACAAAAGACTGCTGGTTGCTCAGGCTGATCCAGCCGATGTTCGCACCATACGCAAATCCGGATAGCACGCCAGACACCAGGTCGATCTTCGGATCGCCGGTCGTCTCGAACTTGAGCCAGCCGACGTTGGCGGCCCAGGCGAACCCGCGCAGGCACTTTCCGCTGACGATGTTGACCCCATAGTCCGCAGCGGAGTCGTTGATGTAGGCACACATGTTCGTCGGGGTGTCGCCGAGATGAATCCACCCGACATTCGCGCCATACACGTAACCGGTACAGAAATATTGCCCGACGACCGCGCCATTGGTGAGATCCGCCGCCCAATTGATCCACCCAACGTTGGCGCCATAGGCAGCCTTGTTCGTCTCGTTGATCGTGCTCTCGCCCGTCACGAACGTCGGCCAGATGAGCAACGCACAGACTAACGCCGCCGCCCGTGCCCTTCTGATACGCTCCCCAAACATGGCGCGTATTATGGACTAGTCCGCCGATGGCCGACAAGCACCGAATGTGCCTGCGCGGGTTTCCGGGCACAGGTACATTCAATGCTTTCGGGCTTGAATTCGCCGCGATGTTGATGTGCATTGGAGCCCGCTTACCGTAGAAACGCGCGGAGGAGATGACATGCCGAAAAAGACGCCCAAAAAAAAGCGTTCGCGGTTAACCGCAAAGACCGCTGATCCACACATGCTGTACGAGGCGTCCGTGCAATCCGTAGATGCGGATATCGATTTTATCCGGAAACGCTTTCGCCGACTACGCGGCCGCGCGGCGCATTCGCTGCGCGAGGATTTCTGCGGCACGGCAAAGCTTTCGTGTGCATGGGTTCAAAAAAGCCGTGAGAATGTTGCCTGGGGAATCGACCTGGACGGGACCACGCTTGACTGGTGTCGCCGCAATCACATGGTGCACCTGAACTCGGCGACCGAACGCATGCAACTCATACGTGGCGACGTAATGGAGACAAAAACGCCGCCGGTCGATGTCCTGGCCGCGTTCAATTTTTCGTACTTCATTTTCAAGTCACGCGCTGCGCTGCGCTCGTACTTCCGGTGCGCGCGACGCGCGTTGAAACGCGACGGGGTCCTGGTGCTCGACATGTTCGGCGGAACGGGCGCGCCGGATACGCACGAAGACGGCACGATCATCGATGACGAGCACGATCCGACAGGGCGCAAAGTGCCGAATTTCACCTACGAGTGGGAACAGGCGCGCTACAACCCTGTGACGAACGAAATCCTGTGTCATATCCACTTTAGCTTCCGCGACGGCACACGAATCTCCCGCGCATTCACTTACGACTGGCGCCTCTGGACCGTTCCCGAATTGCGTGAACTGCTCGCCGAAGCCGGCTTCAAGGAGTCGCATTTCTATACCCACGGCTGGAACAACGATGGCGACGACGACGGCACGTTTCGCCGCAAAGACGCTTTCGAGAACGAAGAGGGCTGGCTCGCCTACATCATCGGCGTAAAATGACCGGCCCTGAGTCCCTCTCCTCACGGCAATCGGCCCGCGCGCGTCACCTATGTTCGACCTGAAGATACTCGGCGGTGATGTCTTCGACGGCACGGGCGGTATGCCGCGACGTATCGATATTGGGATCACGGCTGATCGCATCGCCGACATGGGCGACCTGGGTGCCGCTGAATCGCGACAGACCCTTGACGCCACAGACCGCTACGTCTGCCCCGGGTTCATCGATGCGCACTCGCACTCGGACACCTATCTCATCATCGAGCCTTCCGCGCACAGTAAGATCTACCAGGGCATTACGACCGAGGTTGTGGGCAATTGCGGCGCGTCCGGTGCGCCCCTGTATGGCGCGTACCGCATGCCCTCGGACTGGCAAGACAAGACCTATCCCGGCCGTTGGCAAACGGTTGCGGAATACCGCAAATATCTCGAGGCCGCGCGGCCGGCCCCAAACGTCTTTTTATTGATCGGGCACAATACGCTGCGCGCCGGCGCGATGGGCTACGACAACCGGCCGGCGACGGCCGACGAGCTTGCCCTGATGAAGCACCGCCTGCGCGAGTCCCTCGCCGAGGGCGGTCGCGGCTTCAGCACCGGGCTCGTCTACCTGCCCGGGCTATTCGCGCCCGCGGACGAAGTGATCGAACTGGCCAAGGTTGTTGCTGAAGTGGACGGCATCTACACTTCGCATATGCGGAGCGAGGCTAGCCGCCTGCTGGAAGCGATCGATGAGACGCTCCATGTCGGGCGCGCCGCCGGTTGCCGAGTGCAGGTTTCGCATCTGAAGGCCACCGGAAAGAAAAACTGGCACCTCGTTGATGATGCGCTACAGATGATTCGGGACGCGCGCGATGAAGGGCTGGAGGCGGCCGCGGATCGTTACCCGTACACGGCCTCGAACACGGACCTCGACGTGCTCTTTCCAGACTGGGTTTTTGACGGCGGCCGCGATACGGCCCTGGCCTGCCTGCGCGACCACGGACAACGCGCGAAACTGCGCGAAGAAATGTTGCGCGAACGGGCGGACGATTACTGGGGAACCGTGCGCATCGGATCGACTATCCATCCGGACAACGCGCGCTTCACGGGGCAGTGGCTAACCGATGTGGCCGCGGCGCTCGACCTCGAGCCCGTCGATGCGGTGTTGCACCTGACCGAGTCCGACGAACTCGGAACCACCGCCTTCTTCTTCGGCATGAGCGAGGAGAATATGTGGAAGATTCTAGCTGAACCTTTTGTCATGTTCGGCAGCGATGCATCGCTGCGCGTGCCACACGGACCGCTCTGCAAAGACCACCCACACCCGCGCGCCTACGGCAGCCTCGCAAAATTCGCGCGGGCCGCGCTCGACGGCAAGACCGTGCCCTTCCCCGAGGCCGTGCGCAAGATGACCTCCCTGCCGGCCGAACAGTTTCGGCTGGAAGGGCGTGGCATGCTCGCGCGGGGCCAGGCCGCGGACGTCGTCGTGCTGAATCCCGCGACCATCGAGGATCGCGCCGATTACGCCGCACCGCACCAACTCGCGGTCGGGATTGAACATGTCATCGTCAACGGCGTGCACACCCTCGACGGCACGAAACTGACCGGCGCGCGCGGCGGCCGAATGCTCTAGCCCGCATGCACGCGTTGTTCTCGCAGAAATCCGATCAGAAAAACGACTGGCGCGTTCGCGGTACTCGGGGTACGCTGCACCCCGTCTTCTGGACCGAAAGACCGACAAGCATGCATTGCAGAATCCACCGACTGCTCCTGATCCTGACGCTGGGCCTGCTGACGGCGGCGGCGAGCGGCTGCAGGAATGCGACCAACAGCCCGGTCCCCTATACGCTGCCGACGGACGTCGACGCCGCACTCACGGCGGGCAGCATCTCGATCTGGAACATGTACCGCCGCCACAACGTGGTGCGCTGTTATATCGCTGTTGACACGCAGGCCGGCACACAGGCATGGCATATTGCTTCGGTTTCCGCGCGATCCGTGGATGCCCTGATGGAGCGCCTTGACGCCGGCAAGGTACCGTATACCTACGTCATCAAGGAGTAATCAGGCACCTTCGTTGCCCAGCAGCGAGATGCGGTCGCGCAACTCGGCAGCCTCCTCGAACCGTTCCGCGGCAATCGCCGCATCCATTTCTCGCGCCAGTCGATCCACGGGCTCCAGGGGGCGGGTTTCATCAATATGGGTGGCCATCTCGCCGAGCGCATTCAGCGAACGTTGCCGCTCAAAGTTGAATCCGGCATGCTCGATCGTGGGCAACGCTTCGATCGCGACAATCGCATCCTCGACGATGGCCGCCGCACGCGCATGGTGCCGTCCATTGATCTCCACCATCGCCGCCGCGATGGCGCGCATGCGGACGATATAGGGCCGCCACTGCTCGAGATGCTGTTGATCCTCTTCGCGCTCGGCAAAATCCCGGATGAAATCGAATAGGCGCATGTTGCGCGAGGTATCACGCAGCATGCGCGGCCAATCTTCCAACTCGAAGAGATGCAGGTAACGGTAGTAGAAGAGTACGCCCTCCTCGAAAAGTTCTGAGCAGTCCTTCTCGCTCAACTGGAACCGATCTTCCATGTCATTGCGCCGCGCTTCGGCCAGCCGCGAAAGGAAGTAGTCCAGCGCCGAATCCATCTCGTACGGGCGATTGCCGTCGGGGCGCCCATCCATCTCGTACTGTTCGATGCCGGAAGGCAGCCGGACCTGTATGATCTCGCGGCCATCGCCCAGGCGTAGTGCGCGGACGTTCTTGTCGGGATCGTAGTCCCAACCGCGCAAGAGCGATCCAATGTCGATAGGGTCAGTCATTCCCTTGTACCGCCGTCAAGCCTGACACGAACGTCGGCGCGCGACAAGCTCCGACGCCATGCCATCTGAATCGTGGCGAGCCGAATCATGCGCCGCCCCGGTTCAGGCGCAACGCGCGCGGCCGGGACCCTCTGCAAACCCTGAATCGGCTGCCGGCCACTGCCGATCGCCGCCCAGGCCTCCTCGGTATGCCCCAGGCCATATATCGCAGCTGTATCGATCCGGTTAATCCCTGCGTCTGCTGCCGCATGACTGGTGCGAACGGACGCGCCATCATCTTGCTCGCCCCATGCCGCCGGCGGATGAATCAGCGCCATTCTGAATTGTATTTCCGCGGGATTCTGTTATCATTCAACGTGGATACGGAGAATGATATGGACCCCCGTTTACGAACCGATCTTTATCGAAAACAGTTGGCCCTGATCCACATTCTGAAGCGCGAGCTTAAGCTTAGTGATCGGATTTATCGGGCCCTACTGATGCGGACGGCGAACGTTCGCTCCGCCGCCGACCTCGATACGCTGGGATTCCGCCGCGTTATCAATCACATGCATCAAATGCGCCGTAATCAACGGGGCCCCGGTTCCATCACGGATCGCCAATGCGCTTTTGTGCGCGCACTCGCCGGACGACTCGCCTGGGATGCCGCACATCTGCCAAATTTTTTAGTGAAGTACTACGGCGAGAACAACCTCGGGCGGTTGTCGCGCCGCGAAGGCGCAAAAGTAATCGAGTCGCTCAAGAACGTGCTCGCGCACCGGACACATTGACCATCTCTTTTCCCGCCCCGCTCCTTGACAACCCGCGCGTAGAGGTTTATCGTAGTCATAGATTTACATCAGCAACGTCTCCCGTGGAGGTAGCTGCGACGCTCAAGGCACTCCCCCTCCTTGGTTTATCGACGTGGTTACTGTTGAAGCGTGGAGACGTCCTGATGTGACCCTTTCCCCCACGCATACCTGCCCTGCACAAGCTGCAGGCTAGCCCGACCCGGCAAAGACGCCCTCCATGATCTCGGCGAGCGTCTCGATCTGATATGGCTTCTGGATGAAGCCGGCGATGTCGGACGACGCGATGCCGGCCGTCACGTCGTCCTCGTCGTAACCACTTGAGATGAGCACGCGCACGTCCGATCGCATCAGCCGGATTTCCTGTAAGACCTCGCGGCCAGCTATTCCCGGCATACTCATGTCGAGTATGATGCAATCGATTCGCTCGGCCTGTTCTCCGAAAAGGGTCAGGCCGAGGTCACCGCACCCCCCGAGCACCGAGAAACCACCTCTTATAAAAGC